>NZ_JBRBWD010000038.1:0-195092 GCF_052825245.1 Sagittula sp.
CGGATCGCCGCGCGGAAAGTGCGGCGAAACCCGGGCCTGCCACAACTTCCACGGAACTTTATCGCCCTGCCAAGCGCTCTCCCTGCAACAAAGGAGAGATCGACCATGTCCGAAAAAGCCCCCGCCTGGGTTCCGCCCGTCATGCGCACCGGATATTTCGCGCGCGCCGCCGTCTACGTGGTCGTGGGCGGTCTGGCCCTCATGGCCGCGGTGAAGGGGGGCGAGGCGCAGGGCACCACCGACGCGCTCGCCGACCTGCGCGGACAGGCCTGGGGCGTGGCCGCGCTCTGGGCGATCGCCGTGGGTCTCTGGGCCTATCTCGCCTGGCGGCTGGTCGACGCCTGGATGGACCTGGAGGATTACGGCACCGACGCGAAGGGCATGATCGCCCGCGCGGGGCTTGTCGTCACCGGCCTGATCCACGGCGCCATCGGCGTCTCGGTCGCGGCGACCGCCATGGGCGGCAGCGGCGGCGGCGAAGGCGGCACGCAGTCGATGACCCAGAAGCTGATGACCATGCCGTTCGGACCGTGGCTCGTGGGGGCCGTCGGCCTCGCCACGCTGGGCGCAGGCATCTACTACATGCACAAGGGCTGGGCCGAAAAGTACAAGGAACACATCCGCGTCACGCCGACCGCCCGCAAGCTCGACCCGGTCTGCAAGTTCGGCTGCATCGCGCAGGGCGTGGTGATCTCGCTCATCGGCATCTCGATCATCGTGGCGGCGATGACCACCAATCCGAGCGAGGCCGGCGGCGTGGGCGACGCCCTGCACCAGCTCCGCTCCATGGCCTACGGGCGCATCCTTCTGGGCATCGTGGCGCTTGGCCTCCTGGCCTTCGCCGTCGAGAACGCCGTTGAAGGCTGGTACCGCGTGCTGCCGCGCTACGAGGGCAAGGACGTCATGACCCTCGCCCGCCGCGCCAAGCTGAAAGCCGAGGGCAAGCTCAACGAAGCCACAGCCTGACCCCGCCCGGGTCGCAGGCGGCACCGTCTCCGCTTGCGACCCCCTGCTTGGCCCGCTAGACACCGCTGCAACGACGAAGCCCGTGCCGCCAAGGCGCGGGCCAAAGCTGTGGTGAGACGATGCCCGACCTTCTGATCGAACTCTTTTCCGAGGAAATCCCGGCGCGCATGCAGGCGCGGGCGGCCGAAGACCTGAAGAAGATGATGACCGACGGTCTGGTCGAGGCCGGTCTGACCTATGCCTCCGCCGCGGCCTTCCACACGCCGCGCCGCCTCTGCCTGACGGTCGAGGGGCTGACCGCCGAAAGCCCCACCCTGAAGGAAGAGCGCCGCGGCCCGAAGGTCGGCGCGCCGGACAAGGCGCTCGAAGGCTTCATGCGCGGCGCGGGCGTCACCCGCGACCAGCTCGAGGAGCGCGAGGACAAGAAGGGCGCGTTCTATTACGCCACCGTCATCACCCCGGGCCGCAAGGCCGAGGCCATCGTGGCCGAGCAGCTCGAAAAGACCGTGCGCGGCTTTCCCTGGCCCAAGTCGATGCGCTGGGGCGCGGGCAGCCTGCGCTGGGTCCGCCCCCTGCACCGCATCCTCTGCGTGATGCGCGACGAGGGTGGCGAACACGTGGTGGACCTGGAGATCGACGGCATCCGCGCCGGCCGCACCACGGAGGGCCACCGCTTCATGGGCGGCGCGCCGTTCGAGGTCACCTCCTTCGACGATTACGCCGCCAAGCTGAAGCGCGCGCATGTGATCCTTTCCGCCGGGGAACGTGCCGAGCACATCTGGAACGACGCCACCAACATGGCCTTTGCCCAGGGCCTCGAAGTGGTCGAGGACAAGGGCCTTCTGGCGGAGGTCGCGGGCCTCGTGGAATGGCCGTTCGTGCTTATGGGCGACATCGCCGACACCTTCCTCGGGCTGCCGCCGGAGGTGCTGCAGACCTCCATGAAGGAACACCAGAAGTTCTTTTCCGTGAAGAACCCCGCCACCGGCCGGATCGAGAAGTTCGTCACCGTCGCCAACATCGAGACGGCGGACAACGGCGCCACCATCCTTGCGGGCAACCAGAAGGTGCTGGCCGCCCGCCTGTCGGATGCGAAGTTCTTCTGGGAGAACGACCTGCGCGTGGCGAAGGACGAGGGCCTGACCGCCTGGACCAACCGGCTGGAGAACGTGACCTTCCACAACAAGCTGGGCAGCCAGAAGGCCCGGATCGAACGGATCGCCGCGCTGGCCCGTGCCCTCGCCCCGAAGGTGAATGCAGAAGCCGACCAGGCCCAGCTTGCAGCGGAGGTCGCCAAGGCCGACCTGTCTTCGGAAATGGTCTATGAGTTCCCCGAGCTTCAGGGCCTGATGGGCCGTTACTACGCGGAGGCAGCCGGCCTGCCCGCCGATGTCGCCGCCGCCTGCCAGGAACATTACTCGCCGCTGGGTCCGTCCGACGACGTGCCCACCGCCCCCACCTCCGTCGCCGTGGCGCTGGCCGACAAGCTGGACACGCTGACCGGCTTCTGGGCCATCGACGAGAAGCCCACCGGGTCCAAGGACCCCTACGCCCTGCGCCGCGCCGCGCTGGGGGTGATCCGGCTGGTGCTGGTGAACGGGTTGCGGCTGCACCTCGACCGGTTCATCGACGCGCAACTGCTGCGCCACAAGATTGCGCCGTCAAACACGCAAGACAGCGAACTCAGCGATACGCTCCTTTCGGAGATCGCGTTGCACGGCGTCTTCGGTTCGGCCGTGCGCACGTTGCTCGAGTCCCGCAAGGAAGAGGCGCCGGAGTGGGTCGAAGCCATCGAGAACCACAAACCTGATGTGTCCGACGACCTCCTCTCCTTCATCCACGACCGCCTGAAGGTCCACCTGCGCGGCGAGGGCATTCCGCATGACGTCATCGACGCCTGCCTTGCCATGCCGAACAGCGACGACCTCACCCTGCTGGTGAAGCGCGCCGAGGCGCTGGCCGCGGTCATGCAGACCGAGGACGGCAGGAACCTCGTGCAGGGCTTCAAGCGGGCCAACAACATCCTCACGCAGGCCGAGGAAAAGGACGGCGTCGAGTATTCCTTCGGCGCGGACGTGAAGTTCGCCGAGACCGACGAGGAACGCGCGCTGTTCGAGGCGCTCGATGCTGCCGACACCAAGATCGCCCCGGCGATGCAGGCGGAGGATTTCACCGCCGCGATGGAGGCCATGGCCACGCTGCGGGCGCCCATCGACGCCTTCTTTGACGCAGTGCAGGTCAACTCCGACAATTCCGTGGTGCGCCGCAACCGCCTGAACCTGCTGAGCCGCATCCGCCAGACCTGCCTGCAGGTGGCCGACCTGACGAAGATCGAGGGCTGAGGCCCGCCCCCGCCTGCCTGTCGCCCCCTGGCCGGGGCCTGGCTGGAGGGGGGACCGGGGGGAGGCAGCGCCTCTCCCCGGCGGATCGCCTTGCGCAGGCAAGGCGAGACCACCCGTCAGAACGACGCGGCGTCACGCATTCCCGCCCGCGACGACAGCCCATCTTGTCATATGACTGTCACTCCGTATTCTGCGCGCATCCAAGACAGGTGCTGCAGTGCAGAAAGCGTTCTCCGAAAACCCTGACGTCACGCTCATCACTCCGAGCGCGCCGATGGCGACGCCCACGCATGGCGGGCGGGCGAAGTGCCTGCAGCGGCTCGTGCGGCTCGACCTGCCGGTGCCGCGCACCGTGGCCCTGTCCTTTGCCGAGGTGCACCGCATCGCCGCCGGGCAGATGCCGGACATGGCCGCGCTGCTGGCGCACTTCGACCCCGACGCGCTTCTGTGCGTGCGGCCCTCGTCGGAGGATCCCGACTGGGGCGGTCCCGGCGCGGTCCTGAACATCGGCATGAACGACGCGCGCTACGTGGCGCTGACGGAAAGTATCGGGCACGATGCCTCTGCCTCGCTCTACATGCGGTTCGTGCAGGGCTACGCGATCCACGTCGCGCGGCTCGACCCCGACCTCTTCGACGAGATCGAGGATGTGGGACAGGCCGGACTCTCTGCCGCGCTCGCCGCCTACGAGGAGGAGGCCGAAGAGGTCTTCCCCCAGGACCCGGCGGTGCAGTTGCGGGAGGTCCTGCGCTCCATGGCGCGGGCGTGGGAGGGCACGACCGCCCGGCTGCTGCGGCAGGCCAAGGGCGCGCCGGTGGACGCGGGCCTTGGCCTTGTGGTGCAGGAGATGGCGCCGGGTCTGGGCAAGGGCGAATGCGGGTCGGGCGTGCTGCAGCTGGTCGATTCGGATACCGGGCTGCCGCAGATCACCGGACGTTACCTAAGCCAGAGCCAGGGCCGCGAGGCGCTGAAGCACCGCAACACCAGCCTGTTTCTCGAAAAGGACCCGCGCGGCCCCTCGCTGGAAGAGCTGGCGCCGGAGGCCTTCCACCAGCTCAAGGCCAACGCCGAGCTGATGCGCCGCAAGCTGCGCGCCGAGATGCAGATCGAGTTCACCATCCAGAACGGACAGGTCCACATCCTCGACGGGATGCGCGTCCAGCGGTCGTCGCGGGCGGCGGTGCGGATCGCGGTGCGGCTGGTGGAGGACGGGATCATCACGCCGCAGGAGGCGGTGATGCGGATCGAGCCGGGCGCGATCTCGGAACTGTTGCACCGGCAGGTGGCGCCGGGCGCCGACCGTCGGGTGATCGGGCGCGGCATCGCCGCCTCGCCCGGGGCCGCGACGGGCCGGATCGTCTTCTCCTCGGCGGAGGCGATGGCCTGCACCTCGCGCGGGGAGACCTGCATCCTTGTCCGGCGCGAGACATCGCCCGAGGACATCCGGGGCATGCACGCCGCCGTGGCCGTGCTGACGGAGCGCGGCGGCATGACCTCGCACGCCGCGGTGATCGGGCGCGGGCTGGGCCTGCCCTGCGTGGTGGGCGCGGCGCGGATGAAGATCGACCTGCAGCGCAAGACGATCCTCGCCGAGGACGGCCGCACCTTCCGCGAGGGCGACATCGTCACGCTGGACGGCACCGCGGGCGAGGTGCTGGAGGGCAGCCCCGACATGGTGGAGGCCGCGCTCGACGATGCGTTCCAGACGCTGATGGGCTGGGCCGACGAGGCGCGCGACATCGGCGTCCGCGCCAATGCCGACACGCCCGCCGACGCGGCGACCGCGCGGCGCTTCATGGCGCAGGGGATCGGCCTGTGCCGGACCGAGCACATGTTCTTCGAAGCCGACCGCATCACGCCGATGCGGGAGATGATCTTTGCCGATGCGACGGAGGACCGGCAGGCGGCGCTTGCCATCCTGCTTCCGATGCAACGTGCCGACTTTACAGAGCTTTTCCGCATCATGGAGGGGTTGCCGGTGTGCATCCGGCTGTTCGATCCGCCGCTGCACGAGTTCCTGCCGACCGACCGCGCGGGGCTGCGCGACCTGGCGGAGGCGCTGGACCTGCCCGTGTCGGACGTGACGCGGCGGGTGGAGTCGATGGGCGAGTACAACCCCATGCTGGGCCTGCGCGGCGTGCGGCTGGGGATCACCGTGCCGGAGATCTACGACATGCAGGCGCGCGCGATCTTCGAGGCGACGCTCGACGCCTCGCGCGAGGGGGCGCCGGTGGTGCCGGAGATCATGCTGCCGCTGGTCAGCGCGAACCGCGAGGTGGAGCTGCTGCGTTCGCGCATCGACGCGGTCGCCGCCGAGGTCCGGGCGGAGCGCGGGCGCGATTTCACCTACCGGCTGGGCGTGATGGTGGAGACGCCGCGCGCCTGCCTGCGCGCCGACGAGATCGCCCCGCACTGCCAGTTCCTGTCCTTCGGCACCAACGACCTGACGCAGATGACCTACGGACTGTCGCGCGACGACGCGGGCCGCTTCATGGGCGATTACGTGCAGCAGGGCGTGTTCAGCGAGGACCCCTTCCACGTGCTCGACCTCGACGGTGTGGGCGAGCTGGTGGCCATCGGCGTGGAGCGCGGCCGCTCGTCCAACCCCGGTGTCACCCTGTCGATCTGCGGCGAGCACGGCGGCAACCCGGAATCAATCGCCTTCTGCCGCGCGGTGGGGATGACCTATGTCAGCTGTTCGCCCTTCCGGGTGCCGGTCGCACGGCTGGCCGCGGCACAATTTGCACTTTCCGCCCAAGGTGTGCGCAAACCTCCGCGCATGTGACACATGGGGGCTTGCCCGCCTTCCTGAACCCTCCCCGACGTAAAGCAACCTTAACACGAGTCGCCCAAGGTTTATGGGGGCTTACCCCGAGTCGCCCGGCGCTCGTCGCGCAGGCGATGCGGTCGCGGAATTTGCAAGACGGCCTGCGACAAAAGCGGTGGACAAGTCGCAGATCGGCCGCAACTGGCGGCAAGAATCCGCGTCTCCGGATCGCGATGTTTACGAATTTCGGGAAATTGGCTACGTACCGCGCCGTCCCGGCATGGATCGGGGCCACGTTCCCGTAAAAAGAGACCGCCGCGATGATCCGTGCCTTCCGTGCTGCCGCCCTGATCGGCCTGGCAATTGCTTCGACCATTTCCGCCCCGGCCCATGCCGATGCCGTCCTCAAGGCAAAGACGCTTGTCTCGCTCGAGACCAAGGCGCTGGCCCGGGCGCGCAACGGCCACCTGGAGAAACTGGTCACGCCGGTCGCCGGCGCGCAGGGCGCGGGCGGCATCACCTACTCCAACGACTGGCTGGCGCGTCAGCCGATCATCTCGACCGGCGGCGCGGAATGGCAATGCCTGTCGGAGGCGCTGTACTTCGAAGCCCGCGGCGAAAGCGTGCAGGGCCTGTTCGCGGTGGCCGAGGTCATCATGAACCGCGTGTCCTCGCCGCGCTTCCCGGGATCGGTCTGCGGCGTGGTGAAACAGGGCACCGGCAAGAAATACGGCTGCCAGTTCACCTACACCTGCGACGGCAACCCCGAGCGCATCAACGAGCCCGCCGCGTGGAACCGGGTCGGCAAGGTGGCGCAGGTCATGCTGAACGGCGCGCCGCGCACGCTGACTCAGGGGGCTACCTACTACCACACCAACGCCGTGCGCCCGAAGTGGTCGCGCACCTTCATGAAGACGGCCAACATCGGCCAGCACATCTTCTACCGCAATCCGCGCTGAGCGGCGGCACTTCCCCGCCCGTCGACTACCGTCAACAGCCGTGCAGGATGCCGCCACAGGTCGGCGTTTGCCGCTTTCGGCCTGCCATCCCCGCGGAATGGGCCCTATAGGTGGGCCCCACCACCAATCGGGAGTCGACATGGCCTCTGAAGTCCGCCTTGCCTTTGCCCATCCGTCCGAGCGCGCCATTGCGACCGCAGGCGACGCGCCGCGCGACCGCATTTCCCTTCGCGACCATATCGTCGAGGCGGAGATCGGCGCCTTTCAGGCGGAGCGCGGCATCACGCAGCGGCTGCGGTTCAACGTGGTGGTCGAGGTCGCGCCCTTCACCGGCACCATCGACGACGACGTGGACCGTATCCTGTCCTACGACCGGGTGACGGAGGCGATTGCCCACGAACTTGCCGCCGAACGGCTGAACCTGCTTGAGACGCTGGCGGAACGCATTTCCGAACGCATCCTGCTGGAGCCGCAGGCGCTGCGCGCCTTCGTCCGGATCGAGAAGCTGGACCGCGGGCCCGGCGCGCTTGGCGTCGAGATCGTGCGCGCCCGCAAGGACGTGGCAGCCCACCTCGATGCGCTGGCCGAGGACGCGGCCTCGGCCCGGCCGCATCCGCGCGTGGTCTACCTGTCGAACGACGCCATCGCGCACCCCGACCTGGGGCGCTGGATCGACGATCTCGTGGCGGACGGGGCGCCGGTGATCCTGACCACAGGGCTGCCCGCCGAGGCACCGCTGGAAACCGGGCACAGGATGACCCAGCGCCGGGTCGACCTGCTGGCGATCGAGCAGAACGCCTGGCGGCTGGCGGCGCGGGACCTGCGCTGCAAGGTGGTCTCGACCCGCACCGAGCTGGACTGGGCGATGAAGAACGGCCAGACCTGCGTCTGGGCGCCGTCGAAGATCGTGCTGGATGCCACCGAACCGCCGAAGGGCTCGCCCCGCGATGCGGTCGCCCTGTCTGCCTGGTTTGCGGGCGAGATCGAGGCCGCCGAGCTGCTGGTTGTCGGCGAAAGCCTGCCGGAAACCGCGCCCGTGCCGTTGCGCAGGGTAGAGACCGGCGCACCGCTGCTGTGACACCCGCCCCACGATCTTGCAAAGGGCGCCGGATCGGGTAGTGAGGGCGGCATGAGCAGATCCTACTACAGGCCACTCGTCCGGTTCGACGCGCCGGAGCCGGAGGGACACAGTCTTCCTGTCGCCGGCGGTCCGGGCTGGTTCGACCAGGCGGTGAAGTACGACCGTGGCCAGGCGCCCCGGACCGTGCCGCTGGAGGCGGTGCCGCAGGAGTGGCGCGACCGCATCAGTGCGCCGCGCGCGCCCGTCGCCGGGGTCGCGATGGACCGCTGCAGGGTCATGGGCATCCTCAACGTCACCCCCGACAGCTTTTCCGATGGCGGGCAGTACCAGTCCTCTGCCGCCGCGCTGAACCATGCGCGGGCGCTGGTGAAGAAAGGGGCCGACATCCTCGACGTGGGCGGCGAAAGCACGCGCCCCGGCGCAAGGACCGTCCCGCGCGAGGCCGAGATCGCCCGCGTCGAGCCGGTGATCCGCGCCATCGCGAGCGAAATCGCGGCGCCGGTTTCCATCGACACGCGCAAGTCGGTCGTGGCAGAGGCGGCGGTCGATGCGGGGGCGCGGCTGGTCAACGACATCTCGGGCTTCGTATACGATCCGATGCTGGCGCGCTTCTGCACCGAGCGGAACCTGCCGGTCTGCGTCATGCACATGATGGGCGAGCCGGAGACGATGCAGGACGATCCGAAGTTCGAGGACGTGCTGCTGGACGTCTACGATTTCCTCGAACGGCAGATCCTGAAGCTCGAAGACCTCGGGATGCCGCGCAGCAACATCGTGGTCGATCCGGGGATCGGCTTTGGCAAGCTCATGCATCACAACCTCGCGCTTCTGGCGAACGTGTCGCTCTATCACGGGCTTGGCTGTCCGATCCTGGTGGGGGCGTCGCGCAAGGGGTTCGTGGGCAAGCTCACCGGGGTCGAGAAGGCCGCCGAGCGCATGCCCGGTTCGGTCGCCTGTGCGCTGGCCGTGGCAGCGCAGGGCGTGCAGATCGTCCGGGTTCACGACGTGGCAGAGACGGCGCAGGCGCTGACGATGCTGCGGGCCATACAAGGGAGAGGCAAGACATGAGCCGCAAGTTGTTCGGCACCGACGGGGTGCGAGGCAAGGCCAACACCTATCCGATGACCGTCGAGCTGGCGGTGGCGCTTGGCGCCGCGGTGGGCCGCCACTTCCGCAACGAACACGGCGGGGTGCACCGCGTGGTGATCGGCAAGGACACCCGCCTGTCGGGCTACATGTTCGAGAACGCGCTGACCGCGGGCCTGACCTCGACGGGCATGAACGTGCTGCTGCTGGGGCCGGTGCCGACACCTGCCGTGGGGCTGCTGACGACCTCCATGCGCGCCGACCTCGGGATCATGATTTCCGCCAGCCACAATCCGGCGGACGACAACGGCATCAAGTTCTTCGGCCCCGACGGGTTCAAGCTGTCCGACGCGGTCGAGGCAGAGATCGAGGGGCTGGTCGAGGGCGGCGTGCACGGAGCGCAGCCGCAGAACATCGGCCGGGCGAAGCGCATCGACGACGGTCGCTTCCGCTACCAGGAGCGGGTGAAGAGCACCCTGCCCTCCGGCCTGAGGCTCGACGGGATCAAGGTGGTCGTGGATTGCGCGAACGGCGCCGCCTACAAGACCGCGCCCGAGGTCCTGTGGGAGCTGGGCGCAGACGTGGTGCCGCTGGGCACAAGCCCCAACGGCCTGAACATCAACGCCAAATGCGGCTCCACCCATCCGGAGGCGGCGGCGGAGGCGGTCGTGGCACATGGCGCGGACGTCGGACTGTGCCTCGACGGCGACGCCGACCGGATCATCCTGATCGACGAGACCGGATCGGTGGTCGACGGCGACCAGATCATGGCGCTGCTGGCAGACCGCTGGGCGCAGGAAGACCGTCTGAAGGGCGGCGCGCTGGTGGCGACGGTGATGTCGAACCTCGGGCTGGAACGGTTCCTCTACGGGCGCGGCCTGCGGCTGGAGCGGACGGCGGTGGGCGACCGCTACGTGGTGGAACGGATGCGCGCGGGGGGCTTCAACCTTGGCGGCGAGCAGTCGGGCCACATCGTGATGACCGACTATGCCACCACGGGCGACGGGCTGATGGCGGGCCTGCAGTTCCTGGCGGAGATGGTCCGCGCCGGGCGCCGCGCCTCGGAACTGACGCGCAGCTTTGCGCCGGTGCCGCAGCTGCTGAAGAACGTGCGTTTCGGGCCGGGTGTGGCGCCGCTCGAGTCAGAGAAAGTGCAGGCGGTGATCCGCGACGCGGAGGCACGGCTGACCGGCAAGGGCCGGCTTTTGATCCGCAAGTCGGGGACGGAGCCGCTGATCCGCGTGATGGCCGAATGCGAGGACGACGCCCTGCTGCTGGCGGTGGTCGACGGCATCGTGGCAGAGGTCGAGGCGGTGGCGCAGGCAGAAGCCTGAACCGGGGCGCGTCCCCTCAGCCATACCCGCGGCGGGTCATCCGGCGCGGGCGGAAAGGCGCCCGTGCCGTGGCCCAGAGCCGCGCGAGGAACCCGAAGAGCAGGCTGAGACCCAGCCAGCCCGCGAAGAACCCCGTTCCCGCAAAGACAGCGCCTTCGAAGGTCGCCGGCACCGCCGGTTTGAAGACCTCGAAGGCGCGTTCCGCGATTTCCCTGTCGCCCATGTAGCTGGCGAGCCGCGCGCGCATGAAGGGGCCTGCGCCCTCCAGCGTGGTCAGCGCCTCTGTCAGGCGGTCGTGGCGGGCGATGTCCTCAACCATGTTGCCGGCCTGCGTCCGGGCCAGCGGCCCTTCGACGGCAAGCTGGCGGAGGTAGTCGTCCAGCGTCATGTCGACCGCCTGCGCGTCAGCCTCGTAACGGTCGATCTGGCGGGCGAGTTCGTCCACCGTGCCGCCGAGGCGCTGCATGTATTGCTGTGAAAATTCGGGGAACTGCGAAGCGCCCACCGCGCCCGTCAAGCCGCCCGCGAGTGCCAGTGCCCGCCCAATCATTGCCTCTGCTCCTGCCGTTTTTTACGGCCAGCATAAGGCGGCCCGCCGCGCCGCATCAAGCGGGTCGGCAGTGAGAGGCGCACAGGGGTTGCAGGGAGAGCGCAGGCCCGGCATGCGGGCCTGCACGCAATAGTCAGTGGTTGGCGTAGATCTGGCGGATGCGCTCGACCGCCTGCTCGGGCGGCATCTCCTCGCTCTCGCCTGTACGGCGGGAGGTCAGTTCGACCACGCCGTTCTTCAGCCCGCGCGGGCCGACGGTGATCCGCCACGGCAGGCCGATCAGGTCCATGGTGGCGAACTTGCCCCCTGCCCGTTCGTTGGTGTCGTCGTAGAGCGGCTCAAGCCCGGATTTCACCAGGTCGAGGTAGATCGCCTCGCAGGCGGCGTCGGCCTCTGCGTCGCCCTGCTTGAGGTTGACGATGCCGCAATGGAAGGGCGTCACGCCTTCCGGCCAGATGATGCCCTTGTCGTCGTGCGACGCCTCGATGATCGCGCCCAGAAGGCGGCTGACGCCGATCCCGTGGGAGCCCATGTGCACCGGCACCTGCGCGCCGGACTGGTCCTGCACCACGGCGTTCATCGCATCGGAGTACTTGGTGCCGAAGTAGAAGATCTGGCCGACCTCGATACCGCGCGCAGAGCGGCGGCGCTCTTCGGGGATCTGGTTGAACAGGGCCTCGTCGTGGGTCTCGTCGGTGCGGGCGTAGCGCGAGGTGAACTCCTCCAGCACGGACTGGCATTCCTCGACGCTGTCGAAGTCGATGTCGCGCGTGCCGAACTTAAGATCGGTGATCTCGCTGTCGTAGAAGACCTCCGACTCGCCCGTCTCCGCCAGCACGAGGAATTCGTGGGTGTAATCGCCGCCGATCGGGCCGCCGTCGGCGCGCATCGGGATCGCCTGCAGGCCCATGCGTTCGTAGGTGCGCAGGTAGCTGACGAGGTGGCGGTTGTAGGCGTGCAGCGCGTCCTCCTTGGTGAGGTCGAAGTTGTAGCCGTCCTTCATCAGGAACTCGCGGCCGCGCATCACGCCGAAGCGCGGGCGGATCTCGTCGCGGAACTTCCACTGGATGTGGTAGAGCGTCAGCGGAAGGTCCTTGTAGGACCGCACGAAGCTGCGGAAGATGTCGGTGATCAGCTCTTCGTTCGTCGGCCCGTACAGCATGTCGCGGCCGTGACGGTCGGTGATGCGCAGCATCTCTTCGCCATAAGCCTCGTAACGGCCGGATTCGCGCCAGAGGTCCGCCGATTGCAGCGTCGGCATCAGAAGCGGGATGTGGCCCGCGCGCTGCTGCTCTTCGTGGACGATGTTCTCGATCTTCTTCAGGACCTTGAAGCCCAGCGGCAGCCAGGAATAGATCCCCGCCTGCGCCTGCTTGATCATGCCGGCCCGCAGCATGAGCCGGTGCGAGACGATCTGCGCCTCGGACGGGGTTTCCTTGAGGACGGGCAGGAAGTAGCGGCTGAGGCGCATCGGGTCTGGACCTTGCAAAAGAGGGTTTCCACGCGGTTTAGAGGCTCGTGCGGGGGGTTTGCAAGCCTTCTGGCGGTGCATGGCCTGCGGGTGGCGTTTGCGCAGCCCCCGTCCGGGCGAATTGACGGGCTGCGGGCGGTCAGTTGCCGCCCATCAGCCCGAAGAGCCAGACCACCAGCGGCAGGGTCAGCACGGCGGCCAGCGTCTGCGAGGTGATGATCCCCGCCATGAACGGCCCGTCGCCGCCCAGTTGCCGCGTCAGCACGTAGGCCGTGGGCGCCGTTGGAATGGCGGAGAAGATCACGAGGATCAGCGCCGACACGGGCTCGAGCCCCATGAGGAGCGCGATGATCGTGGCAAGCACCGGCATCGCCAGAAGGCGCAGCGCGCCGATCCCCGCCAGCGCCGTCATGTCCTGCCTGAGCGCCTGCGGCTGGAGGGCGGCGCCGACGCACAGCAGGCCGAGCGGCAGGCTGCCCTGGGCCAGGAGCGAGAAAAACGCGCCGGAGCCGAAGGGCAGCCCGGTCCCGGCCAGCGCCACCGCGATGCCCGCAAGGCAGGCGAGGATCAGCGGGTTGGTGAAGATCGTCCGGACCAGCCTGCGCCAGCGCCCCGTGGCCCCGCCCTCGCTGAGCGCGAGGATCGACAGGAGGTTCACCAGCGGCACGGCGATGGCGAGGTAGACCGCCGCGCGGGACAGGCCCTCGGGTCCGGCGAGGCTCGTGATCGCGGCGACGCCGAGGTAGGTGTTGAACCGCAGCACGCCCTGCAGCGCCGGGCCGAAGCGGGCGGCGGGCGCGGGTCTGAGCCAGCGCGCGAAGGCCAGCAGCGCCGCCGCGATCAGCAGGGTCAGCATGGCCGCCGCACCGAGGCGCAGCACCTCCGGGTCGCGGATCGGAGCGCGGGCAAGGCTGGAGAACAGCAGCGCCGGGAACATCACGAAATAGTTCATGCGCTCGGCCGCCGGCCAGAAGCCTTCGGCGGGAAACCCCTTGCGGGCGAGGAGGAAGCCCGCGCAGATCAGCGCGAAGAGCGGCCAGATCGTCAGGAAGAGCATCTCAGCCCTGCCCCTTGCCTGCCGTGCGTGGACCCGTCATGCCCTCTGCCCCATGGAAAAAAGAAAGCGCCATCCGCTGGGAATGGCGCAAAACCCGCATGGGGTAAAGCGTCGCCCGCCGTCCGCCGGGACAGGCGGGGCGCGCGGGACGGTCCGCTCAGCCCGTTCTGCCAGGGTGCGGCGAACGGGGGGCGCCCTCTACCGACAGTGCTCCGGCAGAGGGGGCGGAGACGGCGGCGTGGCGGCTGTCGGATTCGGCGTAACCGACGGCGGTGATGAGCGTCGACAAAGCGAGCACGAAGAAGACGAACAGGGGCGGTCTGGGCATCGAAGGCACCTATGGAACAAATGGTTTTGGCAGCAACAGGACAGATTTAAGCATGGCGGTGGCCGATGCGCCAAGCGCCCCGGGATCACGAGCAGGTGTGTGCGCGGAAGGCCGCCAGACTCCCGCGCCGGACGACCGAAAACCGCCGATCTTGGGGGAATCTCAGGGTTGAATGGAGGTCAGGATTGGCAATTAAAGAACTGTCTTTGTTTAATTTTTCAGAAAATCGCCGGACGCGCCGCCCTGCCCCTTGGCCTCACGGCGCCTCGTCCAGTTGGGTAACCCAGAGCTGGTTGAGGAAGGCGAGCTTGGCGATGGCCTGCGCTGTGGTCTCCACCCTCAGGTGGTCGCGGGCGCGCGACAGGTGGCGTTCGACGGTCGAGGCGGCCATGCCGGTGATCTGGGTGATGTCGGCCTGCGTCTTGCCGTCGGCGATCCATTGCAGGCATTCGCGCTGGCGGGGCGTCAGTTGTGCGGCGGCGACCGGCAGCGGAAGCTGGCTGAGCTTGAAATGCGCAATGTGCGTCAGGGCCAGCAGGGCGTCGCTGTGGTGCTGCCAGTGGGCATCGACCGCCTCCTGCGGCACGTCCCGCGGCGCGGCAAGGCCCATCGCCCCCTTCGAGCGCGGCGCGCCCACGGGAAAGCTGACGGTATAGCCCGCGCGGGTGCGGCCCAGCTTGTCCATGGTGCGTATCTCCTGCGCGGACAGGCGCCCGGCGGCGCGCTCCTCATGCACCCAGCCCCACGAACACGCCCCGCAGTTGTCCCTTGTCCAGCGGTAATCGGCGGATTGCAGGTAGAGCCCGGTGGTGTGGAAGGCGATCACCTGCTCAAGCGCATGGGTCGAGAGGAACATCGCATCCGCCGGGTCGCCGATGCCCGCCCCTGTGCGGTAACGCGTGTAGCCGTAATTGATGCGTTCGAACCCCATGGCGCGGGCGGCGGCGACGAAGACCGCCCAGGCGGTTTCCATGTCCGGCGCCTCCGCGATGGCGGCGACGCGGCGCACGGCCTCGGCCGCGTCGAGGGCCGGAAGCGGCGCGCATTCCGCCGCGGAAGGGCGCAGGGGGCTGGTCATGCAAAAACTGCTAGCCTGTCCCGGCGAAATTGTCAGGTGGGCATATCGGACTTGACACACCCCGCCTGCGGCCTTGAAACCGGCGTCTGCGCGGGCGATTGTGGCAGCGCAGCAAAAGGAGCGCCCATGGCCCTGCCGGTCCGAAAGCAGCTGAAATACTGGGGGATCGCCGCGGCGATCTTCGCCGTGACCCTGTGGTTCCTCGGCAATGTCCTGCTGCCCTTCGTGCTGGGCGGGGCGATTGCCTACTGTCTGGACCCGGTGGCCGACCGGCTGGAGCGGGCGGGCCTGTCGCGCGGCGCGTCGGTGGGGGTGATCACCGTCGCCGCGGTGCTGATCTTCGTGGTGCTGACGGTGGCGATCATCCCGATGCTGATCGGGCAGACCACCGCCCTGTTCGAGACCGCACCGCAGCTTTTCCGCGACCTGCAGGCCTTCCTGACGGAGAAGTTCCCGAACATGATGACCGACGGCGGCGTGGTGCAGCAGTCGCTGGCCTCGCTGGGCGAGACGATCAAGACCAAGGGGGCCGCGGTGGCCGAGACGGCGCTGGCCTCGGTCGGATCGCTCCTGAACGTGCTGATGCTGTTCCTTATCGTGCCGGTCGTTGCGGTCTACATGCTGATCGACTGGGACAACATGGTGGCTCAGATCGACAGCCTCGTGCCGCTGGATCACCGCGAGACGGTGCGCAAGCTGGCCCGCGACGTCGACAGCGTGCTGGCGGGGTTCATCCGCGGCATGGGGTCGGTGATGCTGATCCTCGGCACCTACTATGCCGTGTTGCTCTGGGCCGTGGGCCTGCAGTTCGGGCTGGTGGTGGGCGTCGTGGCCGGTTTCCTGACCTTCATCCCCTACGTGGGCGCCATCGTGGGCGGCGGCCTGGCCATCGGCCTCGCGCTGTTCCAGTTCTGGGGCGAGTGGTGGTGGATCGTCGCGGTCTGGGCGATCTTCCAGTCCGGCCAGTTCATCGAGGGCAACATCGTGACGCCGCGCCTTGTGGGCAGTTCGGTGGGACTGCACCCGGTGTGGCTGCTGCTGGCGCTGTCGGTCTTCGGCGCGCTCTTCGGCTTCATCGGGCTTCTGGTGGCGGTGCCGCTTGCCGCCGCCATGGGCGTTATCGTGCGCTTCCTCGGCGACCGTTACCGCGAATCGAAGCTGTACCTCGGGTTTGCCGGAAACGACGCAGAGTCGGTCTCGGCCACGGAGCGCGTCGGCGGTCCGGAGATGACGCAGGCGACGGCGCATCTGACCGTCAGCCAGCCGGGGCGTGACACCCGGTGACGGGATCGAAGCAACTGCCGCTTCCCCTGCCCGCGCGAGAGGCGCTCGGGCGGGAGGATTTCTTTGTCAGCGAGGCCAACGCCATGGCGGTCGCGCTGGTGGAGCGCTGGTCGGAATGGCCCGGCGCCAAGATGGTGATCTGCGGGCCGCGCGGGTCCGGCAAGACGCATCTCGCCCATGTCTGGGCAAAGCTCTCGGGCGCCCGCATCGTCGGCGCCGACACACTGGCGGAGGCGGAGATCCCCGACCTCGCCTCTGGCCCGGTCTGTGTCGAGGACGTGCCGCAGATCGCGGGCGACCGTCCGGCCGAGGAGGCGCTCTTCCACCTGCACAACCTCGTTCTGGCGCAGGGGCATTCGCTTCTCATGACGGCAGAGCGGGAGCCGACGCTCTGGCCGCTGGTGCTGCCCGACCTGAAAAGCCGGATCATGGGGGCGCAGGTGGCGCGGCTGGGGGCGCCGGACGATGCGCTTCTGACCGCGCTTCTGGCCAAGCAGTTCGCCGACCGCCAGATCACGCCGGGGCCGGAGGTGCTGTCGTATCTTACCCGGCACATGCCGCGCAGCCACGCCGCTGCCCGGGCGGTGGTGGCGGCGCTGGACGAGGCGTCGCTGGCGCACAAGAAGCGGGTCACGCGGGCCATGGCCGTCGCGGTGCTGGCGCGCATGGCCGCCACGGACGACAACGGCACCGCCTGAGCCCGCCAGCCGGGAAGACGGGTGTTTGCAGCGGCTTGCGGCCACGGCTGCGCGCGGGCAAGACTGTGGACAACAGGCGCCGGGGATCTCTGCGCCACTGTCATCAATCCGTTGCAGAACCAGAGGCATAAGCCCGTCATGACCATTGCCGACTTTCTCAAATCCCCGCTGCCGCCCGCCACCGACCTGCCCGAGCTCGACCTGCAGGGGCCGGGGCGTTACGTGAACCGGGAGCTGAGCTGGCTCGGCTTCAACTGGCGTGTGCTGGAAGAGGCCGAGAACCCGCGCGTCCCCCTGCTGGAGCGGCTGCGCTTCCTGTCGATCTCGGCCGCGAACCTCGACGAGTTCTACACCGTGCGCGTCGCCGGTCTGCGCGAGCTGGCGCACAACGGCAACACCACGCCCGCCGCCGACGGGCTGACCCCGGCCGAGCAGCTTGTCCTGATCGACGAGGACGCCCGCAACCTGATGGCAGAACAGCAGCGCGTGCTGGGTGTGCTTCAGGGCCAGATGGCGGAGGAGAACATCCACATCGTCGGGCGCGACGACCTGACGGAGGCGGATGTGAAGCACCTCGGCACCGCGTTCCTCGAACAGGTGTTCCCGGTGCTTTCGCCGCTGGCCATCGACCCCGCGCACCCCTTCCCGTTCATCGCCAACATGGGCTACTGCCTTGCGCTGCAGCTTGAACGGAACCGCGACAAGCGCCCGTTGCAGGCGCTGCTCCCGATCCCGGCGCAGATCGACCGGTTCATGACCCTGCCTTCGGAGCCGGGCCACCACCGGGTGATCTACCTCGAGGACGTGGTGCTGCTGCACATCGATTCGCTCTTCCCGCAGTACAAGGTGAAGGATCACTTCGGCTTCCGCGTGCTGCGCGACAGCGACCTCGAAGTGGAGGAAGAGGCCGAGGACCTGGTGCGCGAGTTCGAGGTCGCGCTGAAGCGGCGCCGCCGCGGCGAGGTGGTGCGCCTGACGGTCAGCGCCGGTGCGCCGAAGGCCCTGCGCGGCATCGTCATGCGCGAGTTGCACGTCGCCCCCGACGAGGTGATCGAGCTGAACGGGATGCTGGGCGTGGCCGACACCAAGGAGCTGGTGCTCGATTCCCGTCCCGACCTGCTGTGGCCCACCTTCACCCCGCGCGTGCCGGAGCGGGTGCAGGACTTCGACGGCAACATGTTCGACGCGATCAAGCAGAAGGACATGCTGCTGCACCACCCCTACGAGACCTTCGACATGGTGGTGCGCTTCCTCAACCAGGCCGCGCTCGACCCCGACGTGGTGGCGATCAAGCAGACGCTCTACCGGACGTCGAAGAACTCGCCCATCGTCGCCGCGCTTTGCGAGGCGGCAGAGGACGGCAAGTCCGTGACGGCGCTGGTCGAGCTGAAGGCGCGCTTCGACGAGGCCGCCAACATTCGACAGTCGCGGCGGCTGGAGCGGTCGGGCGCCCATGTGGTCTATGGCTTCCTCGAATGGAAGACCCACGCCAAGATCAGCCAGGTGGTGCGCCGCGAAGGCGACAAGCTGGTGACCTACACGCACTGGGGCACCGGAAACTACCACCCGATCACCGCGAAGATCTACACCGACCTGTCGTTCTTCACCTGCGATGCGGCGCTGGGGCGCGATGCGGCGAAGCTGTTCAACTACCTCTCCGGCTACGCGATGCCCGAGGGGCTGGAGAACCTGCTGATCTCGCCGCACACGCTGAAACCGGGGATGCTCGACCTGATCGAGAAAGAGATCGAGCACGCGGCGGCAGGCCGTCCGGCGGCGATCTGGCTCAAGATGAACTCGCTGATCGAACCGGACATGATCGACGCGCTCTACCGCGCGAGCCAGGGCGGCGTGAAGGTCGACTGCGTGATCCGCGGCATCTGCGGGCTGCGTCCCGGCGTGAAGGGCCTCAGCGAGAACATCCGGGTGAAATCCATCGTGGGCCGCTTCCTCGAACATTCGCGGATCGCCTGTTTCGGCAACGGCCACGGCCTGCCGCACGGCAAGAGCCGGGTGTTCATCTCGTCGGCCGACTGGATGGGGCGCAACCTGAACCGCCGGATCGAGACCGGGGTGGAGATCCGCAACGCCACGGTGAAGGCGCAGATCGTCAGCCAGATCATGGCGGCGAACCTTGCGGACACGGCGCAGAGCTGGGTGATGGAGCCGTCGGGCCGCTTTGCCCGCCATGCCGTGCCGGAGGGGGAGTTCGCGTTCAACTGCCACCGGTTCTTCATGGAGAACCCCTCGCTTTCGGGCCGCGGCTCCGCCGGGGCGAAGGACGTGCCGCAACTGACGCACACCGAGGACTGAAGGTTCAACTGTGTTAACGAAACGCGTCTCCGGCCCGGTGCCGGGGGCGGTGTCAGACGGCGGATCGTGCGCCGGGTTGACGACTCAAGACCCGGTGCGGCCCGTGTCATGGGGTTGGATGCTTAGCATTGGACAGGCTGGGGAAAGCCCCCTTCGTATCAATGACTTGCACGGACATGGTGAATCCCGGATTCATCGCTGTGTCAGCACTTGGGCAGCGCGCCACATCCCTGCCCTGAAATGACCCTTCGGGGGCCGCAAATCGTTAAATGGAGATTAATCGGCGGGGCGCATGTTGCCCCTGCACTCGACCTGAGTGGCGCGGACGTGTCGTGAGGATGCGGTCCGTAGCGTCAGAAGACGGTTCTGATGCCGGAGAAGGACACCGGCAAATCCCGGCGCCAAACGCGCCACGAACCGAAAGGCGAGACTCATGTCGAGTATTCTCACGAACAACGGGGCAATTGCCGCGTTGCAGACTCTGAAAGGCATCAACCGGCAGATGGGTGCCGTCCAGACGCAGATTTCCACCGGCAAGAAGGTGAACTCCGCGAAGGACAACGCTGCCGTCTGGGCCATCTCCAAGGCGATGGAATCCGATGTCGCGGGCTTCAAGAAGGTCTCCGACTCCCTCAGCCTCGGCCTGGCCACGATCTCCGTCGCCCGCCAGGGTGCCGAGACGGTGACCGACCTCCTGACCCAGGTGAAGGAGAAGGTCGTCGCGGCGCAGGAAGAGAACGTCGACCGCGACAAGATCCAGACGGACATCAACGCCCTGCGCGACCAGGTGGCTGCCGTCGTCGGCGCGGCGCAGTTCAACGGTCAGTACATGCTGACCAACACCGACCAGACGGCGAACTCCGGCGGCATCAACGTGCTGGCCTCCATCGACCGGTCTTTCGACGGCGTGACCTCTTCGGACATCCGCGTCCTGAAGCAGGATCTCGGCACCGGCTCCTCGTCCATCGGTGCGTCGCTGACCGCGATGACCGGCGCGAACAACAGCATCACCGGCGACGGTGACGGCGCGGCCTATGTCATGACCGGTGCTGCCACCGCGCCGACCGGCACCACGACCTTCGGCACCGCCTCGACCGACTCCGTGGCGGCGGGCACCGCGTTCTCCATCGCGATCTCGGGCGTGGCGGGCAACGGCCTTGCGGCGACCACCGACCGCAACGACATCTCCTACGTCGCCCGTGACGGCGACACGATGGCGGATGTCGTGGCGGGTCTCGCGCAGTCGTTCAACACATACGCAGCGAACGATCTGGGCACCGACACGACGGTCAACGCCAGCGTGCAGAACGGCAACGAGATCGTCTTTACCGGCCATGACGGCACCGGCGACAACTTCTCGCTGACCATCAACCAGTACGCCGCTGATGCCTCCACCACCATCGGTGGAAGGCTGTCGGGCCTCGCCGACATCGACGTCACCACCCAGACCGGTGTGGACGCGGCGCTGGCCGGGATCGACGCGCTGATCGACACCGCAATCGATTCCGCCGCTGCCTTCGGTTCTGCCGAGATGCGCATCGAGTCGCAGAAGGACTTCGTGTCCGGCCTGACCGACGCGCTCAAGAGCGGCATCGGCACGCTGGTCGACGCGGACATGGAAGAAACCTCGGCGCGGCTCCAGGCCCTGCAGGTCCAGCAGCAGTTGGGCATCCAGGCCATGAGCATCGCCAACAGCGCACCGCAGTCACTGCTGGGTCTCTTCCGCTAACGGAACGAAGCGCCTCGGGGCGCGCCCTTCCCTCGGTGAAAGACCGCAGGGAGGGGCCCTTCCCCCGGGGCGCTTTCCCTGGCCCGCATCGGGCCGCGGGGAGAATCCGCCCGGAACGCGGGCGGTCTGAAAGGCAGGGCCCCGGGCACATGAACGCCCCTGAGCCGCCTGCAATCGTCAGAAGACGCTTTTCCCGAAGTCGGCCGAACGGCTGGCACAACCGGCGTAAACACGCCATGCCAATATGAAAGGCGCACTCGATATGTCGAGCATTCTTACCAACACCGGCGCGATGACCGCTCTCCAGACCCTCAAGATGGTCAACCGGTCGCTGACCGAAACCCAGGGCATGATCTCCACCGGCAAGCGGGTGGCCACGGCCAAGGACAACTCCGCCGTCTGGGCAATCTCCAAGGCTATGGAATCCGACGTTGCCGGCTTCAAGCGCATTTCCGACAGCCTGAGCCTCGGTCAGGCCACCATCGACGTCGCCCGCAAGGGGGCAGAAACCGTCACCGAGCTTCTGACGCAGGTGAAGGAAAAGATCGTCGCCTCCCAGGAAGAGAACGTCGACCGCAACAAGATCCAGACCGACATCAACGCCCTGCGCGATCAGATCGCCGCCGTTGTCGGTGCATCGCAATTCAACGGTCAGTACCTGCTGGAGAACACAGAGCAGACGGCCAATTCCGGCGGCATCAACGTGCTGGCCTCCATCGACCGCTCCGGTGACGGCACGGTGTCCTCCACCGACATCCGCGTGGCCAAGCAGGACCTCGGCACCGGCTCCTCGTCCATCGGTGCGTCACTGACCGCCCTGACCGGCGCGAACAACGACATTACCGGCGACGGCGACGCGGCGGCCTATGTCATGACCGGCGCGGCCACTGCGCCGACCGGCACCACGACCTTCGGCACGGCGTCGACCGACTCCGTTGCGGCGGGCACCGGGTTCTCGATCACCATCACCGGCACGGCGGGCAACGGCCTTGCCGCCACGTCCGGCCGCAACGACATTTCCTACGTTGCCCGTGACGGCGACACGATGGCGGATGTCGTGGCGGGCCTTGCCGCTTCGTTCAACTCCTACGCGACCAACGACCTCGGTGCCGGGTCCACCGTCAACGCCACCGTCCAGAACGGCAACGAGATCGTCTTTACCGGCCACGACAACACCGGCGACAACTTCTCGATGACCGTCAACCAGTACGATCCGAGCGCCACCACCACCATCGGTGGCCGTCTGTCTGCACTGGCGGACGTGAACGTGACGACGCAGACCGGTGCCGATGCGGCACTTACGGCGATTGACGGGCTGATCGACATCGCGATCGACTCCGCCGCCGCCTTCGGTTCCGCGCAGATGCGGATCGAGACGCAGTCGGACTTCGTCTCCGGCCTGACCGACGCGCTGAAGTCCGGCATCGGTACGCTGGTGGATGCGGACATGGAAGAAACCTCCGCCCGCCTGCAGGCCCTCCAGGTCCAGCAGCAGCTGTCGATCCAGGCCATGTCCATCGCCAACCAGGCGCCGCAGTCGCTGCTGTCGCTCTTCCGCTGATGACAGGCGCGCGCGTCTCCTGAAGCGCGGCTTCCGAACCAAGACCATGCCCCGCAACCCGTTTGCGGGGCATGATTTTTTAAGGAGAGTTCGAAGGAATCCGCAACCAGTCCTAGCGCGGTGTTAACATGCGCGCGGTACTGTGGGCCTGCACTCTCCCCGGGTGGCGCGACCTCGGACCCTTGGCTCGCAACATCAGAAGATGGCGCCGGAAAACGGCGTTTGGTATCGAGATTTGGGTGAGTGCCATGTCCAGCATTCTGACGAACCGGGGCGCGATGATCGCCCTGCAGACATTGAAGTCGATCAACGAGCAGTTGTCGCAGACACGGCGCAAGGTCTCGACCGGGTTGCGGGTCGGCAACGCGCGCGACAACGCCGCCGTCTGGGCCATTGCCAAGACGATGGAATCCGACGTCGCGGGCTTTTCGCGCATTTCGGACAGCCTGAACCTCGGCATGTCGAGCGTCGCGGTCGCCCGCAAGGGGGCCGAGTCGGTGACCGACCTCCTGACCCGCATGAAGGAGAAGATCGTCGCCGCGCAGGAAGAGAACGTCGACCGTGCCAAGATCCAGGCCGATATCGCCGCGCTGCGCGACCAGATCGGTGCGGTTGTCGGTGCGGCGCAGTTCAACGGGCTGAACCTCTTGTCCAACCGGTCCAAGACCGCGGGCAGCGGCGGCATCAACGTGCTGGCGTCGCTGGACCGGTCGTCTTCCGGCGTGCGCGCCTCCGACATTCGCGTGGGCAAGCAGGACCTCGGGCTGACCCTGTCGAGCATCGGAACCGGGCTGACCTCGCTGGCCGCGGGCGCCAACGACATCACCGGATTCGGCGATGCCACGGCAAGCGCGCTGACAGGTGCCGCAACGGCGCCGACGGGCGTTACGACCTTCGGCACCTCGGCATCGCAGTCGGTTGCCGCCGGAACCGGCTTCTCGATCTGGATCAGCGGATCGGCGGGTGGCGCGCCCTCCGACACCGCCTCCGGGAACGAGATCAACTACGTGGCGCGCGACGGCGACACCATGGCCGACGTGGCCCGCGCGCTCTCCGCGCAGTTCAACCGCTACGTGGAGGCCGACCTCGGCGCGACTGCCACCGGCGGCATCGGTGCGGAGGTCAGCGGCAACACCATAACCTTCACGGGCGCCGGGACGGTCGGCGACACCTTCTCGGTCCGGGTGGACCAGTACGCGGCGGATGCGTCCAGCACCATCGGCGGCGGCCTGTCGTCACTGATGTACATGGACGTGACCTCGCAAAAGGGGGCAGACGCGGCGCTGGCGGATATCGACAGGCTGCTGGACACAGCCATCGATGCAGCGGCCTCTTTCGGCAGCGCCGGCGGCCGCCTGGAAAGCCAGGCGGAATTCGTGAAGGGCCTGTCCAACGCGCTGAAATCGGGAATCGGCACGCTGGTCGACGCCGACATGGAGGAGACGGCGGCGCAACTTCAGGCGCTTCAGGTGCAGCAACAGCTTGCGGTGACCTCCCTCTCCATCGCCAACCAGGCCCCGTCCCTGCTGTTGTCATTGTTCCGCTGATCCCGCGCCAAGTGACGGAGACGACGGTCCTTTCTTGACCCCCCCTCCCCCTGCCCCTAGGACTCCGCCCAAGACGGACCGTGGGAGCGCGTTTTATGGATGAAACCGAAGAGAGCCACGGTCACTGGGATCCGTTCGGCCATCCTCTGTTCGACGGACCCGAAGCGAGGGCGCTGAGCCGCGTGGGCGTGGTGGACATCGGGTCGAACTCTGTCCGGATGGTGGTGTTCGACGGCGCAGCGCGCAGCCCGGCCTACTATTTCAACGAAAAGATCCTGTGCGGCCTGGGCGACGGCATGGACACCTCCGGGCACCTGAGCCCCGAAGGGCGCGTGCGCGCGCTGGAGGCGATGAAGCGCTTTCGCCTGATGGCGGAAGGGATGCGGCTGTCGGGCCTGACGGTGGTCGCCACCGCCGCCATGCGCGATGCGGAGGACGGACCGGCGTTCCGCCGCCAGATCGAGGACGAAACCGGGCTGACGGTGCACGTGATTGACGGCGCGGAAGAGGCGCGGCTCTCGGCACAGGGCGTGCTGCTGGGCTGGCCCGGGTCCTACGGCCTTGTCTGCGACATCGGCGGATCGTCGATGGAACTGGCCGAGATCGGCGGGGGCCGCGTCGGGCGCCGCATGACCTCGGCGCTGGGGCCGCTGAAACTGAAGGACCTCGACGGCGGCAAGAAGGCGCGCGACAAGCACATCCGCAAGGAGATCGACGCGCTGACCGACTACATGGGCACGCAGCGCGACCGGCTGTTCCTGGTGGGCGGAAGCTGGCGGGCCATCGCGCGCATCGACATGCTGCGCCGCGAGTATCCGCTGCGTGTGCTGCACGAATACCGGATGGACGCTTCGACCGTGGCGGAAACCGTGGCCTTCATCGAGGCGCAGCCAGACCACGAGGTGCTGCGCAAGGCGGCGGGCGTGTCGTCGACGCGCATGGCGCTGGTGCCGTTCGCGGCGGAGGTGCTGCAGCAGATCGTGGCCAGCTTCCAGCCCTCCGACATCGCGATTTCCAGCTATGGCATCCGCGAGGGCCTGCTGTACGAACAGATGCCGCATGTGCTGCGCGACCGCGACCCCCTGATCGAGGCCTGCCGGTTTGCCGAAGCCAAGGACGCGCGCCTGCCCGGGTTCGGCCGGCAGCTTTACGATTTCGTCCTGCCGCTGTTTCCCGATGCGTCGGAGGGGCGCCGGCGCCTGATCCACGCCGCCTGCCTGCTGCACGACGTGAGCTGGCGTGCGCATCCCGACTACCGGGCGGAGACCTGTTTCGACAACGCCACACGGGCGAACCTTGGCGGGCTGAAACACTGGGAGCGGGTGTACCTCGGGCTGTCGCTGCTGCACCGCTACAAGAACAAGCGCGAAGGCACCCGGTTCGAAGACCTCTACAACCTTCTGGACGAGGCGCACCGGCGCGAGGCGGAGGTGCTGGGCAAGGCGATGCGCTTTGGCGCGATGCTCTGGACGCTGGAGTCTTCTGCCGGTCACGCACGCTTCGACTGGGACGGCAAGCGGCTGGTGCTGCGGCTGGAGCCGGACATGATCGACCTTTACGGAGAGGTCGCGCGCGCCCGGTTCAAGTCGCTGGCGCAGGCCATGGGCGCGCAAGAGTTCGAGGTCGTGTCAGGCTGATGCACTTGCGGCGTGCTGCGTCGCGCAGGGCTTCACAGGATCTGCGCGCCGGAGATGCCCGGCGGTCAACGCCCTGACATCACAGCTCGATTTCGCCGTTGTCCGGCAGCGGTTCCTCGTCTTCCGGCTGGGTTTTGCGCCGGATGATGATGTCGCCGTTGGGCAGGATCTCGGGCGGCTCGTACACCGACCAGTCCTCGACCTCTTCCAGAAGATCGCGCAGGGCCGGGCCCATCTCCGTCATGAAGGCCTTCATCTGCGGGCGCATCTCGCGGGCGAGGTCCTCGAGTTCCTGAAGCGCCGGTTCCATCTCGCCCATCAGGCCACGGAAGAACAGCCGTGCGCCCTCTTCCATAAGGTTGAAGCCGCCGTTGTCTTCTTCCTGCGCGGCGACGGGCGCGGCGAGGAGCGACAGGGCGAGCAGCGGTGCGGCGATCTGTTTCATACCGTGAAGATAGGTCGACGGGCGCAGTCCGGGAAGGGCCGCGCCCTCAGATTTCCAGGTCGAGCGTGACCGGGAAGTGATCGGAGGCGGTCAACAGCGCTTCGCGCAGGTCCGGGTCGCGCCAGCAGCGGGGATTGTCGAAGGGATGCCAGATCCGCCATTCCGGCTGACGTGCCATCAGGTCCGGCGACACCATCACGTAATCTAGCAGCGCCTGAAGATAGCGGTTCTCCGGCTCGATAAAGAAACGCGAGGTGGCCGGTTGCGCGCTGATGCGGCTTGCCAGGGCCTCTGTCGCGTGGGGATCGTGAAGGGCCGTGTCGCCCTGCCCCATCACGATCTCGACGGAGCTGCGGCCGAACAGGCTCTCGAACTCGTCGAGGCCGGGACCGTCGTTCAGGTCGCCCAGCAGGATCACGCTTTGGCCGTCGGACAGGAGGGCGTCGATACGTGCGCGCAGCCAGATCGCCTGCGCCAGTTGCTTGCGCCGGTTGGCGATGGCCAGCCGCATGACATCGTCGCGGTTGCGCGCGCCGTGCGGGGCCTTGGACTTCAGATGCGCCCCGATCAGGTGCAGCGCCTGGCCGGAGGCGGTGGTGACAGTCAGCTCAAGCGGCGGTTTGGAGAAGCGGACAGGGTCGGGAAAGGCGTCAATGTCGAGGTCGATCCGGAATTCGGTGTCGAACCGCGGCGCGCCTGCCGTGGCCATCGGTTCGTGCCGGGCGGTCAGCCGCGCCGGGTCGTAGAGCAGCGCGATTTCCTGCTGCGTGTCGTTGGCGAAACCGGTGATCGTGGCGGAGGTCCGCAGCCCGAAGGCCTGCGCAAAGGAGGTGAGCGCCCGGGTGGTGGACCGGCGGCTGCCGGTATCGGGCGCCTCGATCACCATGACCGCGTCGGCGTCGAGCGCCTTGAAGACGGTGCCCAGGGCCTCTGCCTGCGCGCGGCGGGTCACGTCGCGCCGCCCGGACCAGCCTTCATCGGCCAAAAGCCGCCCCTTGTCGTCGAACAGCGAGTCGAACCATTCGACGTTGTATGTGGCGAACCGCAAGGTGGGCGTCAGGCGGCTTCGCGGGCGGAGATTTCTTCCCACGCGCGGTTGATCGCGGCCATCCGCTTTTCAGCGATCTTCACCGCCTCTTCCGGCACGCCGCGCGCGATCATCACGTCCGGGTGGCTGTCGCGCACCAGTTGCCGCCAGTGCTTGCGGATCTCCGGCAGGTCCATGTCCGGTGTAACGCCCAGCACGTCGTAGGGATCGGGCACAGCGTCGGGCACCAGACGGCCGCGCATCGAACGGAAACGATTTTCCGACATGCCGAATATCTCGGACACGCGGGTCAGGAAGGCGTCCTCGGCCGGGTGATACTGGCCGTCCGCCATGGCGATGTGGAACAGCCCCTCCATCAGGTCGCAAAGCGCCTCGCGGTTCTCGCCGAACATGGTGGAAATGCGGCGGGCGTATTCCTCGAACCCGGCCACGTCCTGCCGGGCCAGGTTGAAGACACGCGCGGCGTTGCCCTCTTCCTCGGCGGGGATGTGAAACACCTCGCGGAAGGCGGTGACCTCGTCCCGTGTGACCAGCCCGTCGGCCTTGGCCATCTTCGCAGACAGCGCAATCACGGCGATGGTGAACGCCACGGAGCGTTCCGGCGGCGTGCGCAGACGGTCGAAGAGCGCGCCAAGCGTTTCGCCGGAGGTGAGCGCAGCAAGCGCCTGGGTTATGCGGGACCAGATCGACATGCGGGCATTTTACCGCGATGCAGCGAAACTGTCAGGGCAGGAATTACAGAATTTTCTGCATCAGCACGAGATCCATCCAGCGCCCGAACTTGAAGCCCACCTGAGGCAGGGTCGCGATGGGGGTAAATCCGATGGCGGCGTGAAAGGCGACGCCGCCGGGATTCTCGCCGGAGACACCGGCCCACAGGCTGTGCACGCCCTCGGCGCGGGCGGTACTCTCAAGCTCTGCCATCAGCAGGCGGCCAAGGCCCGCGCCGCGCGCGTGCTCTGCCAGCTGGATGGAATGTTCCTTTGTATGGGCGTATCCGGGCCCGCCACGGAACGGGAAATAGGTGGCAAAGCCCGCAAGCCGCCCGGCGTCTTCGGCCACGATGAAGGCCGGGCCGCGCGACGCGATGTCGGCGACGATGCCCTCGGGCGTCTTGCGTTCGGTGGTGAAGGTGATGGCGGTGTGGTCGATGATCTCGTTCCAGATCGCCGCGATGGCCGCCGCATCGCGCGGCTCTGCGGTGCGCAGGATCATGCCAGGATGATTTCCGTGTCCGCGTGTCGGATCGTGGCCGCCAAGTTTGCCGGCCCCTCCACGAATCGGACCTGCGGTGCGTCGAGATAGGGGGCGAGAAGATCGCTCAAGGCGGCGGCGTCGGGATGGGTGACGGTCAGTTCGGTCAGCGCCGCGCCGGAGGCGGGCAAAGAGCGCCCCGGCGGCACCGTCGAGTGCCACTGGATCAGCGCCGGGAACAGCCCGTCGAACGGCAGGAGCCCGTCTTCGGGCACCGCCATGGTCCATGACAGTTTGCCCCGGCTGAGCGACACGGCCCGCCCGGCCATGGGCAGCGCCGCGATGGCCGCCTGGATGTCCGGCACGGCGCAGACCCACTTGTCCAGCCGCGCCTCGCCCTCGAAACCGTCGAGCCCGAACCAGCGCGCATCCGGCGGGGCGGAGGCGGAGGGATCGATGGCGATCGCCTCGATGTAGAGGTCGGGATCGAGGCCCACGAGCTGGTTGTGCGTGCCGAAACGTGGATGCGCGCCGCCCGAGGACATGGGCAGGCCCAGTGCGCCTTCGACATGCGCAATGGCTTCGGCGAGGGTCTCGCCCAGGACGGCGATATGATCGAGGGTCAGCTTCACCATGGGCGGGATTTCCGTGCAGTCGCAGCACGATAGACGCGCAAATCCATGCTGCAAAGCGGAAAATCGACCCCTGTTGCGTTGAAAGCTGGGCCATGCGTCCCAAATATGACTGAATATATAATCTTTACATGAGGGAACCATCGGATGCTGCTGCGCGCTCTGGACAAGTTTTTCAGTCACGAAGCTTCGGGGGGCATCCTCCTCATACTTTCAGCGGTCCTGGCCATGATCGTGGCCAACTCCGGCCTCGACATCTTTTACGAAAAGGTGCTGGGCAGCTATTTCAGCGTGACGATCAATGGCGAGGGCCTCGAAAAGCCGCTGATCCTGTGGATCAACGACGGCCTGATGGCGATCTTCTTCTTCCTGATCGGCCTCGAACTGAAGCGCGAGCTGCTGGAAGGCAAGCTGAAGAACCCGTCCGACGTGGTGCTGCCCGGCATGGCGGCCGTGGGCGGCATGGTCCTGCCCGCCGCGGTCTACCTGATCTTCAACCTGGGCAACCCCGAAACGGTCGGCGGCTGGGCGATCCCCGCGGCCACCGACATCGCCTTTGCCCTGGGCGTTCTGGCGCTGGTCGGAGACCGGGTGCCCGCCTCGCTCAAGGTCTTCCTGCTGACGCTGGCGATCCTCGACGACATGGGCGCGATCATCATCATCGCCCTGTTCTACACCGCCGAGCTGAAGGTGACCTACCTGCTGATGGCTCTGCTTCCCATGGCGCTGATGTGGTACCTGAACCGTCAGCGCGTCCACCGTGTCGCGCCGATCCTTCTGCTGGGCCTCGTGCTCTGGGTGCTGGTGCTGAAGTCCGGTGTGCACGCGACGCTGGCGGGTGTCGTCACCGCCTTCTTCATCCCGCTCAAGGACAAGTGGGGCAAGTCCCCCCTGCACTCGCTTGAGCACGGCCTGTCGCCCTATGTCCTCTACTTCATCATCCCCGTCTTCGCCTTCGCCAACGCGGGTGTCGTGCTGGCGGGCATGGAGATGAGCCAGGTTCTGGCGCCGCTGCCGCTCGGCATCGCGCTTGGCCTGATCATCGGCAAGCAGGTGGGCGTCTTCGGCGTGACCTTCCTGATGGTGAAGACCGGAATGGCGCGGATGCCCCACGGGGCGAACTGGGCGCAGATCTACGGCATCGCCTGCCTTGCGGGCATCGGCTTTACCATGTCGCTCTTCATCGGTTCGCTGAGCTTCTCGGACCCGGCCCTGATGAACGAGGTGCGCATCGGCGTGCTGAGCGGGTCGATCATCTCGGGCATCATCGGCTTTGTCGCCCTGCGCATGTCAACCAGCAAGGCAGACACGCCGGACGAGACCGAGCGTGAGGCCAGCGCCACCGCGGCCTGAACCTACTGTGTCGGGGCCGTCCGAGAAGGTCGGCCCCGATACCGCTGTTCCTAAATATGGCCCGAGCGATAGACTTCGAATTCGTACGTTCCAGCGTTTCAAGCTCTCGGACAGAAGGCCCCATTGAGGGGCCTTCGCGGCCCCTCTCCCCAATAGCCCAACTCGACAACGCCCTGAACAGGGCGCATCGATAACGCCTTGGGCGTTGGGTTTAAGGCCAATCTGGGTTTTGGAATGCCGGATTTGATGCGACGCGCGTGTTCTGCGCCGGACGCTCGATCCAGCAGGATGCGCCCCGCCGCTGCTTGCGGGGATGCGCAGCGCCGGGTTCGGCGCGAGTAGCTTTGCCTTCCAAAGCGATTGTGCGCGCCCCCAGACCGGGGACGCGCGAAGGGTGTCAGGCCGCCGCGTCGGACCGCGCCTGCCGGATCAGCCGCAGGATGTCCTGCGCCGCTTCCGGGATGTTGGTGCCAGGGCCGAAGATCGCCTTGACGCCTGCGTTCTTCAGGAACTCGTAGTCCTGGTGCGGGATGACGCCGCCGCAGATCACGATGATGTCGCCCGCCCCTTCGGCCTGCAACGCCTTCACCAGCTGCGGCGCAAGGGTCTTGTGACCCGCGGCCTGGCTGGAGATGCCCACCACGTGCACGTCGTTGTCGATGGCGTCCTGCGCGGCCTCTTCCGGGGTCTGGAACAGCGGGCCCACGTCGACGTCGAAACCGATGTCGGCAAAGGCGGTGGCGATGACCTTGGCGCCGCGGTCATGGCCGTCCTGCCCCATCTTGACCACCAGCATGCGCGGGCGGCGGCCTTCGTCCTCGGCGAACTGTTCGACCGATTTCTGGATGGCGGCAAAGCCCTCGTCGCCCTCGTAGGCCGCGCCGTAGACACCGGCGAGGGTTTTCACCTCTGCCCGGTGCCGGCCGAATTCCTTTTCCATCGCCATGCTGATCTCTCCTACGGTGGCACGTGCGCGGGCCGCTTCGACCGCCGCATCGAGCAGGTTGCCGCCTTCCCTGGCGCGGCGGGTCAGTTCGTCGAGGGCCGCGGTGCAGGCTGCCTCGTCGCGTGTGGCGCGGATCTTCTCCAGCCGGGCGACCTGGCTTTCACGGACCTTGGCGTTGTCGATGTCGAGGATGTCGAGGTCGTCCTCCTTCTCCAGCCGGTACTTGTTGACGCCGACGATCACATCGGTGCCACGGTCGATGTCGGCCTGACGGCGCGCGGCGGTTTCCTCGATCCGGAGCTTCGGCATCCCGGATTCGACGGCGCGGGTCATGCCGCCCATCTCGTCCACTTCCTCGATCAGCGCCCAGGCCCGTTCGGCCAGTTCGTTGGTCAGGCTCTCGACGTAGTAGGAACCCGCCAGCGGATCGACGACCTTGGTGACGCCGGTTTCCTCCTGCAGCACAAGCTGCGTGTTGCGCGCGATGCGGGCGGAGAATTCCGTCGGCAGGGCAATCGCCTCGTCCAGCGCGTTGGTGTGCAGCGACTGGGTGCCGCCCAGCACAGCCGACATGGCCTCGTAGGCGGTGCGGATGACGTTGTTGTAGGGGTCCTGTTCGGCCAGCGACACGCCGGAGGTCTGGCAGTGCGTGCGCAGCATCTTCGACCGGGGGTTCTGCGCCCCGAGCTCCGTCATGATGCGGTGCCAAAGGAGCCGCGCGGCGCGCAGCTTTGCCACTTCCATGAAGAAGTTCTTGCCGATGGCGAAGAAGAACGACAGCCGGCCGGCAAATTTGTCAATGTCCATACCGGCTTCCATGGCGGTCTTCACGTACTCCTTGCCGTCGGCGAGGGTGAAGGCCAGCTCCTGGACGAGGTTCGCGCCCGCCTCCTGCATGTGGTAGCCGGAGATCGAGATCGAGTTGAACTTCGGCATGTAATCCGATGTATACGCAATGATATCCGAGATGATCCGCATCGAGGGCGCGGGCGGATAGATATACGTGTTGCGGACCATGAACTCCTTCAGGATGTCGTTCTGGATGGTTCCGGACAGCACCGACCTGTCATGGCCCTGCTCCTCGCCGGTGACGATGAAGTTCGCCAGCACCGGGATCACCGCGCCGTTCATCGTCATCGAAACGGACACCTTGTCGAGCGGGATGCCGTCGAACAGGATCTTCATGTCCTCGACGCTGTCGATGGCCACACCGGCCTTGCCCACGTCGCCCACCACGCGCGGGTGGTCGCTGTCATAGCCGCGGTGCGTGGCGAGGTCGAAGGCGACCGAAACGCCCTGCTGACCGGCGGCCAGCGCCTTGCGGTAGAAGTTGTTCGATTCCTCGGCGGTGGAGAAACCGGCGTACTGGCGGATCGTCCACGGACGGCCCGCGTACATCGTCGCCTTCACGCCGCGGGTGAAGGGCTCCTGCCCCGGCAGGCTGCCCATGTGCGGCAGGCCCTCGGTGTCCGCGGCGGTGTAGAGCGGCTTGACCGAGATGCCTTCCAGCGTGTCCCAGGTCAGGTCGTCGACAGCCTTGCCGCGCAGTTCCTTTTCAGCGATCGCGCGCCAGTCGTCGGGGAGATCCGTCATGTGTGTGTCCTCTCTCTTTCAGACCCGCCGCCAGGGTCAGCCTGCGGCGGCCCGGGTCCGGGTCGGCTTTCAATGTTGCGAGCCCGTCCGCCCCGGCCTCGAGCCAGAACAGATCGTCGGCATAGGCCTCGCGCAGGCGGGCGCGCTGGCCTTCTGTGAAGGGCATGTAGCGGCCCTCTCCCTCCGGCAGGTGGCCGGGATCTTCGCCCCGGTCCGAAAGTGTCCTGCGCAGGCCCCTCAGGTCGAGGCGGCGGTTGCGCCAGAATGCGCCCGGCCGGGCGACCGGCAGGTGGGTCAGCCCGCTCATCACCGTTAGCAGGCGGTCGGGGCGGTCGCAGAACGCCTCGAACGGGGTGACAACGATCTCTGCCTCCGGACAGGCGCAGGCCAGTTCGGTGACCAGTTCGCGCCAGCTGCGCGGGTTGGCGGCGATGCGGGCGAGCGTGTCATCGGAGGGCACCGCTTCGCCGCGCGGGATGACGTGCCCGATGAGCGAGGCCCACCAGGCATCCAGCGCGCGCACCTGAATACAGATCGTGTTGACCTGGCCGAAGGCCTGTGCCAGCCGGGCCACCCGCTCTCCGGCGCCGGGATAGAGGCTGGCCTGCCGCAGGCACCGGCGCGGCATGCCCAGCATGTTCTCGTCACTGACGACAAGCCGCGCGATGCCGGTCTTGCGCGCACCTTCGAGGGCGAGGCGGACGCGTCCGGTGGCGCGGCGCGCCTGTTCCGGGCTTTCCGGTGCCTCGGCCACGCCATGCAGGAGCCCCTTGCGGGTGCGCCATGGCCCCCAGAACCCCAGTTGGCGCTCCTCCAGGTCGGCGCGGTGGGCGCGCAGGTAGGTCTGGAAGCTGGTGGTGGCGGCACGATGGGCGCCGAGATGGAGAATGATCTGCATGGCCGTCACGGTCCCGAGGCGCCCGGACGCACCCGATGCGCGCGCGGACCCTGCGGGGACGGACCTTGCCCGCCACCCGGTGACGATGCCGTTAAAGGTAAAATTTTCGGGGGCTGCCGCGCTTGTGCACTGTGCAGGCCGCGTCGGGCAGCATATATCTGCTGACATGCGTTGGATTTTATGCCTGATCGCCGTTCTTAGCCTGGGGGCCGCCCCCCCGACACAGGCGTGGGCCGCAGACAACGAGGTCGAGACCGAAGCCGAGAGGCCGGTCGTCCTCGACGCCGCCGAGACATCCCTGTCCGACTGGCTCTGGATCAAGCGTCCGGTGGTGGTCTTTGCCGACAATGCCGCCGATCCGCGCTTCCAGGAACAGATCGAACTGCTGACCGAGCGGTATTCGGCGCTGGAGGAACGCGACGTGGTGATCATCGTCGACAGCGACCCAGAGGCGATGACCTCCGTCCGCAAGGCGCTGCGGCCGCGCGGCTTCATGCTGGTGGTGATGGCCAAGGACGGCACCATCGTCACCCGCAAGCCGGGCCCATGGTCGGTCAGGGAAATCTCCCGCTCCATCGACAAGCTGCCGCTCCGGCAGGACGAGCTGAAGGGCTTCTGAGCCGCCCTCAGACGTTGCCGCGCATGAAGAACAGCAGCCGCGCGCTGCGGTGCAGCAGCATTATCGCGTTGTTCGCCGGGTCGTAGATCGTCAGGCTCTGCTCCGACATCAGCGCGTAATAGGCATCGAGCTGGAACTGGTCGTCCATGCAGGCCATCGACGGCCCGATGAAGCTGGAGAGCAGGCCCATGCCCTCCTCCAGGCTGATGGACATCAGCTGCTCCGACACGGTGTTGGGGTTGGCCCCCGGCACGTCGAAGGCCACCACGCGACCCGACTTCACCAGCCGCAGCCCGGAGCGCACGTCCGAGACGATCCGCACCGACTGGCTGCGCACCGAGGAGGACGCGAGGTCGAAGATCGCCGCCGTGCAGGTGGGCTTCGACGTGAAGCGACGGGTCTGAGCCAGGTAGACAAGGCCGGAGAGTTCGGCGCGGACCTCCTCCTCCTTGTCGAGGGGAAGGCAGGACGACAGCACCAGCAGCGCCGACAACAGCAGCACCACGTGGTTTGCGATCCGCATCATGTCCTGCCTCCGGCCGTTCGGTACGGGCCGGGAGGGTAAGCGCAAGGTCTTGAGACTTCGTTTCGCCGGGCCGGGAGGCGCCGGTCAGGCGTCTTCCTCGGCCTCCGTCAGGGGCCGGATGCCCGTGGCGCGATGGGTCAGGATCGCCCCGCCGATCACGAAAAGCGCCACGTAGCCCGCAAGGCTGCCCTGCCCCACGGTCAGGATGTGCCAGTAGACCCCGAGGAACACCAGCGCCATGACCACCAGCACGATGACCGGCCCCAGCAGGTAGTACGCCCAGCCGAGATCCACATCGAGGAGCAGCCCCACCAGCGTCAGGTAAAGGCCGTAGCCCGCGCCCACCGCCACGATGGAGACCGAAAGCGCCATGCCGAACAGCATCCAGGTCGGCCCGGCCGCGGGCACCACCGCCCAGAGACCCACCGCGACAACGCCGGACACGATCAGCCCGGCCAGAAAGGCCAGGCTGTGCATCAGCCAGATTGCCGCGACGCGTCGCACCATCGCCCGTGTCCCCACTCGTTCCCGTCCCGCGCCGACAATAAACCGGAAATTGTCCGGAGGTCACGGGTCCAAAAGCAGTGTGCACACAGAGAGGTGCGGCGGCAGCCGGCGGGCGCAGCGGAAAGGGCCGCCGGACACCCGTCCGACACCTGCCTCTCTGCCCCTGCCTGCCGCCTGCCGCCATGGTCTCACTCGAATTCCATGATCACGTCGTCGACCCTCAGGCTGTCGCCCGGGCCCGCGTTGATCTTGGACACCACGCCCTTCTTCTCGGCGCGCAGGATGTTCTCCATCTTCATTGCCTCGACGGTGCAGAGCGCCTGGCCCTCCTGCACTTCCTGCCCTTCCTCCACGTCGATCTTCACGATCAGGCCGGGCATCGGGCAGAGCAGCAGCTTTGAAGTATCGGGGGCCTGCTTCTCGGGCATCAGCCGGGCCAGCTCGGCCTGGCGCGGGCTGCGGACATGCACCTTCAGGTCGGCGCCGCGGGTGCGCAGGCGGAAGCCCTGGGTGATCTTGTCGACCTTCAGGACCAGCGGCGCGCCGTCCACGGTCATCCACGCGAGGCTCTGGCCCGGCGTCCAGGCGCCCTCGACCCGCATCGTGCCGCCCTCGGCAAAGGCGATGGTTGCGCCCTTCTGGTCGGCGTCGATGGTCACGTCGAAGGAGGTGTCCTGCAGCGACACATTCCATTCGGCGCCGACACGGCGTTCGTGGTTGCCGAGGCGTCCGGTCACGCGGGTTCGCCGGATCTCCGCCACGCGGTTCATCGCGGCGGCGGCGGCGGCCACGCGCTTCAGTTGCGCCTCGTCCAGGGTCACGCCGTCGAAGCCGTCGGGATATTCCTCGGCGATGAAGGCGGTGGTCATGTCGCCCGAGATGAACTTCGGGTGATCCATCACGGCGGCGACGAACGGCAGGTTATGCCCAATCCCCTCCACCTCGAACGAATCGAGCGCGTTGCGCATCACCTCGATGGCGGCCTCGCGGGTCGGCCCCCAGGTGCAGAGCTTGGCGATCATCGGGTCGTAGTACATGGAGATCTCGCCGCCCTCGAAGACGCCGGTGTCGTTGCGCACGATGCCCTCACCCAGCTCGCCCTCTTCCGGCGGACGGTAGCGGGTCAGACGCCCGATGGAGGGCAGGAAGTTGCGGTACGGGTCCTCGGCGTAGAGGCGGTTCTCGATGGCCCAGCCGTTTATCTTCACGTCGTCCTGGGTGATCGACAGCGGCTCGCCGTTGGCGACGCGGATCATCTGTTCGACAAGGTCGACGCCGGTGATCAGCTCGGTCACCGGATGCTCCACCTGCAGGCGGGTGTTCATCTCGAGGAAATAGAAGTTCTTCTCGCCGTCGACGATGAATTCCACCGTCCCGGCGGAGGCGTAGCCCACCGCGTTCGCCAGCGCGACGGCCTGCTCGCCCATCGCCTTGCGGGTGGCCTCGTCAAGGAAGGGCGACGGTGCCTCTTCGACAACCTTCTGGTTGCGGCGCTGGATCGAGCATTCGCGTTCGTTCAGGTAGATGCCGTTGCCATGCGCATCGCACAGGACCTGGATCTCGATGTGGCGCGGCTGGGTCACGAACTTCTCGATGAAGATGCGGTCGTCGCCGAAACTGCTGGCCGCTTCGTTCTTCGACGACTGGAAGCCTTCGCGTGCCTCCGCGTCGTTCCAGGCGATCCGCATCCCCTTGCCACCGCCGCCGGCTGAGGCCTTGATCATCACCGGATAGCCGATCTCGTTGGAGATCTTCACCGCCTCGTCGGCATCCTCGATCAGACCCATGTAGCCGGGCACGGTGCTGACGCCCGCCTCCTGCGCGATCTTCTTCGAGGTGATCTTGTCGCCCATTGCCTCGATCGCCTTGACCGGGGGGCCGATGAACGCGACGGAGACCTTTTCGAGCGCCTGCGCGAATTTCGGGTTCTCGGACAGGAAACCGTAGCCCGGGTGCACCGCCTGCGCGCCGGTCTTTGCGATGGCATCCATGATCTTGTCGATCACGATGTAGGACTGGTTGGCGGGCGGCGGGCCGATGTGCACGGCCTCGTCGGCCATCTCGACGTGCAGCGCGTGCTTGTCTGCGTCGGAGTAGACGGCCACCGTCTTGATGCCCATCTTGCGCGCGGTCTTGATGACCCGGCAGGCGATTTCGCCCCGGTTCGCGATCAGGATCTTTTCAAACATCTCTCGTCCCTTCGTTCGTCACGCCGAGGGCGTGTTCCTTGTCGTCACGCCCCGGGCGTGTCGTCTGTCGCCCCGCCTCGGCAGGGAATGTGGGCACACGAAAACGCCGCCCGGGGACAAAGCCCCGGACGGCGTGTTTCCGTAACTGTCGGCCCGAATGCGCCGCGAAGGCGCAGGCCGGATGTCAGCTTGCGATCAGTTGCAGAGCTGCGGTGTGACGTCGTCGCAGACCACACCGGCTGCGCCGCCGATGGCTGCACCTGCCGCCACGTTGCGGTTGGTCGCTGCCGCGGTTGCCGCGCCGATACCGGCCCCCAGAGCGCCGCGCTCCAGATCGGTGCCTTCGCAGGCCGCAAGGCCGAGGGTCGCAGCGAGAGCGGCGGTGAGGGTGAGAATGCGCATTGGATGTCCTCCTTGGAAAAGGCCGGATAGTTTTGATTATTCGTACGACCATACGCACGCGCGGGGCACAAGGTTCCCGGGTCTTCGTCATTTTTCAGAAAATTTTTGACGAAAACCCCGGCACGCGCGCGTATCGTCCTGTTTTCAGCAGCGCGACGGATATGTCCTGCAATAGGCGATGTTGGCCGCGGCACCGACGGCCGCGCCCGTGATGGCGTCCTTTTCAAGGACCATGGCTGCGGCGCCACCGGCGCCCATGCCCACGACGGCCTGCTCTCCAAGCGTGTCGCCACAACTTGCAAGCAGGAACATCGCCAATATGGCGAAAGATATACGAAGGGTCTGCATCTGTCTGCCTCAGGCTTATGTTTTTTCTGCTCTGCGGTCAGAGTCGCCCAAAGAGGTGCAAACTTCCAGAAGTTTCTCCGCATGACGTGGCATGACACACACTCCTGACGATCCGACCATTCCTGGAAGTGCTCCCAAGGGCGGGGCGACCGTACTGGGGACAAGTGCGGCCGCCCCTTTGGGGAACGGGCAAGGGCGGAACGGACAGCCTTGTACGGACTGAACCCTTGACCTGTCGTCAGGCTGGCAGAAGCGGCGCTCGCGGCAAAGTGTGAAATGGCCTGCAGATTCCCGTCGGCATTGTGCCGCGCATAAAATCGGGAGATCGGCAAAACCACGCGCACGGTCATTTTTCCCACGGCTCCTGGTCGTCGAAGGCCTCGGGGAAGGATGCGCGCGCGGCGGTCTCGTCGATGATCAGGCGGGCCTCGTAGGACTCCGGATCGAAGGGGTCGTCGTAGGGCAGGACCTCGCGGCCGAACAGCCACGACAGACGTCCGGCATCGAGGTTGCCGCGTTCGAAGGGTTGGTCGCCGAAGTGATACCACAGCGCCGACATAAAGACCCAGTCGGCCTTGCGGTCTGGCGCGCGCCGGTCGCGATAGCGGTCGCGCCGTACGATAGGCGTCGCGCCCTTAGGATTGGCGCGACGGATCGTGAACTGAAAGTCCGTGCCTGGCAGGCGGCCCGGAAAACCGCGGTGCTTCAGCATGTCCGGCCCTCGTTCGACGGGGCCCGATCAGCCGTGCTCGATAGAAATGTCGGGACGAGCGGGGTTACCACCCGCCCCGATAGGTTCTTACTTGTACTTGCCCGTGTACACCGGCTCAACGCTGATCGGCTCAGGGTTGACCACGACGTACTCTTCTTCTTCCTGCTGTGCGCAAGCCGAGAGGCCGGCGACAACCGAAAGCATGGCAAGCAGTTTGATGCTCTTGGACATCTCTTGCTCCTGTCATTGAACGGGAGGCCGCACTTTGCCGCCCCCCCTTTCGAGGTGTCGATTGCTTGGGTGCAATCGCGTGTCAGAATAACGGCCTTGCGGGGGAAAAGATACGCGGTCCGAGCAAGCGATTTCACCTGTGACTCGGAAGACGCATAAACCCGTCCAGATGGGGCATTTTGCGCTAGATATAGTGGAGTCATCAGTAGACCTCCCAGATGCAGAGGCCGTCTTCGACCGTGTAGCTTTCGAAAAACTGGCGGATTCCGGGCATCGCGGCGCCGAATTCCACCGGCTCCTGCATCAGCGTGACGACGATGTGTTCGGGTGACGCAGCGACAGCTTCGAGGCGCGGCAGCGCCTCTTCCTGGCACAGCCACGCCATGTCGTCGGACACCGATGCGTAGTCCACGTCCTCGGACGCGAGGCCCGGCGCGGTGAACCGGATCCGCCATGTCGGCGTGTCGTCGATCAGGTCGAAGAAGGCGACGGAAAGGCCGGATACCGGCAGGATGCGCTCAACCTCCGGCTCCCCCGCCGCGACGGGCGCGGAAAGGGCCGAGATCAGCGAAACGAACAGCGGAATCCGGGTGATCATGTGGCAGCCCCGGCACGTTCGCTTTGACGCGCTCGCTCCTCCCGCCGGGGCCGCTGCTGCCCCGGGCGCACCCGGGGCATGGTGTCTCATTGCGCTCATTGCGTGCGCCTCCGGGCCCATGTGATCCACCGCTCACGATTGGCGGGGTTGTCCAGAAGGGCTTGAATCTGCGAAGCGATTCCCCGTGGCGCGCGTCCGCAAACGCGCCCTCCAGCGGTAACAGTCATTCCCTGTAACGTAAAGTGAATTTGCACGATGGGCGAGAATCCACGCATATTTTTAAGGGCTCTCCAGAGGTCCTGACGAATTTGCCGGGCGAGTCGCGAGGCGCTCAGATCCGGAAAGGTTGACATGGCGGAAACATCCAGTCGCGGCGGCCATTCGCGGGCCAGAACATAGCCCTCGGCCGACCGTTGTTCGACCCAGCCGCCCTTCAGACGGCGGATTGCGACCTCCCCCTGCATCATCGGCTCACAGCGGAATGTTGTCGTGCTTCTTCCACGGCATCGACTGCCGCTTGTTGCGCAGCATCGCGAAGGCGCGTGCCACGCGGCGCCGGGTCGACCGCGGCTGGATGACCTCGTCGATGAAGCCCCGCTCTGCCGCGATGAAGGGGTTGGCGAACCGCTCCTCGTAAGCATCGGCATGGGCCTTGATCTTCTCCGGGTCGCCCAGATCGGCGCGATGGATGATCTCTGCCGCGCCCTTCGCGCCCATTACCGCGATCTGCGCCGTGGGCCAGGCATAGTTCACGTCAGCTTTCATATGCTTCGACGCCATCACGTCATAGGCGCCGCCATAGGCCTTGCGGGTGATGACGGTGACCATCGGCACGGTCGCCTCGCCGTAGGCGAACAGCAGTTTCGCGCCGTGCTTGATGACGCCATTGTATTCCTGCGCGGTCCCCGGCAGGAAGCCCGGCACGTCCACGAAAGTCAGGATCGGGATCTCGAAACAGTCGCAGAAGCGCACGAAACGCGCGGCCTTGCGGCTCGAATCGATGTCCAGAACCCCGGCCAGCACCATCGGCTGGTTGGCGACGACACCCACGGTCTGCCCTTCGAGGCGGATGAAACCGGTGATGATGTTGCCCGCAAAGTCCTGCTGGATCTCATAGAAATCGCCCTCGTCCGCGACCTTGTTGATCAACTCCTTCATGTCGTAGGGCATGTTGGGGTTGTCGGGGATCAGCGTGTCGAGCGATGCCTCGACCCGGTCGACCTCGTCGAAGAACGGGCGCACCGGGGGCTTTTCGCGGTTGTTGAGCGGCAGGAAGTCGACAAGCCGGCGCACCTCGGCCAGCGCCTCCACGTCGTTCTCGAAGGCACCGTCGGCGACCGAGGACTTCTTCGTGTGGGTGGACGCGCCGCCGAGTTCTTCGGCGGTGACGATTTCGTTGGTCACGGTCTTCACCACGTCGGGGCCGGTGACGAACATGTAGGAGGTGTCCTTCACCATGAAGATGAAGTCGGTCATCGCGGGCGAATAGACGGCACCGCCGGCGCATGGCCCCATGATGACAGAGATCTGCGGGATCACGCCCGAGGCCTCGATGTTCTTCTGGAAGATGTCGGCGTAGCCCGCCAGCGCGTCGACGCCCTCTTGGATACGCGCACCGCCGCTGTCGTTCAGACCGATGACCGGCGCGCCGTTCTGCATCGCCATGTCCATGATCTTGCAGATCTTCTGCGCGTGGGTGGCGGAAACCGAGCCGCCCAGCACGGTGAAGTCCTGGCTGAAGACATAGGCCATGCGGCCGTTGATCGTCCCCCAGCCGGTCACAACACCGTCGCCGTAGGGGCGATTCTGCTCCATGCCGAAGTCGGTGCAGCGGTGGGCGACGAAGGTGTCGTATTCCTCGAAGGATCCCTCGTCGAGCAGCAGCTCGATCCGTTCCCGCGCCGTCAGCTTGCCCTTGGCGTGCTGCGCGTCGATCCGCTTCTGTCCCCCGCCCAGACGGGCGTTCTCGCGGCGGTCGTGCAGTTCCTGGATAATGTCCTTCATCGGCGGCCCCTTTCCGTTTGGGCGGAACATACAGGGCGCGCGCGCCCACTCAAGCATTTCCTCGCAAATTTGCAAAGTCTGGAAATAATCACGAATGCAAATTGCAAAATTGAATACTACATGAGAAAGGCATGTATCCGGATGGACAAACGAGGCGCACCGCCCTACCCGTCTTTCGCATGACCCCCAGCAGACACGCGCGGTTTCTGGACCGCTCCACCCCTCCTCATATCCTGACGCTCGTCCTGCTGGCCAGCATGACGGCGCTGACGCTGAACGTCTTCGTTCCGGCGCTGCAGATCATGGCGGACTGGTACGAGACCGAGTACCACATCATGCAGCTCGCGATCTCTCTGACGCTGCTGATGAACGCGATTCTCCAGCTTCTGATCGGGCCGATTGCCGACAACCTCGGACGTCGGCCGGTGATCCTCGGCGGGCTTGCGATCTTCGTCCTGGCGACGATCGGCTGCATCCTGGCGACCGATGTGAAGGTGTTCCTCGCCTTCCGCATGATGCAGGCCAGCGTGGTCGTCGGCATGGTCCTGTCCCGCGCCGTGGTCCGCGACCTGTACCCCCCGGACGAGGCCGCCTCGATGATCGGCTACGTCACGATGGGCATGTCGCTGGTCCCCATGGTCGCACCGATCTTCGGCGGCGCACTGGCGGAGGCCTTCGGCTGGCACTCCAACTTCTGGCTGATGCTGGTGGCGGGTGTCCTGATGCTGGCCCTCGTGTGGGGCGACCTCGGAGAGACGGCCACCCGAAGCGGGCTGACCCTTGGCAAGCAGTTCAGCCAGTACCCGGAGCTTTTCCGCTCGCCGCGGTTCTGGGGCTATGCGCTGGCCTGCGCCTTCTCCTCCGGTGCGTTCTTCTCCTACGTGGGCGGCGCGTCCTTCGTCGGCATTGAGGTCTTCGGCCTGACCACCGCCAACCTCGGGTACTTCTTCGGCGCACCGGCGGTCGGCTATTTCCTCGGCAACTTCATCTCCGGACGGTTCTCCGCCCGCTTCGGCATCAACCGCATGATCCTCTGGGGCGCGTGCATCGTAAGCCTGGGCCTCGCCATATCGATCCTCGTCTTCGCGGCGGGCTTCGGCAGCCAGTGGACTTTCTTCGGCTTCATGACGCTGGTGGGCCTGGGCAACGGCATGACCATCCCCAACGCCACGGCAGGCGCGCTGTCCGTGCGTCCGCACCTGGCCGGAACGGCTTCCGGTCTCGCCGGGGCCATCATGCTGGGCGGCGGCGCCGGGCTGTCGCAGATGGCAGGCACGATGCTGACACCGGAAACCGGGGCATGGCCGCTTTTGTGGATGATGTTTGCCTCGTCCGTCGCCTCGATCCTCGCCATCTCGGTAGTGATCTGGCGTGAACGGCAACTGAGAGGACTGGACGTCGCCTGAGTGAAGTTGCAAAAAGTGGTTCGAGCAGCCGCAAAATTGCAAAACGCGCAGACAGCAGGACGACCATGGCGACCCAGAAACTTTATGCCGGCGCAAAGCTGCGGGACATCCGCGGGCGACTGTCTCTGACCCAGAAGGATTTCGCGGCCAAGCTGGGCATATCGCTGCCGTATCTCAACCAGATGGAAAACAACAACCGTCCGGTGTCTACGACGGTTGTGCTGGCGCTTGCGCAGGAGTTCGGCTTCGACGTCACCGAGCTGGGGCAAGGCGATGCGGAACGTCTGGTCACCGACATGCGCGAGGCCCTGGCCGACCCGGTCTTCGGGGATGCCACGCCGCAACTGGCCGACCTGCGTCTGACCGCGTCCAACGCCCCGGTGCTGGCGCGCGCCTTCCTCGCTCTGCACCGCGCCTATCGCCAGACCCACGAACGGCTTGCCTCGCTCGACGAGGCGCTGGGGCGCGAAGGCTCGCAACTCCAGCCGTCGCCCTGGGAAGAGGTCCGCGATTTCTTCCACTACTGCGACAACTACATCGACGCCGTGGACCGCGCCGCCGAGCACTTCGCCGGGCTTCTGGCCAGCGAGGGCGACCTGCGCACCGCCGCCGTGGCCCGGCTGGAGATCGGCGGGATCAAGGTCCGGTTCTCGCAGGCCTCCCCCATGCGCGCCTTCGACACAGAGCGGCAGGAACTGACCCTCTCCTCGCTCCTGCCGGTCGAGACGCAGACCTTCCAGCTGTTCGTGCAGATCGCGCTGCTCAGGCAGAACCAGCTGCTCGAGGCGACCCTCGACCTCGCCCGTTTCCAGAGCGAGGAGGCCCGCGCCATCGCCAAGCTGGGGCTGGCCAACTACTTCGCGGGCGCGGCCATGATGCCCTACAAGGCCTTCCTGTCCGCCGCGCAGGAAACCCGCCACGACCTCGAACTGCTGGCCGCGCGGTTCGGTGCCTCCATCGAACAGGTGGCGCATCGCCTCTCGACCCTGCAACGCCCGGGCGCGAAGGGGGTGCCGTTCTTCTTCGTCCGAGTCGATCAGGCCGGGACGATCACCAAACGGCACTCCGCCACGCGGCTGCAGTTCGCGCGCTTCGGCGGCGCCTGCCCCCTGTGGAACGTGCACCGCGCTTTCGAGACGCCGGGCCGCTTCCTGCGCCAGCTTGCCGAGACGCCGGATGGTGTGCGCTACATCTCGCTGGCGCGCGACGTGTCGAAGACGGGCGGGCATTTCGGCGCGCCGGTGCGGCGCTACGCCATCGCCATCGGCTGCGAGGTGCGCCACGCCGCCGCGCTGGTCTACGCCGACGACATGGATTTCACCCGGGCGAGCGCCTTCGAACCCATCGGAATCTCCTGCCGGATCTGCGAGCGGACGTCCTGCCACCAGCGCTCCGTGCCGCCGCTTGAGAAGCGCCTGACCACCACTCCGAACCGGCGCGACGTGCTTCCCTACAAGCTGGATTAAGCGAGCGCGGCCTGCGCGACTGGCCAGCGATTGGCCAGATCGTGCATCAGACGCCGATCTTCGTCCTCCAACGACCCTTCGGCCCAGGGACGGAACCGCATGCGGAAGGCGTTCAGCACGACATCCTGCCCCGCGGCCTCCACATCGTACCCGAAACGACGTGCATCGTGCAGGAAGTCCCCCGGCGCTTCCGCGGCAGAGGGCCAGATCGACAGCCCCTGAAGTGCCAGCCTGCGCCAGTCGAACCGCGGGCCGGGGTCGATCTTGCGCCCCGGCGCGGTGTCGGAATGCCCGACGATCCGGTCCGGAGTGATTTGCCAGCGCGCCATGATCCCGCGCAGCAGGTTTTCGACAACCGTCATCTGCAGGTCCGGGAAAGGCGCTGCGCCTGTGTTCGCGATCTCGATGCCGATGCTGTGGGAGTTCACGTCGCGGACCGGGCCCCAGCCCCCTGCCCCGGCATGCCAGGCGCGATGCTCTTCACGCACCAGCTGCCACGCGCGGCCGTCCTCGGCCACGACGTAATGGGCCGAAACCTGCGCAGCCGGATCGCAGAGCCTCTCGCACGCCGCCTCAGCGCTTTTCATCGCGGTGTAGTGAAGGACGATCATGTCCGGCGCGACACCGCCGCGCCGGTCACCAACGTTGGGGGAAGGATGCCAGACCGGCTCCGCCGTCATCCCTTCGCGGCGCGGAAGGGCGCGGGGTTCCAGCCGCAGGCGTAGCCGTCACCGTCCGGGTCCATGCCCTTGCGGTCCTTCTCCGGGCCGCCGAGCGCGAGGAACTCTTCCTGCGCAAGGTCCGGCGAGGCGAAGGCACCGCAGGAGTTCTGGTACCGCGTCTCAGCCCGCAGCGACGACCGCTTGTAAAGCGCGGTGCCGACGGGGTTCGTGGTGCGCAGGGCGTATTCCACGATGTTCGGGCGGTTGGTGCCCGGACGGGTCGGCAGATCGGTCGGCTGGATCACCTGGTATTGCGCGCGGTTCTGCTGGATCATCGCGGCGTCGGCGGCGATGTCACGCTGCGCGGAGACGGCGTCGAAATCGTTCTCGCCGGAGATCCCGGCCGAGTTCTCGACCATCTGCGGCGCCGGGTTGGAGGGCGACGCGTCGATGGGTGCCTGGCCGGAGTTCAGCGCGGCGGCCTGCTGCGAAGCGGCCGCATCCTGCGGATCGAGCGTCCCGGACTGCACGTCTGCCGGCGGCGCGATCAGGGCGGACTGGCCGGTCGCGCCGTTCAACTGCGCCTCACGCTCTGCGCGATAGCTGTCGTAGTTGTTGAAACCGACGCCCTGCCCCGTGTCGACCACCCCTGCCGCGCTGTCGGGCACGGAGGTCGTGCACGCCGTCAACGCAAGCGCCGCCACTCCACAAAGGATATACCGCATCACATGTCCTGCCTGTCCCACCGGTTCTTCAGGCGAGCGCCTTACCACCATTGCACGGGTTTGGAAACAAACCCCGCGGCCCGTTCCAGCGCATAGGCGGTATTCAGCAGATCGCCCTCTTCCCACGGACGACCGATCAGCTGAAGCCCGAGCGGCAGCCCGTGACCGTTCAGACCCGTCGGCACAGCAACCCCCGGCAGACCCGCCAGGTTGACCGTAACGGTGAACACGTCGTTGAGGTACATCGCGACCGGATCCGCCTCGACCATCTCGCCCAGCCCGAAGGCGGCAGAGGGGGTCGCAGGCGTCAGAATCGCGTCGATTCCTGCATGAAACGCGTCCTCGAAGTCCTTCTTGATCAGGGTCCGGACCTTTCGTGCACGATTGTAGTAGGCGTCGTAGAAGCCCGCCGACAACACGTAGGTGCCGACCATGACGCGGCGCTTGACCTCTTCGCCAAAGCCTTCGGCGCGGGTCTTTTCGTACATCTCGGTGATGCCGTCGCCCTGGCTCAGCTTCGCCCGGTGGCCGTAGCGCACGCCGTCATAGCGGGCGAGGTTCGAAGAGGCCTCTGCCGGGGCGATGACATAATAGGCGGGCAATGCGTATTTCGTGTGCGGCAGCGAGATGTCGACGATCTCTGCGCCCGCGTCACGCAGCATGTCGCAGCCCGATGCCCAGAGGGCGTCGATCTCGGCGGGCATGCCGTCCATGTGGTATTCCCTCGGGATACCGATCTTCTTGCCCTTGATGTCGCCGGTCAGCATGGCTTCGAAGTCCGGCACCGCGAGGTCGGCAGAGGTCGAATCCTTCGGGTCGTGGCCGCACATCGCCTGCAGCATGATCGCCGCGTCGCGCACGTCCTTGGCCATCGGGCCCGCCTGGTCCAGCGAGGACGCGAAGGCCACGATCCCCCAGCGAGAGCAACGCCCGTAGGTCGGCTTGATCCCGGTGATGCCGGTGAAGGCGGCGGGCTGGCGGATGGAGCCGCCGGTGTCCGTCCCGGTCGCGCCAAGGCACAGGTCCGCCGCAACCGCCGCCGCCGAGCCGCCCGAAGAGCCGCCGGGCGTCAGTTGCGCGTCGTCGTTGCCGCGCCGCCACGGGTTGACGGCGTTGCCGTAGACCGAGGTCTCGTTCGAGGACCCCATGGCAAATTCGTCCATGTTGAGCTTGCCCAGCATGACCGACCCAGCCTCGAACAGCTTGGTCGTCACGGTGGATTCGTACTCGGGCCTGAAACCTTCGAGGATCCGCGACGCCGCCTGAGAGGCCACGCCCTTGGTGCAGAACAGGTCCTTGATGCCCAGCGGGATGCCGCAAAGCGACGGCGCATCGCCCGCCTTCAGCCGCGCGTCCGCCGCAGCCGCCTGTTCGCGCGCGATTTCGGGCGTTTTGTGCACGAAGGCGTTCAGGGCATCGGCCTGGTCGATCGCCGAAAGGCAGGCGTCCGTCAGTTCGGCAGAGGTCACATCGCCGGAACGCAGCGCATCGCGCGCCTCGGCAATCTTCAGTTTCGTCAGTTCGCTCATCACTCGACCACCTTCGGAACCGCAAAGAAGCCTTCCCGGGCATCCGGTGCGTTCGACAGGACCTTGTCCTGCATGCCGCCATCGGTCACCCCGTCTTGGCGGCGCTTCAGCCGCATCGGCGTGACGGAGACCATCGGCTCCACGCCCTCGACATCCACCTCGTTCAGTTGCTCGATGAACCCGAGGATGTCGTTGAAGGCATGTGCCAGCGCGGGCAGGTCGTCCTCTTCCACCTTGATCCGCGCAAGCTTGGCGACGCGGGCGGCGGTCTCGATGTCGATCGACATGGGGGCCTCTTTCGCAGAAAGTTCACGCGCCGCTTTACCGCCCCGCCGCCCGGCCCGCAAGCATGTGACGGGATAAGGCCGCGCCCTGCCTGCATACCGCCCCCGGGCTGCCCGCTTTTCCGGATATTCACGGCAACGGACCGCAGGTGGCGATCACCAGCCGCCCCCGCGCCGCCGTCGCCCCCACCAACCGGCCAATCGCGAAATCTCGCGCGGCAGCCGGATTTGCTGCGCCCCGCCTCTGGCCTTCGGGCCGCGCCCTGCTAGCCTTTCCCCCCGAAGACCACAGGGAGAACAGACATGAAGATCATCTGGATGGGCCACGGCAGTTTCCGCATCGAAACCGGCGGCGAGGTGCTGCTGATCGACCCGTGGATCGACGGCAACCCGATGATGGAAGGCAAGGATGCCGAGGCCGCCATCGGCAGTGCGACGCAGATCCTCGTCACCCACGGGCATTTCGACCACACGAGCGACATCGTCAACGTGTCCGAACGCACCGGCGCGCCGGTCCACGCCATCTTCGAGCTGGGCCATGCGCTGCAGGCGATGGGCGCGAAGGAGGGGCACGCGTTCAACATGGGCGGATCGATCACCTTCGGCGAGGTCAAGGTGACCATGGTCCCGGCCTCGCATTCCTCCTCGATGAAGGTCGACGGCGCGGCGGCCTACATGGGACAGGAGGCGGGCTTCGTCATCCAGAGCGGCGGACAGGTGCTCTATTTCTCCGGCGACACATGCCCGATGGCCGACATGGCGTGGATCGCGGACTACTTCAAACCGACCATCGGCATCCTGTCGGCGGGCGGCTACTACACCATGGACATGGAAATGGCCGCGTATGCCGCGAAGACCTACTTCGATTTCAAGACCGTGATCCCCTGCCATTACCGCACCTTCGACGCGCTCGAACAGTCGGCCGACAAGCTGGCGGCGGGCCTGCCCGGCGTCAGGGTGATCGAACCGCAGGTGCTGGAAGCCATCGAGGTCTGAGCGCCGACCGGATCTGTCCACGACGGATTCGGGCAAGTGCTGCGGATCGTAGGGCGGGGCTGTGCGCCGCCCTCCCTGCGCCATCACGATCAGGGCACGATCATCAGGGCATCAGCACGCCCGGCCGGTTGAAGGTCGACCGCTCGGTCGTCAGGTCGTCGTAGATCAACTCCACCGTGACCGTCTCCACCGACTTCAGCGGGAAGGCCCGGTAGGGCAGCCCGTCGCTCTCCAGCATGGCGTTGGGCTGGGCGGTGTCCTCGTGGCAGGGCGGCAGCGGCCAGTCCTCGGGGTCGGCGCCGTTCACGCCCAGCTTCATCGCCACCAGCCCGCAGCGCCAGCTCCAGATGTGGGTCACGTAGATCAGGTCCTGCCCGTCCCATTCCCGCACCGCGACCCAGTTGGCCCGCGTGGCCCCCATGATCGGCTTGATCTCGAGCGCGGTCAGGAAACGGCCCGTCGCCACCTGCGGCTCGGCCTCGTACGGCAGAGCGGCGGGAGCCTCTTCGGAAGATGTGACCGGCGGCGGCGCCTCCTCTGACGACGACGAGGATGAGGCCACGGGGGCCGGTGTCTCCGCCGGCGCCAAGGTCAATGTCTCCCTCTCAGCCCCTGCCCCGCCGCCGCCCGTCACCAGCGCGATCATCACCAGAACCACATCCAGCATCTCAATCTCCCCGTTAAAACCTGTCGGCAGATCGGCGCTTTCGGTCTGCGCGTCCTCGCGTATACTGCCGGAAAAAATGCGAGCAGCCCTATCATGCCACGCCCCGCGCGCGACGCGCAAACCGTCAATATCCTCATCGTCGGCCAGAACGGCCGCCTGGCCTACGAGGCGCTGCTGTTCGCCGCCTCCCGCGCGGAACGCTCTCCCAAGGACGGGTTCCGCCTGTTCGTGGCCGAACCCGCTCCGGGCGCCCTCTGGCCAAACGATCCGACGATCCGCGACGCGGAGATCCGCGAGGCGCTGACGGAACTTGGCGCGACCTTCGTCTCTTTCGAGTCGCGCCACTTCGGCAACAAGTACCCGTACGGCAACAAGATCGAGGCGCTCTTTGCCCTGCCCGAGGGTGAACCCTTCGTGTTCTTCGACACCGATACGCTGGTGCTGGACGACCTGGGCGCGGTGCCCTTCGATTTCGACCGGCCCACCGCATCGCTGCGCCGCGAAGGCACATGGCCTCAGCCGGAGCTTTACGGCCCCGGCTACACGGGCATCTGGAAATCGCTCTACGACCGCTTCGGGCTGGATTTCGAGTCGAGCCTCGACCTGAGCCAGCCCGACGAGTACTGGCAGCGCTATCTCTACTTCAACGCCGGGTTCTTCTTCTACCGCTGCCCGAAGGTCTTCGGTCAGCGGTTCCTCGACTACGCACTGGAAATCCGCGACAACCCGCCAGAGGCGCTCGTCTGCCAGTCGCTCGACCCATGGCTCGACCAGGTCGCGCTGCCGCTGGTGATCCATTCGTTCGGCGGCGGCAAGGACACCCTGCCCGAGGGCCTGCTGGACGGGTCCGTCACCTGCCACTACCGCACCATCCCGCTCCTTTACGCGCGCGAATCGGACAAGGCGGTGGAGGTGCTGGAAAGCGTGACGGAACCCAACCGCCTGAAGAAGATCCTGAAGCAGTACGACCCGTTCAAGCGCATGATCTACCAGGGCCGCGGCCAGAAGGCCCGCGCGCTCTTCGACCGCGACGACCTGCCCCGCCGCGAGCAGGCCATCCGCAACACGCTGAAGCGCGAAGGCTTCTGGATGCGCTAGGCGGAGCGGCCGCCCGATCTACGACCGGAACGGGGCCTGTTGGCAAGGATCTGCCACTCTGCGCGCGGCAATGGGTGGATATCAACTCTTTTCACACAAGGCGCGCCGAAACTGCTAGTCTCGCGCCACGCGACAGGAGTTTAACCATGAGCCATTGCACCACCATATTCATCGGCACCACCAAGGGGCTTTTCCTTCTGAAATCCGAAAACGGCCGCGACGGCTGGGCCCTCTCCGGGCCGCATTGCGACGGATGGCCGATCAACCACGCGCTCGGCTCCGACGGCGTGATGCTTGCGGGTGGCGGCGGCGATTTCCCGGGCGCGGGTATCTGGCGCTCTGCCGACGAGGGCGTGACCTGGGAGGTGGTGAAGCTTGCCGACGGAGAGATGGACGCATGGGCCCGCGCAGACCCGGAGGCCGCCAAGATCTTCGGCCTGGACGCGACCGCCGACCCCGCCCCCTACAGCGGACGGATCAAGGCGATCTGGTCGCTGGGCAAGGCGGGCGACAGGATCTATGCCGGTGCGAAACCGGCAATGCTATTCTCCAGCGGTGACAAGGGGATGTCCTGGCAGGCGGTGGAAAGCCTGACGGACCACCCTTCAGCAGAAAGCTGGCAGGCGGGCGGCGCGGGGCTGGTGCTGCACAGCATCGTCTCGGCCCCGAAGACGCCCGAAAAGGTCTGGCTCGCCATCTCTGCCGCGGGGATCTTTGCCACCGACGACGGCGGCGCAAGCTGGGAGCGGCGCAACCGGCTGGGCAACCTCGGCCCCTGCGGACACACCCACCACCCGGCCGGACCGAAGGACGGCGAGACCGGCCATTGCGTGCACAACATCGTCCGCGCGGGCGGCGACGAGGACCTTCTCTACCAGCAGAACCACCACGGCGTCTTCCGCTCCCGCGATGGCGGGCGGTCGTGGGACGACATCACCGAAGGGTTGCCCTCCACCTTCGGCTTCCCGATTGCCGTCCATCCGGAGAAGCCCGAGACGATCTGGACCCTGCCGCTCAACGGCGACATGGAGGGCCGCTACCCGCCCGACGCCAGTGCCGCGGTCTGGCGGTCGCGCGACGGCGGCGACACGTGGGAGGCCTGCCGCACCGGGCTGCCGCAGGAGAACTGCTACTTCACCGTGCTGCGGCAGGCGATGACCACCGACGCAGCCGCGGGGCTGTGGTTCGGCACGAACTCAGGGTCGGTTTTCGCCAGCTTCGACGAGGGCGACAGCTGGCAGGAACTGGCGCAGCACCTGCCCACGGTGCTCTGCGTCGAAGCCGCGCGCTGACCCCTAGGGCGGGGGGGCGCCCCTCCGCCCCGCGTCCCCTGCCCGCCCGACCTGACGCTGGGGCAGCTTTCCTCCGGCGCGCGCGTCCGGCGCGGGCGCTTGCGCTTGTCCGCCCCCGTCCCTTCGCATACCGTCGCCGCGAATACCCAAAGGGAGAGGGACAGATGACTGATGCACCCCAGTTCGGCTTCGACACGCTGCAGATTCACGCGGGCGCCCGGCCCGATCCGGCCACCGGCGCACGGCAGGTGCCGATTTATCAGACCACGGCCTATGTCTTTCGCGATGCCGAACACGCCGCCGCACTCTTCAACCTTCAGGAAGTGGGCTACATCTATTCCCGCCTGACCAACCCGACCGTTGCCGCCCTGCAGGAACGCGTCGCGGTGCTCGAAGGCGGTGTGGGCGCGGTCTGCTGTTCCTCCGGCCACGCGGCGCAGATCATGGCGCTGTTCCCGCTGATGGGTCCGGGGCGCAACATCGTCGTCTCCACCCGGCTTTACGGCGGCTCGATCACCCAGTTCAGCCAGACCATCAGGCGCTTCGGCTGGTCCGCGAAGTTCGTCGACTTCGACGATCTCGACGCGGTGGCCGCGGCCATCGACGACGACACGCGCGCGGTGTTCTGCGAATCCATCGCCAACCCCGGCGGCTATATCACCGACCTCGACGCAATCGCCGCCATCGCCGACAAGGCCGGGCTGCCGCTGATCGTCGACAACACCTCCGCCACACCCTACCTCTGTCGCCCCATCGAGCACGGCGCGACGCTGGTCGTGCACTCGATGACCAAGTACCTGACGGGCAACGGCACCGTCACCGGCGGCGTTGTGGTCGATTCCGGCAAGTTCGACTGGTCCGCATCCGACAAGTTCCCGTCGCTCTCGGCGCCGGAACCGGCCTACCACGGGCTGAAATTCCACGAGACCTTCGGCCCGCTGGCCTTCACCTTCCACGGCATCGCCATCGGTTTGCGCGACCTCGGCATGACGCTGAACCCGCAGGCGGCGCATTACACGCTTCTGGGGATCGAGACGCTGAGCCTCCGGATGCAGAAACACGTGGAGAACGCCAAGGAGATCGCCGCCTGGCTGGAGAAGCACGAGGCGGTGAAGGGCGTGACCTATGCCGGTCTCGCCAGCTCGCCCTACCATGACCGCGTGGCGCGGATCTGCCCGAAGGGCGCGGGCGGCCTGTTCACCGTCGCGCTCAAGGGCGGTTACGACGCCTGCATCAAGTTCGTGGATTCGCTGGAGATCTTCAGCCATGTCGCCAACCTCGGCGACACCCGCAGCCTGGTGATCCACTCCGCCTCCACCACCCACCGCCAGCTCACCGAAGAGCAGCAGGTCGCGGCCGGGGCGGCGCCGGACGTGGTGCGGATTTCCATCGGGATCGAGGATGCGAAGGACCTGATCGCCGATCTGGACCAGGCGCTGCACAAGTCGCTGTCGTAAGACGCCGGCAGCGTGACGGCAGGGCGGATCATCTCCGCCCTGCCCCGTAACTCACTGATCCAGCGCGTAGGTCATCGTGACTTCGGCGCGGATCTCGATCTCGCCCGCTGCGACCGGCACGTCCTTTGCGGCACGCGCTTCCATCACCACCGGCTCCGCCAGGTCCATCGGGCGCACGATGGGCGTCGCGCTGTCGGTCAGCGTCACCAGCGAGCCCAGCGACACGCCTGCCGCCTCTGCGTAAAGCTCCGCCTTGGCGCGGGCGTCCGCGACGGCCTGGCGGCGCGCCTCGTCCTCGACCTCGCGCGGGTCCTGAAGCGTGAACTGCAGGCCCTGCATCCGGTTCGCACCTTCATCCAGAACGTCGCCGAGAATCGCCCCCAGCGCGTCGAGGTCGCGCACGCGCACCTCCACGAGGTTCTCCGCGCGGTAGCCTTCGAACACCTCGACCTCCTGCTCGCGGTCCCAGCGCCGCTCTTCCGAGAGGTTGAGCGAGGTCGTCTTGATGTCGTTCTCCGCGACACCGAGTTCCTGCAACCGGCTCAGGATCGCCGACACCGCGGTCGAGGTCGAATCCATCGCCTCCGCCGCCGTCTCTCCGCGTCCCTGCGCACCGAGGCTCAGGACCGCCATGTCGGGGGTCGCCACGACCTTTGCCTCGCCCGAGACGGTCATGCGGCCGGGGGCCTGTGCCGGCGCCTGAGCGGGCGTTTCCTGGGCGAAGGCAGGCCCGGTCATCGCCACAAGTAAAATCATCGTTATGAAGCGCATCGCAACATCCTCAAATCAGGGAACATTTCTGTGTGAAGGTCGGTCATCGGGCGGTCGGCGTCCATCCCCTGAGCGAGGTCTTTCTTCCCCTCGGCGAAGAGTTGCCATATACTTCATGCAAAAGGGATAAACCCTCCCCCGAGCACGGCAGGACTGGTAAGACCCGCGCCATGGTATCGAATTTTGCGCTCGCCCTTTCGTTCGAAGGCATCGCCTTGCTGCGTCGTGTCGGGTCCTCCTGGGCCCGTATCGAAGAGGTGCCCATCGACCACCCGGACCTTGATGTCGCGGTCATCGCCATGCGTGACCGCGCCGAAAAGCTCGACCCCAAGGGGGCCGAGGTCGCCATCGTCATCCCGACGGAGCAGATCCGCTTCCTCGACCTGCCGGACTTTGGCGGGGACGCCTCGGCGCGCGACGTGGCGATCCGCGCCGCGCTGGACGGGGCCACGCCCTACCCGCTGAGCGCGCTGGCCTACGACCACGCGCTGGTCGGCGGACGGCTGCAGATCGCCGCCGTCGCCCGCGAGACGCTGGACGAGGCAGAGACCTTCGCCAAGGAACACGGCTTCACGCCGGTCTGCCACCTTGCGCAGGCGCCCGACGGCGCGTTCGACGGCGCGGTCTACTTCGGCAAGGCGCGGACATGGAAGCGCGCGGCGGACCGCCCGTCCCGCGCCATCGAGATCGTGCCGGCCACCGAAGCGGCCCTGACCCCGGTCTCCGCCGCCGCCCCGGCGCCCCGCAAGCCCGATCCGGTGGCCGCACCAGAACCGCTCAGCACGCCGGAGATGCCCGATCACGTCGCGGCGGAACTCCCGGAAGCGCGCAACATGGCGCCGGTTGCCACCAAGCCGGTTGCCGCCACGAAGGACGACGCCCCCGCGCTGCCGCTGCGCGACGAGGCCCCGGTGCACCGCGCCCCGGCCAACTTCGCCCCGGCAACAGATGAAGAAGAGGCCGCCGCGCTGCCGCCTTCGGGTAACGCGGACCACGCGGTGTCAGAGCCCGAAACGGCACGCGCCGCTTCCGACGACAGGACGATCCCCGCATCAGCCGCACCGGCCATGCCGCGGAAGGCCGCGATGCCCCCTGCAATGCCGGTCCTCCCGGACGTGGACGCCCCCGCGCGCCCCGACCCCGTCGCCACGCACAAGACCGATGCCGCGCCGCAGCCCTCGGACAGCGGCACCGAGGCCGCCCCCGCCGAGGCGGCGCCTGTCGCCTTCGCATCGTCCCGCACGCTGCGCGCCGACGGGCGTGTGCCCCCGGCGCCGCGCCCGAACCTCGTGCCCTCGACAGACGTGCCGCCGCGCCGCGCGCGCTTCACGCCGCTGGCCACGCCCGAGATGCGCACCCGCGACTCGCATGTCACCTCCGATCACATCGAGGGGCTGCCGGATCTGAAACCGGCAGCCATGCCGATGGGCCGCACACCCGAAGCGCCGAAGCCGCAGGCACAGGCCACGCCCCCGGCGCCCGGCACACCGCTGACGGCCCGGACGGACGAGACCACGATCCCCGCAGGCACCCTGCCGCTTCCCGCAGCCCCGGCGCCGCGCACGGATGAGCCCGCGCTCGCCGCCGCGTCCCGCGCCGTGGGCCCGGCAGGCGACCGTCAGGGCGGAACCACGGCACGCGCGCTTGGCGCACCGTCCCATCCCGACGCCAGCAATTCGGCCCCCACGCTCGGCGCCGCCGGACGCGCGGACGCCGACACCCAAGCCCGCCCGCTCGGTGTGCCCTCCCGACCGGAGGCAGGCACCGCAGCCCCGACACTCGGCGCCGCCAGCCCGCAGACCGGAGAGGCCCCGCGGTTCGGATCGGCCCTGCCGCGCACGACCTCCAAGTCCGAGGGCGAGGCGCGCCCGAAGACGCCGAAGAAATCCGGCCTGCGCCTTGGCCGCAAGGACAAGCGCCGCGCCCCGGCCACGGACCGCCCGGCCTTCGCTGACCCCGCCCCGCAGGCGGCACCGGCAGAGGCCCCGGCGAAACGCAAGTCCGGCCTGCGCCTGTCCCGGCGCGACAAGACGCCCGCGCCTGCCCCTACGCCAGCGAACGTGGCAGCACCCGCGGTCGCCGTGGCCGCCTCCGGCGCCAGCCCGCTTGCACGGCTCGCGGCCCTGCGCGCGCCCGATGCGGTGCCGCCCGCCGCCGCGCGTGTCGCGAAGCTGGCCAAGGTCACAGCCGCCCCGGAACGCATTCCGCCCGCGCCCACCGGCGCGGCGCTCGCGCCGCTGAAGATCCAGCCCGATCCCGAAGCGGTCGACGATCTCCCGCTGCCGGTCGCCAAGCCGATGGCACGAACCGCGCCCAACATCGCGCCGGTCACCCCGGGCAAGCCCGCGCTGGAACGCGACCGCCGCAGCCAGATGAGCCAGCGCGAGGAACGCGACCGCATGACCGTCTTCGGCGCGCGGGAACAGCAGGCCGTGGGCGGCAAACCCCGCTTCCTCGGCCTGATGCTGACCGCCGGGCTGCTGCTGTTCCTCGTGGGCGTGGCGGCCTGGGCCTCGGTCTTCCTCGAGGACGGGCTGGCCCGCTTCTTCCGCGGACAGGACGAACCGACTGCCGTCGCGGCGCTGCCAGACCCGGTCGCCACCGAAGACCCCACTGTGTCCTCTTCGGCGACGCCGGAGGCGACGGCCAACGACCAGACCGGCACCACGGCAGGCACGGAAACCGCCCCCGAAGCGCAGGAAGACACCGTCGACCTCGCAGCCGCGCAGCCGGAGCCGGCAGACACCGCCGACGCGCCTGCGCCGCGCAGCACCCCCGTCCCGGCCCGCGCGCTGACCCCGGAAGAGGCCGACGCGACCTATGCCGCGACGGGCATCTGGCAGCGCTCGCCCGCCTCGCCGCTGACGCCGCCGGACGACGGGGTGGAGAACGTCTACGTCGCCTCCATCGACCCGTCTGTGCGGATGTTCGACGCCGTGGCCCTGCCCGAGGCGCCGGATCTGCTGTCCCAGCCCGTCCCCGTGGACCCGGGCCTGCCGCCGCCCGCGGGCATGACCTTCGACATCGACGAGCGCGGCGTGGTCCGCGCCACGCCCGAAGGCGCACTGACCCCGGACGGCCTGCGCGTCTACACCGGCCCGCCGCCGGTGGTGCCGCCGCTGCGCAATCCGCCGGTCGAACTGGCCGCGCTGCCCGGACCGGACACGCCCGTCACAACCGACGCGCCTGACGCGACCGATACCCCCGATGCCGCGCCGGCCGTCACCGATCCGCTGTCCGACTTCCGCCCCGAGGCCCGTCCCGACGATGTGGTGGAGCAGCAGGAGCGCGCGACGCTTGGCGGCATCTCCCTGCAGGAGCTCGAGGAATTCCGCCCGCTGGCCCGCCCGCGCACCGCGCAGGAAGAGGCCGTCGAGGAGGAACCCTCCTCGCCCGCCACCGACCTCGCCGTCCGCAATTCGCTGGAGCCGGTCGGCCGCCCGCGCAACATGAGCGCCATCGTCGAACGCGCCGAACGCGAACGCCCGACAGAGCCGGTGCAGACCGCCGCCGTGGCGCCGCGCGTCGTGGCCCCCTCGGTGCCGTCGAGCGCCTCGGTCGCGTCGTCGGCCACGGTGCGGAACGCGATCAACCTCAGCCGGATCAACCTGATCGGGGTCTACGGCACCCCGGCCAACCGCCGCGCCCTGGTGCGCCTGGCCAGCGGCAAGTACCTGAAGGTGAAGGTCGGCGACAAGCTGGACGGCGGACGTGTTGCCGCCATCGGCGACTCCGAACTGCAATACACCAAGGGCGGCCGCAACGTGACGCTGCAGATGCCGCGCGGCTGACCCGCACGGCACCGGCACGCCTTCCCCAACGGGTCCGCAGGGCCCGTTCCATCGGGCCATGGCCCACCCCGCCGCGGTGCACAGCACCGGCCCCGGCGGAGGGTCCCAAGCAAGCTTCCGCCTGACCCGATCCTTTTGTCAGGCGCCCCTTGCGGCCGCATTGAAGTTTGCCCGGCCCTCACCACTTACGCTCGACGCGCCGCACGTGATGCGGCTGGAGGATCATCATGTTCGATACCTGGGTGCCACTCATTGCGGGGCTTGTGCTTCTCGTGATCGGGGGAGAGTTGTTGGTGCGCGGCGCCGTTCAGGCCGCGGAACGGATCGGGATATCGCCGCTTGTCATCGGCCTGACGCTGGTGGGCTTCGGCACCTCGATGCCGGAACTCGTCACCTCGGTGCAGGCCGGACTGAGCGGATCGCCGGGCATCGCCTACGGCAACATCGTCGGCTCCAACATCGCCAACATCCTGCTGATCGCAGGCATCTCGGCGCTGATCTGCCCGGTCATCGTGGCGCGCTCCGCGCTGCGCCGCGACGCCATGGCGATGTTGCTGGTGGCCGTGCTCTTTGCCGTGCTCGCGGTTCTCGTGCCGATGGGGCGGATCGTCGGGGCGGCGCTTGTCGCGGCCCTCGTGCTTTATATCGCCTTCGTCATCCAGCAGGAGCGCACCGGCCCCGGTGGCGGCGCGATCCACGACAAGAGCCTCGCCCTTGCGGAGGCAGACCCGGGCCTTGCCCCGCCGCACCCCGCAAGACACCTCGCCATCCCGCTGCTCATCGCCCTGGGCGGGCTGGTGATCGTGGTGGCGGGCGGCTCGCTCCTGGTGAACGGCGCGGTGGCGCTGGCGCGGGGCTTCGGCGTGTCCGAGACAGTGATCGGCCTGACCATCGTGGCGGTGGGCACCTCGATGCCTGAACTCGTCACCTCCGTCATCGCCGCGTTGAAGCGGCAGGGCGACGTGGCCTTCGGCAACGTGGTGGGATCGAACATCTACAACATCCTCGGGATCGGCGGCACCACCGCGCTGATCGCGCCCTCGCAGGTGCCGTCCGAGATCGCCGGTTTCGATGCGCCGCTCATGGTCGGCGTGTCCGTCCTGCTGGTGATCTTCGCGGCGACCGGCCTCAGGATCGCGCGGCGGGAAGGCGCGGTGCTCGTCGCAGGCTACGCCGCCTATATCTGGATGCTCTGGCCCTGACGCGCCCCCCGGCCGGGACCAAAGAAGAAGGGCGCCGCGAACGGCGCCCTTCCCCCTCTCCTCCCTGGGTCGTCTTGTTCGGGCGCACGCGCGCCCCGGGCCCGATCACTCCGCGGCGATTTCGCCGTTCTCGATCTGCTCCCGTTCGATCGACTCGAAGAGCGCCTTGAAGTTGCCCTCGCCAAAGCCGTCGTCGCCCTTGCGCTGGATGAACTCGAAGAAGATCGGTCCGATCACCGTCTTCGAGAAGATCTGCAGCAGGATGCGCGTCTCGCCCCCGTCGACCACGCCTTCGCCGTCGATCAGGATGCCGTGCTTCTTCATCCGGTCCATCGGCTCGTCATGGCCCTGCACGCGGTCGTAGGACAGGTCGTAGTAGGTGTCCGGCGGCCCCGGCATGAACTTCAAGCCGTTGTCGGCAATCGCGTCGGTCGCATCGTAGATGTCGCGCGCCCCCACGGCGATGTGCTGGATGCCCTCGCCCTTATACTTTTTCAGATAGGCCACGATCTGCCCGGTTTCGCCCCGGTCCTCGTTGATCGGGATGCGGATGCGGCCGCAGGGCGAGGTCAGCGCGCGGCTCAGCAGGCCGGTGTACTTGCCCTCGATGTCGAAGAACCGGATCTCGCGGAAGTTGAACAGGTCGCCGTAGAACCGGAACCACGTGTCCATGTTGCCCTTGAACACGTTGTGGGTCAGGTGGTCGAGGTAGTAGAACCCCACACCCTTCGGCTTCGACTGGGCGATCCAGTCGAATTCCTCGTTGTATGGCGAGGTGTCGTAATACTGGTCGGTGAAGTACAGGAGCGACCCGCCGATGCCCTTGATCGCGGGCCAGTCGACGGTCTTGTCGGTGCCCTCGTAAGGCTCCGCCCCCTTGGCCACCGCGTGTTCAAACGCCTTCTGGGCGTCGACCACGCGCCACGCCATCGATGGCGCGCAGGGGCCGTGCTCTTCCACGAACCGGGCGGCAAAGCTCTCGGGGTCGGCGTTCAGCACGTAGGTGATGTCACCCTGCTGCCAAAGCTCCACCTGCTTCGTCTTGTGGTTGGCGACGTGCTCATACCCCATGCGGCGGAAAAGCGTGCGCAGCTCTTCCGGGTCGGGATGGGCAAATTCGACGAATTCGAAGCCGTCGGTGCCAGCCGGGTTCTCGGCGGTGATGGTGGACTGCGGTGCGTCGTGCGGGAAAGGTCCCATGGTGTCCTCCTGTTCGTGCGTATTTCTGTTTCCTGCCCCCAGTATGCCTTTACCGGCGCGCGGCTTGCGCGCATTCTTCGCCCTAATGGAACGCTGCACGCGCAGGATTCGCACGAACCGGAGGAAACATGCACGAAAACCGCGCCAATCTGGACCAGACCGACATCGCCCTGCTGGAACGGCTGCAGACCCGCGGGCAGGCCACCGCGCAGGAACTGGGCGAGGCGCTGAACCTGTCGGCCAGCCAGGCCGGGCGGCGGCGGCAGCGGCTGGAGGAGACCGGCGTGATCCGCGGCTACCGCGCGACGCTCGACCCGGCGCGGCTGGGGCTCGACGTGCAGGCCTTCATACAGGTGCAACTGGCCCGCCACGGCGCCGAGGAAGGCGCGGCCTTTGCCCGGCTCCTGCGCACCCGGTCCGAGATCACATCCGCCTGGACCATGACCGGCGAGGCCGACTACCTCCTGCGGGTCTACTGCTCCGACCTGCCCGCGCTCAACACGCTGATCCACGAGGTTCTGCTGGCGCATCCCGTGGTCTCGCGCGTGCACAGCCAGATCGTCATGGACCAGCCCAAGGCCGACGCGCCCCTGCCCATCGGCTGACGCGAGGCGTCTGTGGCAGGGCTTCCGCGGCCCGGCACCACAGCAACACAGCGCCCCATTGACGGCATCGCGAACCCGGCGTATCCGCCGCTCCGCACGGACCCCGATCCGTGAGACTCGTGCCGTCCGCCGCGTGCCCGTCCCTGAAGGATGCGGGAAACAAGCGGGCCCTATGAAGTGACAAGGAATGACCGGAGCTCTCTTCTCCTCCGGCGTGCCCGCGGCCGACAGCCGCGCCGGTTTCGCCGAAAACATGGCGTATCTGGGCGACCTGCCCGCCGCCATCGACATCCTCGAACAGGCGCTTGCGCTTGCCCCTGACTGGGCTGCCGGATGGTTCCGCCTGGGCGAGTACCTGAAGGCCGCGGGCGACCTCCCCGCCGCCGCCGAGGCCTGGACCCGGGCGGTCGAGGCCGACCCGACCGACCCGCTGGGTGCGGGCATCAACCGCGACCTCGCGCGCGACGTGCCGATCACCGAAACCTTGCCCCCGGCCTTCGTCGAACTGCTCTTCGACCAGTACGCGCCGCGCTTCGAACGCTCCCTGCGCGACCGGCTCGCCTATCGCGGGCCGGAGGTGGTGCTTGCCGCGCTGAAGGCCGCCGGGCTGGACCGGGCAGACCACGCGCTGGACCTCGGCTGCGGCACCGGCCTGATGGGCGAGCTGCTGCGGCCGCACGTGGCGCGGCTCGACGGGCTGGACCTGTCGCAGCACATGCTCAACGAGGCGGAGGCCAAGGGCCTCTACGACCACCTCGAAAAGCAGGACATCGCCACGCTGGACCGGCGCCCGGACCGCTATGACCTGATCGTCGCAGCGGATGTGTTCAACTATCTCGGCGCGCTCGAACAGCCGGTGGCCTGGGCGGTCGATGCCCTGCGGCCCGGAGGGCTCTTCGCCTTCACCGTCGAACTGGGCGACGCCCCCGTCCTGCTGCGCGAAACCCGGCGCTTTGCCCATTCCCGCGACTACGTCGAGACGCTGCTGAAGGATGCGGGCCTGACCATCGCCCACATGGCCGAGGTCGTCCTGCGCGAAGATCGCGGCGAAGCGGTGCACGGGCTGACCGTGGCCGTCCGGCGCGGGATGCCTTTGGGCCGGGCCACCGACGGATCGGAACTGGCGACCGCCGGCTGACGCCGCCGCCCCCGGTGACAACGACACACCCATGAAAAAGGGCGCGGAGGTGATCCCCCGCGCCCTTCCCTTTTCCGGCCCCCAAGGGCCCGGATCACTCCATTTCGACCAGCAGGTCCTTGGCGTCGATCTGTGCGCCCGCGGCGACATGCACGGCCTTCACCGTGCCGTCGCGTTCGGCGTGCATCCCCGATTCCATCTTCATCGCCTCGATGGTCAGCAGCAGGTCGCCTGTCTTGACCTTGTCGCCCGCCTTCACGACGATGGAGGACACCACCCCCGGCATCGGCGCACCGATGTGGTTGGGGTTGCCGACCTCCGCCTTGGGCTTTGCGCCACCGGCCGCCCTGGCCTTGCGGTCGGGCACGCGGATGGTGCGCGGCTGGCCGTTCAGTTCGAAGAACACCCGCACCTCGCCGTCGTCCTGCGTGCCGCCCACCGCCTGCAGCCGGATCTCCAGCGTCTTGCCCGGGTCGATCTCGGCGGTGATCTCCTCGCTGGGCTCCATCCCGTAGAAGAACGTCCGCGTCGGCAGCACCCGCACCGGGCCGTAGGTCTCGTGGCGCGCGGCGTATTCGGTGAAGACCTTGGGGTACATCAGGTAACCGTTCAGATCCTCGTCGTCGAACTCCACACCCTCGATGGTCTTCTCCAGCTCGGCGCGTTTCTCGGCGATGTCGACCGGCGCCGCCTTCAGGCCTGGACGCTCGGTGAAGGGCTTCTCGTCCTTCAGGATCTTCTTCTGGATCTTCTTCGGCCAGCCGCCCGGGGGCTGCCCGAGGTTGCCCTTCATCATGTCGATGACCGAATCCGGGAAGCTCAGGTCCGTCTTCGGGTCCTCGACCTGTTCGCGCGTCAGGCCCTGGCTGACCATCATCAGCGCCATGTCCCCCACGACCTTCGAGGACGGCGTGACCTTCACGATATCACCGAACATCTGGTTCACGTCGGCATAGGTCTGGGCGACCTCGTGCCAGCGTTCCTCCAGCCCCAGGCTGCGCGCCTGGGCCTTCAGGTTGGTGAACTGCCCGCCCGGCATCTCGTGGAGGTAGACCTCCGAGGCCGGGGCCTGCATGCCGCTCTCGAACGCCGCGTACTGGCCGCGCACCGCCTCCCAGTAGTTGGAAATCGCGCGGATCGCGGCCATGTCGAGGCCGGTGTCCCGCTCGGTAAAGCGCAGCGCCTCGACCACCGACCCCAGCGTCGGCTGCGAGGTGTTGCCCGACAGCGCGTCCATCGCCGCATCGACGCAGTCCACACCGGCGCGCGACGCCTCCATGATCGTGGCAATCGCCGCGCCCGAGGTGTCGTGCGTGTGGAAGTGGACCGGCAGGCCGACCTCTTCCTTCAGTGTCTTGACCAGCGTGTAGGCGGCATTGGCCTTCAGGAGGCCCGCCATGTCCTTCAGACCCAGCACATGCGCGCCCGCGTCCCGCAGCTCCTTCGCCATGGAGACGTAGTACTTCAGGTCGTACTTCGACCGGTCCGGGTCCAGCATGTCGCCGGTGTAGCAGACCGTCCCTTCGAGGATCTTGCCCGACTCCAGAACCGCGTCCATCGCGACGCGCATGTTCTCCACCCAGTTCAGCGAATCGAACACGCGGAACACGTCGACGCCGGTCTCTGCCGCCTGCTTGACGAAGAACTGCACCACGTTGTCGGGGTAGTTGGTGTAGCCCACCCCGTTCGCGCCGCGCAGCAGCATCTGCGTCAGCAGGTTGGGCATCCGCGCGCGCAGGTCGCGCAGGCGCTGCCACGGGCATTCCTGCAGGAAGCGGTAGGCCACGTCGAAGGTCGCCCCGCCCCAGCACTCCATCGAGAAGAGCTGCGGCAGGTTGTGGGCATAGGCGGGCGCCACGCCGATCATGTCGATCGAACGCATCCGCGTCGCCAGAAGCGACTGGTGGCCGTCGCGCATCGTGGTGTCTGTGATCAGAAGCTGCTTCTGCTCCAGCATCCAGTCGGCAACCGCCTTCGGGCCCTTCTCCTCCAGCAGCGTCTTGGTCCCCGGCGCGGGCGCATCGGCGCGCAGCTTCGGCGGCTTCGCGGGCTTCAGGTCCGGATGCGGCGTCGCGCGGCCCTGCACCTCCGGATGACCGTTCACCGTGATGTCGGCGATGTAGGTCAGCACCTTGGTGCCCCGGTCGCGGCGCTTCTGGAAGTCGAACAGCTCCGGCGTCGTGTCGATGAACTTCGTCGTGTACTGGTTGTTCAGGAACGTCGGGTGCTTCAGCAGGTTGATGACGAACTCGATGTTCGTGGTCACGCCCCGGATGCGGAATTCCCGCAGGGCGCGGTCCATCCGCTTGATCGCCTTCTCCGGCGTCGGCGCCTTGGCCGTCACCTTCACCAGCAGCGAATCGTAGTAGCGCGTGATGACCCCGCCCGCGTAGGCCGTGCCGCCGTCCAGACGGATGCCCATGCCGGTCGCGCTCCGGTAGGCGGTGATGCGGCCGTAGTCGGGGATGAAGTTGTTGGTCGGATCCTCGGTGGTGATCCGGGTCTGCAGCGCGTGGCCGGTCAGGCGCACGTCGTACTGGCTGGCCTTGCCCGTCGCCTCGGACAGCGACTTGCCCTCCGCGATCAGGATCTGCGCCTGCACGATGTCGATGCCGGTGACTTCCTCGGTGACGGTGTGTTCCACCTGCACGCGCGGGTTCACCTCGATGAAGTAGAAGGACCCGGTGTCCATATCCATCAGGAACTCGACCGTGCCCGCGCATTCGTAGTTCACATGGGCGCAGATCTTGCGGCCCAGTTCGCAGATCTCCTCGCGCTGTGCCTCGCTAAGATAAGGCGCGGGCGCGCGTTCGACGACCTTCTGGTTGCGGCGCTGGACCGAACAGTCGCGTTCATAGAGGTGGTAGATGTTGCCCTGCTTGTCGCCGAGGATCTGAACCTCGACATGGCGGGCGCGGATGATCATCTTTTCGAGGTAGCCCTCGCCGTTGCCAAAGGCCGCCTCCGCCTCGCGCCGGCCTTCCAGCACCTTTTCCTTCAGTTCCTTCGGACCGTTGATCGGGCGCATCCCGCGTCCGCCACCGCCCCAGGACGCCTTCAGCATCAGGGGATAGCCGATCTCCTCGGCCTCCTTGGCGATGGCCTCGAAATCGTCGCCCAGCACTTCCGTCGCCGGGATGACCGGCACGCCCGCCTCGATGGCGACCCGCCGGGCCGAGGCCTTGTCGCCAAGCGCGCGCATCGTCTCGGCCCGCGGCCCGATGAAGGTGATGCCCGCCGCGTCGCAGGCGTCGACGAAATCCGGGTTCTCGGACAGCAGGCCATAGCCCGGGTGGATCGCGTCCGCGCCGCTTTCCTTCGCAACGCGTATGATTTCATCGATCGCGAGATAGGCCTGCACCGGGCCAAGCCCTTCCCCGATTCGGTAGGCCTCGTCCGCCTTGAAGCGGTGAAGGCCCAGCTTGTCCTCTTCTGCGAAGACCGCGACGGTCTTCTTACCCATCTCGTTCGCAGCCCGCATGATGCGGATCGCGATTTCACCGCGGTTGGCGACGAGAATCTTCTCGAAATCGGGCATGTGTGTTGGTCCTCTCGCGCATGATTGTTGTCAGTTTGCGCAACATTATTACTTTGACGCCTTGCCGCACCGCGGCGCAAGAGGGGTTTGCAAATTAATTTTTCAGCAAGGCCAGGTTTGCAAACGCACCGGCTTAATCCGTCATTAACGCTGACGATCTATTCGGTTGCGGAAAGACCCGGGTCAAGGAGCCCACCATGTTCGACAGATCCGAACGGCCTGCGGGCGCGCTGGCGCGAAACCTCATGGCGCGCCCCGACTGGATGATCAGCCAACACCTCGATCACCTCGACCGGGAGATCAGGACCTTCGGCTGTCTGACCCTGTCCCGAAAGGCGTGGAAGCCCTGCACGATCGAGACTTATGACCGGACGATCGTGCTCTATTCCGTCGAGGACCTCGAAACCGCGATGCTGGCGCAGGCCGACGACGACCATACCCGCGGCATCGAGCGCACCCTCCGCGTCGTCACCAAGGCAGAGGCGATTTCCGACAAGCGCATCGACGGCGTGGTGATCACGGCACGCAAGATCGACGACTTCTTTCCGGACCACCCGCTGCGCGCCGACCTGCGGCTGACACGGTGCGGCGACGACTGGCAGGTGTCCCACATCATCGCCCATATCGCGGCCGAGTGCTGGGCCTTCACCCGCCCGTTCCTGGCAAACCGCTGAGGATCTCGGTCCGGCCACGCAGTTCCGAAGGCCGCGCCACGCCAAGCTGGCCGATGGCCGCCACCAGATCGCGGCGCAGCATCTCGGTCAGGTGCGCCGGGCCGTCCTCACCCAGCGCGCAGACCGCGTAGTGCCAGGCGCGGCCCAGCATGATGAAATCCGCGCCAAGCGCGATGCCCCGCAGCATGTCCAGCCCCGACTCGAAGCCGCTGTCGGCGATCACCGGCAGGGTCGTCGCGGCGCGCACCTCAGGCAGCACCTCGGCGACGGCTGGGGCGCCGTCGAACTGGCGCCCGCCGTGGTTCGACACCCAGACGGCATCGACGCCCGCCGCCTCCAGCCGCGCGGCATCGGAGGCGCGCATCACGCCCTTGACCACCAGCGGCCCGTCCCAGTGGTCCCGGATCCACGCCACGTAATCCCAGTCGGGCGCGGTGCGCAGCAGGTAGCCCACATGTGCCGTCGGATCGCGGGTCGACAGGTCGGTCGTGTACCGATCGAGCGTCTTCATCCGCGGCATCCCCGCCCGCATCCGCGCCAGCGACCACGCCGGCCGCAGCGCACATTGCGCGGCGATGCGGGGCGTCAGGCGCGGCGGCTGCACCAGCCCGCCCTTGACCTGCGCCTCCCGCCGCGAGGCCACCGGCACGTCGACCGTCAGCACCAGCACGCGGAACCCGCTGTCCCGCGCCCGCGCCAGCATGTCGAGCCGCACGTCCACGGCACGGGGCGGATAAAGTTGGAACCACCCCTGCCCGCCGGTCAGCGGACCGATCTCCTCGGGCGTGGCCGCCGCCACCGTGGACAGCGTGTAGGGCAGACCGGCCTGCGCCGCGCCCCGGGCCAGCGTCGCCTCCGCGCCCGGCCACAGAAGGCCCGACTGCCCGACCGGCGCCACCCCGAAGGGCAGCGGATGGGACACGCCCAGAAGCTCCGTGGAAAGCTCCGGCGCCACCTCCCCGTCGAGGATCGAGGGCATGAACCCCACCCGGTCCAGCGCCGCGCGGTTGCGCCGGGCGGTCGCCCCCGTCCCCGTCGCGGTGTCGAGATAGGCCCAGGCAAAGCGCGGCACGCGGCGCCGCGCACGCGCTCTCAGGTCGGCCACGGTCATGTATGTCTGCTGCGGGTCCATGGTCCTTGTCTCGCCCGAAATCCACGCCCGCGCCAGCCCCCGCCGCATTCTCCGCAAATGTTCAGTTTATTTTAAGCGCGATGGCCGAGGCTCTGCCCCAAGCGTTCCCGAACACCGGAGTAGACCATGCACGCGATGCTGTTGGACAGTGACATTCCCCGACTGGACCGCCTTCAGATCGCCTTCCTTGAGGCGGGCATTCACGTGACCGGCTCCGGCAGCATCTCGGTCGCCGAATGCTGCCTGCGCCGCGCCGTGGCTGACGTGCTGCTGGTCGACCTCGACACCGCGGGCGCCTACCTGCCGGAGATCGTGACCCTCGCGGAACGCCGCAATCCCCGGCTGGTCACGCTGTTCCTGTCCGACGCCGTCTCTGCCGCGACCGACCGCTGGTCCGACCGCTTCGGCTCGCTCCACTGCGTGCTCGAAGGCGTGTCCGAGGCGGGGCTGGTCGCCCGCATGGCCCGCGCCTCGCTCGCCGGACGCGCCCGGTGTTCGGAGGTCGCGCAGAAGGCCGCAGCCGAGGTGCGCGCCGCCGCCGAACAGACCACCCGCCAGCGGGCGGAGGCCGCCGCCGCAGATACGCCCCAGCAACCCCGGCCACAGGACATGACCGCCGCGCAGCCCGCACACAACGACCCCTCCGTCGCCGCGCGAGAGGCGCACCTGAAGCAGCAGACCGCCGCCATGCGGAGCACCATCGCCCCGCAGGCCGACACACCCGCCCCGCAGACGGCAGAGACCGAACAAACCGCGGCCCAGGCCCCCCAGCCGAACCACTACCCGGCGATTCGCATGCACCCGGCGCTCGCCGCCCAACGCGCCGCCGAAGCCGAGGCCCGCAGCGCCGCCGCCCGGAACGACGCGCCAGCACCTGCCCCACGTCCCACAGCCCAGCCCGCGCCCGCCTCCATCCAGCCGCTGCGCGTGCAGCCCGCCCCGGCCGCCGTTCAGCCACTCCGCCCGCAGCCCGCGCCCGCGGCGCCACGCGCCTCCGCAGCGGAAACCGGGGGCGCCGACGACACGCCGCGGCCCGTCTTCCAGACCTCCCGGCGCAGGCTCGGCGTGACCTCGGGCGCGCTGATGTCCACCTGACCCAAGAAAACACGCGGAACACAAGGCGAACACACCTTCCCCTTCCGGCGCCCCGGCGTTAGATTGGCGCCATGAGCAGCTACGACGAATTCGACGCATTCGAGGCGTCTTCGCTTTCCGCCCGCGCCATGGCCGCGCGCCCGCACCCCTATCTGGACGAGCTGAACCCGGCCCAGCGGGAGGCTGTCGAACATCTCGACGGGCCGGTCCTGATGCTGGCCGGGGCCGGCACCGGCAAGACCAAGGCGCTGACCGCCCGCGTGGTGCACCTGCTGAACACCGGCCGCGCCCGCCCGAACGAGATCCTCAGCGTGACCTTCACCAACAAGGCCGCGCGCGAGATGAAGACCCGCGTCTCGAACATGCTGGGACAGGTGGTGGAGGGGATGCCATGGATGGGCACCTTCCACTCCATCTGCGTGAAGCTGCTCCGCCGGCACGCCGAACTCGTGGGGCTGAAGTCGAACTTCACCATCCTCGACACCGACGACCAGCTCCGCCTGCTCAAGCAACTGGTGCAGGCGCATGGCATCGACGACAAGCGCTGGCCCGCCCGCCAGCTGGCCAACATCATCGACGGCTGGAAGAACCGCGCGCTGACGCCCGACAAGGTGCCCGCCGCCGATGCGGGGGCCTACAACCACAAGGGTCCGCGCCTTTACGCCGAATACCAGGAACGCCTGAAGGAGCTGAACGCCACCGACTTCGGCGACCTGCTCCTGCACATGGTGACGATCTTCCAGACCCACCCGGACGTGCTGGAACAGTACCAGCGCTGGTTCCGCTACATCCTCGTGGACGAGTATCAGGACACCAACGTCGCGCAGTACCTCTGGCTGCGGCTGCTGGCGTCGGCGCACAAGAACATCTGCTGCGTGGGCGACGACGACCAGTCGATCTACGGCTGGCGCGGCGCAGAGGTGGGCAACATCCTGCGGTTCGAAAAGGACTTTCCCGGCGCCCATGTGGTGCGGCTGGAACAGAACTACCGCTCCACCCCGCACATCCTCGCCGCCGCCTCCGGCGTGATCCGGGGCAATTCGAACCGCCTCGGCAAGGAGCTCTGGACCGATCGGCAGGAGGGCTGGAAGGTCCGCCTGATCGGACACTGGGACGGCGAGGAAGAGGCGCGCTGGGTCGGCGAGGAAATCGAATCGATGCAGAACGGCACGCGCCGGATGCGGCCGTTCAGCCTCGACGAGATGGCGATCCTCGTCCGCGCCTCGCACCAGATGCGCGCCTTCGAGGACCGTTTCCTGACCATCGGCCTGCCCTACCGCGTCATCGGCGGCCCCCGCTTCTACGAGCGGATGGAGATTCGCGATGCCATGGCCTACTTCCGGCTGGTGGTGTCACCCACCGACGACCTCGCTTTCGAGCGGATCGTGAACACGCCGAGGCGCGGCCTTGGCGACAAGGCCCAGCAGACCATCCAGCGCATCGCCCGCGAAAACGGCGTCTCGCTGCTGGACGGCGCGGCGCTGGCGGTCGAGCAGAAGGCCATCACCGGCAAGGGCGCCAAGGCGCTGGGACAAATGGTGGCCGACCTCGCCCGCTGGGGCCGGATGACCCGGGCCACGGTCGCGGTGGACAGCGACGACGATGTGATCGACGATCTGGCCCAGCCGATGAACGCCCGGCCGGAGATCAGCCACGTCGAGCTGGCGCAGATCATCCTCGACGAATCCGGCTACACGGAGATGTGGCAGAACGACAAGACGCCGGAGGCGCCGGGCCGGCTGGAGAACCTCAAGGAACTGGTCAAGGCGCTGGAAAGCTTCGAGAACCTGCAGGGGTTCCTCGAACACGTCAGCCTTGTCATGGACAACGACACCGACGAATCCGGCGCCAAGGTCTCGATCATGACGCTGCACGCCGCCAAGGGGCTGGAGTTCCCCGCCGTCTTCCTGCCGGGCTGGGAGGACGGCCTCTTCCCCTCGCAGCGCTCCATGGACGAAAGCGGCGTGAAGGGGCTGGAGGAAGAACGCCGGCTCGCCTACGTCGGCATCACCCGGGCCGAGGAATGCTGCACCATCAGCTTTGCGGGCAACCGCCGGGTGTTCGGCCAGTGGCAGTCGCAGATGCCCTCGCGCTTCGTCGACGAGCTGCCCGAGGAACACGTGGAGGTGCTGACACCCCCCGGCCTTTACGGCGGCGGCGGGTTCGGCGCGGCGCAGGGCGGGTTCGGCGGGGCGTCCTCGACGCTGGAAACCCGCGCGGCAGAGGCCAACGTCTACAACTCGCCCGGCTGGAAGCGCCTGCAGGCGCGCTCCGGCGAACGCCCGGTCAGCCAGCCCCGCGAATCGAAGACTCAGGTGATCGACATGCAGGCGGTCTCGGCCTTCACCGTGGGCGAACGCGTGTTCCACCAGAAGTTCGGCTACGGCGCCGTCACGGGGATCGAGGGCGACAAGCTGGAGATCGCCTTCGAGAAGGCCGGGACGAAGAAGGTGGTCGCCCGATTCCTCTGCGCAGCGGACGACATTCCGTTCTGATCTGGTCTGACCTGATGCCGGGCCGCGCGGACCTCCGGGGCCGAAATCCGCGCAACCGTGCCTTCGCCTGTTCGCAAGCGCCGCGCGGCGTGCTATCCCGTTGCCCACGCTCACATTCAGGGAAGTCCCGTGCACCGCAAGACACCGCTCCGGATCGCCGCCGCGCTGGTCCTTTGCCTTCTGTCCGGTCCCCTGGCCGCGCAGGACCCGGTGGTCAACTTCGCGCCCGAAGACGCGGACATGGCCGCCGCCATCGAGGAGGCGCGCAGCAATCTCGACTTCGTCCTGGCCCGGCTGGCGACGGAGGATGGCGGCCTGCACCCGGCGCTGAACCTCAAGGCGCGGCTGCCCGTCAATCACTTCGACGTCGATGACGAGGTCATCTGGGTCGAAAACCTGGCCCTCGCCGAGGACGGCACCTTCACCGGCCAGCTCGCCAACGATCCCGCCTACCTGCCCGGCCTGACGCTGGGCGACAGCGTCAGCTTCGGGCGCGACCAGATCGCCGACTGGTCGGTGCTGTCCACCGACGGGCGGATGTACGGCCATTACACCACCCGCGTGATGCTGCCGCATCTCTCGCGGGCCGAGGCGGAACAGGTGGGCGATCTGCTGTCGCCCGACCCGATCCCCGAGGCCTGGCGCTGAACAACGGGCTATCCTGCACGAAACGCGTCGCTTTCAGCACGAAACGCCCGGCACGAGGGCATTCTGCGCCGGATTTCCGCCCTCGCCTTCCGCGCCGCCAGCTTCTACCTTGACCGCAGTGCTTCGAAACGGACAGCTTGCGACACCATGGAGAAACTCAACGTAACCGCGGCCCACATGGTCGCCGCCGCCCGCGCCCGCATCCCCGAAATCGGCACGGCCGAGGCGATCGAGATGCTCAAGGACCCGGACGTCGTCTTTGTCGACATCCGCGATGTGCGCGAACGGCAGAAGCTGGGCTACATCCCCGGCGCCGTGCACGCGCCGCGCGGCATGATCGAATTCTGGGTCGACCCGGAAAGCCCCTACCACAAGCCGGTCTTCGCGCAGGAAGGCAAGCAATACGTCTTCCACTGCGCGTCAGGCTGGCGCTCTGCGCTGACCGTGGCCACCCTGCTCGACATGGGGTTCGACGCGGCGCACCTGCGCGACGGCTTTACGGACTGGGTGAAAAAGGACGGCCCCGTCCAGAAGGACGACTGATGGGCCTGACCCTCGCCGCCTTCGCCTTTCTCGTGCCGGAATACGACGCGGGCATCGCGTTTTTCCGCGACACGCTGGGATTCGAGCTGAAGGAAGACACCGACATGGGCGGCGGCAAGCGCTGGGTCCGCGTCGGCCATCCCGGCCACTCCACCGAGATCCTGCTGGCCCGCGCCGTGGGAAACCAGCGCGACACCATCGGCCAGCAGGGCGGCGGGCGCGTCTGGCTGTTCCTGCACACCGACGACTTCGCCCGCGACCATGCCGACTTCACCGCGAAGGGCGTGATCTTCGAGGAAGCGCCGCGCCACGAACCCTATGGCACCGTCGCCGTTTTCCGCGACCCCTGGGGCAACCGCTGGGATCTGATCGAACCGAAGGCACCCGCCGCCTGACCGATACCCGTTTCCACCTGTCAATTCTGTCAGGTGAGGGAAAACCGGACTGCCCTCCGACCGCGTCCCGCGCAACAGTGCGGCCATGGAACATTTTGATGGCGCGGCCGTTGCGGCCACCGAGACATTCGTACCCGCACGGCTTTTGGATTTTCTTTTGAGGCTCGAAGCGACCCGCACAACCGACGCGGTCTGGGAGCTGTTTCTCGATCTCGCCCACGGGCTGGAGCTGACCGTCGTCGATTACGTCTACGCCACGGACTTCCGCAACTGGGAGCAGGCGCAGTTCATCCGCACCACCTTCACCTCCGACTGGCTGGAGCGGCTGCGCGCCTATCCCCACATCCGCGACACTTCGAACTTCCGGATGCACGGCTGCCGCTACCTCACGCCGCTGAAGATCGGCCCCGCCTATCTGCCGCTGATGGGCGAGATCTCGGACGACAAGCGGCGGCATGTGCACCTCGCAGCCGAACAGGGCCTGAACGCCGGCGTGGCCTTCCCGCTGCGCATGGGCGACCCGGGGCATGCCGCGCTCATCGCCTTCGGCGGCAGCCACGGCGCAGAGGCCTTCGATGCCCTGCTGACCCGCCACGGCTGGACGCTGCACGCGGCGGCCTTGGCAGGGCACGCGCGCTACGCGGAGCTCTTCAAGACCGAGTTCGTGAAGCGCAACCACCTGACCCCAAAGCAGAAAGAGCTTCTGCGCCTGGTCGGCCACGGGATGATGGACAAGCAGATCGCGCATGCACTTGGCATCTCGTTCTCTGCCGTGCGGCAGCGCCTCTCGTCGGTTCAGGCCAAGACCGGCGCACAGAACCGGGCCGATCTCGCGGCGCTGGCCGCCCGCATCGGGCTGGTCCCCGACCCGCTCCTGAAGGCACATGGCGACGACCTCACCGTCTTCGTCTGCACCGGCGACGGCCGCACCGGGACAGAGGTCCGGCCGCCCCGCGCGTGTGCCCACGAAGCGGCGGAATGAACCCCGCCGCCCGCCCCCGGCGCCGCGCAGGGCGGGGCTGCGCGCCGCCCCGTTCACAATTTTCCGCGGGCTCCGATTTTTCCGCTTGCGCCCCTCCCGAGGAAGTCTTAAACGCCCCCTACCATTTGGCACGCGGGCGTAGCTCAGGGGTAGAGCATAACCTTGCCAAGGTTAGGGTCGGGCGTTCGAATCGCCTCGCCCGCTCCAAGTGGCCGGACACCGAAGCAGCGCCGCACGCGCAGGACGGGGTCCAGATGACAGACTGGTTCGCGGGCGTAGCTCAGGGGTAGAGCATAACCTTGCCAAGGTTAGGGTCGGGCGTTCGAATCGCCTCGCCCGCTCCAGTCGACAATCTTCCACATGCCGGACCAACACCGCAGCGCCACGGCGACACCCGCCGGGCTTTCGGCGCGCGCCCTCTTTCCGCGCCTGCCCCGCCCCCCTATAAGGCGCCGACCAGCAAGAGGACGACCGATGCGCCGCGCCACCGTGACCCGCAAGACCGCCGAGACAAGCATTTCCGTCGAGCTCGACCTCGACGGCACCGGCACCTACGACAACCAGACCGGCGTGGGTTTCTTCGATCACATGCTGGACCAGCTGTCGCGCCACTCGCTGATCGACATGACGATCCGGGCCGAGGGCGACCTGCACATCGACGACCACCACACGGTCGAGGACACCGGCATCGCCATCGGGCAGGCACTGGTGAAGGCGCTTGGCGACAAACGCGGCATCCGCCGGTACGGCGCCTGCCTCCTGCCGATGGACGACAGCCTCGTGCGCGCCGCGCTCGACCTCTCTGCCCGGCCCTACCTCGTGTGGAACGTCGACCTGCCCAGTGCCAAGATCGGCACCTTCGACACGGAGCTGGTGCGCGAGTTCTTCCAGGCGCTCAGCACCCACGGCGGCATCACGCTGCACGTCGACAAGCTGCACGGGCTGAACAGCCACCACATCGCGGAGGCCGCCTTCAAGGCCGTCGCCCGGGCCCTGCGCGACGCGGTGGAACCCGATCCGCGCAAGGGCGACGCGATCCCCTCGACCAAGGGCGCGCTCTAGGCCGCCTCTCAGGCCGCGACCGGCAGGCGGCGGGCACGGTCCCGCCGCAGCCACCACTCGATCAGCATCAGGTTCGGCACCCAGGACGACCACGCCGTGATGACGTAGATCGTCTCGAACCCCACCAGCGGCGCGAACAGGCCCAGCTGCAGGCGCAGGGTCACCGCGCCAAAGGTCATCGCGGCCGAGCGCAGCATCCAGACCCGGTGCTCCGCGATGCGGCCCGCGCGCGCCAGCCAGACCGCCCGCGCCGTGCTGCCCAGCCACAACACGGCCAGCAGGCCGAACCCCCAGGCCGCCACCGGCCCTGCCGAGGTGCCCGGCGCCAGCCACAGCCCGCCCAGCCCCGACAGCAACACCGCCCCGGCATAGACCCGCCCCGTCCAGCGGTGCAGCGCCGGGCGGCGCGCCCGCAACCGTGGCCAGAACTGGAACGGCATCGCCGCCAGCGCCACCGGCGCCAGCAGGATGTGGGCGTAAAGCGCCACCGCCCGCCCGTCGAGGTGATGCGCCATGAAGGGCATCGCCTGCGCCACTCCGAACACCAGGAACCGCCACGACGCCAGCGCCACCGCCAGCGACAGGACCGCGATCAGGATCGTCCGTGTCTTCGTCATCTTCTTCGCCTCCGATGAACTTTACACTGTCAAGTTGCCCGGACGATAGCCGCGCAAACTTGACACTGTCAAGCGGCAGACATATCCCGGCGCCATGAGCAGCACGGACGACAAGACCCGCCACCACCACGGCAACCTGAAACCCGCGCTGGTGGAGGCCGGGATCGCGCTTCTGGAAGAAGGCGGGCTGGAGGCGCTCAGCCTCAGGAAATGCGCCTCCCGCGCCGGTGTCTCGCACGCTGCCCCCGCCCATCACTTCGGCAACGCCGACGGGCTGCGCCGCGCCATCGCCGACGAGGGATTCGCCCGGTTCGAGAAGGCCATGCTGCGCTACGCCGAGGCCGCGCCGCAGACGCCCCGCGACCGCCTGCGCGGCATCGCGCGCGGCTACCTCGCCTTCGCCCGCTCCGAACCTGCACTTTACGACCTGATCTTCAGCTTCCGCGAGGCCAGCCCCTTCACCGAACAGGAACGCGGCGCCTCGGCCGCCTACCGCGTCCTGCGCGACACCTGCGCGCCGCTCGTGCCGCCGGGCACCGACCCGCTGGTCATCGAGACGCAGGTCTGGGCGCTGGTCCACGGCTTCATTCTGCTGGAGATGACGGGCCGCATCGGCGACGCCCTGCCCGACGACGAGGCGATCCTCGCCCTGCTCGACCACGTCGGCCGCGATCCCCAGCCCTCTTGACGCCTGCGCCGTTTCGCGCGACCTCCGGGGCGGACAGAAAAGGACCGCCCATGCTCACCGCCATCATCGACTACGAAAGCGGCAACCTGCACTCCGCCGAGAAGGCCTTCCAGAAGATGGCGGCCGAAACCGGCGCGGGCTCGGTCGTCGTGACTTCCGATCCGGAAACCGTGGCGGTGGCCGACCACATCGTCCTGCCCGGCGACGGCGCCTTCCCCGCCTGTGCGGCGGCGCTCCGCGCCTCCGGCTGTTTCGAAGCGATGGTGGACGCGGTCGAAAACCGCGGCCGCCCGTTCCTCGGGATCTGCGTCGGCATGCAGCTCATGGCGCGCGAGGGGCACGAATACGAGGCGACGCAGGGGCTGGGCTGGATCGACGGCTCAGTCGAGCTGATCAAGCCCTCCGACCCGGCGCTCAAGGTGCCGCACATGGGCTGGAACGACCTTGTGATCGACACGCCCCACCCGCTGCTCGACGGGATCGAGACCGGCGAACACGCCTATTTCGTCCATTCCTACCAGATGCGGATGCTGGCCCCCGGCCAGCGCGTGGCGCACGTCGACTACGGCGGCGACGTCACCGCCATCGTGGCCGAGGGCACGAAGATCGGCCTGCAGTTCCACCCGGAGAAAAGCGCGGGCGCCGGCCTGCGCATGATCGCCAACTTCCTGACCTGGCGCCCGTAATCACGCCCGAAGGCGCGCCTCAGTTCACGCGCGTCCAGACCTGCCCGTCGCAGACCGGCCCCTTGCAGCCCGTGACTTCAAGCTGGTTGCCGGACAGGCGCGCGCTTGCCCGTGCGGTCACGTCCAGAAGCGGCACCCAGACGGTACCGTCCTCGTAGTCGCCGCCGCCCGCGGGCTTCAGGTCCCAGAACAGCCGCTTGCCGACGTTGGCGGTCTTCACCTCCTGCCCGGAGGCGTCGAAGGCCTTTGCCACGGTCCCGCACAGCGCGTTGCCGCAGCTCGTGACGCTGATGTGGCTGGTCAGGTTCTTGCGGTCGGGTTCGGTGCGCCAGGTCCCCTCCATCGGGTCGGCCAGCGCCGGGGCGGCAAGGACACAGGCCATGGCGGCATACATCGCGGGACGGATCATGGTGAGCTCTCCCTCAGTGATTGTAACGTCTTTCCCTGTTGATATGGGGCCCGATGCCGCGGCGTGAAGGCCTGCATTCCGTGCCAGCAAGGACCTGCCGACCCCGGCCCGGCCAACGCATCCGCGCCCCTGTCTGCGATTTCCAGATCGGCCCGCCCGGAAGAACGCCTCGCATGACATCGCCTCCGTCAATCGGAGCCTGCCTGCCGTTCCGCCAAAGAACAAAAGACGACCGGGCGGGACGGCTTCGCGCCCTGCCCGGCCGAGGGTCACATCACGCGATCACTTCACGCGCGCCCAGGTCTGCTTCTTGCAGATCAGGCCGCCCGCGACGCAGCCCGCAAGCTGCAGGCGGTCGCCCGCGAGGTCCATCTTGCCCATGAAGATGCGGTCCTTCGACGGCTGCCAGACCTGTCCCTGGTACTTGCCGCCGCCCTGCGGGGCCATGTCGATGACCAGCTTGCGGCCGATGTTCGGCGACTTGTATTCGCCCGACGCGTTGAACGTCCGGGTGATCACACCGCAAAGCTTCGCGCCGCAGGGTGCCATGGTGACATGGGCAAAAGACCCCTCGTCCGGCTGCGTCTGCCACACCCCCTCGACAGGGTCCGCCTGTGCAGCCGCGGCGAATAGCCCCAATGCGGCAACATATGCCAACAATCTCATTGTCTTGTCCTCCCTCTTGGTCCATTCGACTTGACGCGCATGACGGCTTTCGGACAAGGATGACGTTAGGTTCATCTTCGTTTCGTGGCGTGACGTCATAATAAGCGGGCCCCGAAGGCCCCAGGACAGGCGGGCCCACCGGCCCAAGGGCAAGTTTGAGAAGGGCAGTCCGATGATCCTCTATCCGGCGATCGACCTGAAGGACGGCAAGGCCGTGCGGCTTCTGCGCGGCGACATGGACAAGGCCACCGTCTTCAACGACGATCCGGCCGCACAGGCGCTGGAATTCGTGGCCAAGGGCTGCGAATGGCTGCACCTCGTCGACCTGAACGGCGCCTTCGCGGGCCAGCCGGTCAACGGCGCCGCGGTCGAGGCGATCCTGTCCCAGACCGGCACCCCGGCGCAGCTTGGCGGCGGCATCCGCGACATGGCGACAATCGAGACATGGCTGTCCAAGGGCCTCGCCCGCGTGATCCTCGGCACCGTGGCCGTGGAAAACCCTGCGCTGGTGCGCGAGGCGGCGGCGGCCTTCCCCGGCCAGATCGCCGTTGGCATCGACGCCCGCGACGGCAAGGTGGCCACCAAGGGCTGGGCCGAGACCACCGACGTGGACGCCACCGACCTCGCCCGCAGCTACGAGGATGCAGGCGTCGCGGCCATCGTCTATACCGACATCAACCGCGACGGCGCCATGCAGGGCCCGAACGTGGAGGCGACAGCCGCCCTCGCCCGCGCCGTGCAGATCCCGGTCATCGCCTCGGGCGGCGTCTCCTCGATCAGGGACCTGCGCGCGCTGCGCGACTGCGGCGCCAACCTGAACGGCGCGATCTCCGGCCGGGCGCTCTACGACGGCGCCATCGACCTGAAGGAAGCGCTGCAGGTCCTGCGCACCTGACCGCCACCGCCTGAACGGCGTGCCGCCCCGGCGCGGCCCGCCGTCACTCCGGAGACAGGTCGGCGGCCTTCTCCGTCAGCGCCCGCAGCGCGTCGACGATCTCTTCCTGGCCGTCCACACCCTCGTCCACGTTGACGGAATCGAGCATCGGCACGACCTCCTGGTACAGCAGCCAGGTCTCGCCCTCGTCCTTGAAGGCCAGCACCCGCAGCGGCAGCACCAGCCCCGCGCGCATGTTGTCCTTCATCACGGGCGTGCCCAACTTGGGGTTGCCGAAGATCAGCAGTTGCGCATCCGTCAGCTCGACCCCCAGCTCCTGCGCCGCGGCGGCATGGTCGATGCGGGCAAAGATCGTCCCGCCCGCCTCCTCGACCGCCGCCTCCAGCCGGTCCATCGCTTCCGGAACGGTGCCCTTCGCCTTGACCCAATTCAGGTTCTCGTCGGCCAGTGCGCCCAGTGGCAGAAGGGCCAGCGCCGCGGCGATCAATCGTCTCATGAAGTGTCTCCCTGGTCATCTCCACCCGGTCAACACCGCCTTCGCGCCCCCGGTTCCTCCGCTCGCGGCCTTATGATCGCCGCGCATGATTTCAACCGCAGGCGGTTGCCGCCCGCGGAGCACCGCGCACCCCTTCCCCCCATTTCGGCGAGCGCGCGCCGGTTCTTCCGCCCCCGGTTGCGCCGCGTCGCCGTGGCCCTCAGGTTCAGTCCATCGCAGCGCCGGTCCGCCCGGCGCACCCGCAGACCAAACCGATGGAGACCCATGATGACCATCCGCAAATCGATCCTCGGCACCGCAGCCATCCTCGGCATCGCGGCAGCCCCTCTGGCCCCGGCCTTCGCACAAGAGGCAGACACGGCGCCCGCAGAGGCGCCGATGACGCAGGAGGCCCCGGTCGCCGAAACCGCCAGCTTCACCGACGAGCAGCTTGAAAGCTTCGTCACCGCCGCCATGGCCATCGTCGAGATCCGCCAGCAATACACCGCGCAGATCCAGGCCGCCGAAGGCGAAGAGGCGATCACCGATCTCCAGCGCGAGGCGATGACCGAGATGCAGGCCGCGATCACCGAGACCGAGAACCTCGATGTCGAGACCTACAACGAGATCGGCGAGGCCGTGCAGACCGACAAGCAGGTCGGCGAGCGTGTGGCCGCGCTGGTGAAAGAGTTCCGCGCAGCCGACGCGCAGGACACCGAAGGCGAGGGCTGAGGCCACTCCCCCAGGCACAATCGGCCTGACGCCTTTGACGCGCCGCCTCCCCCCGGAGGCGGCGCTTTTCGTTGCCGGTTTCATGTGCCCGAAGCACGCGATCTGGCAGAAAAACCGCGCCCGCGCCCGGCTGTTCACGACGATCTCCGCAGCCCCTTCCCAACATGAAGTTTTCGCGCTAACCCCCGAAGCATGTTGAAGACGCGCATCATTCCCTGCCTCGACGTGGCCGACGGCCGCGTGGTCAAGGGCGTCAACTTCGTCGACCTCGTCGACGCGGGCGACCCGGTGGAAAGCGCCCGTGCCTATGACGCTGCCGGCGCGGACGAGATCTGCTTCCTCGACATTCATGCAACCCATGAGAACCGGGGCACCATGTTCGACGTCGTGACACGCACGGCCGAACAGTGCTTCATCCCCCTCACCGTCGGCGGCGGCGTCCGCACCGTTGGTGACGTCCGCGCCCTCCTGCTCGCGGGCGCGGACAAGGTGAGCTTCAACTCCGCCGCAGTCGCCAATCCCGACGTCGTGGCGGAGGCCGCCGACCAGTTCGGCAGCCAGTGCATCGTCTGCGCGATCGACGCCAAGACCGTATCCCCCGGCAAGTGGGAGCTGTTTACCCACGGCGGCCGCAAACCCACCGGCATCGACGCCGTGGAATTCGCCACCATGATCGCCGCGAAAGGCGCCGGGGAGATCCTGCTGACTTCCATGGACCGCGACGGCACGAAGGCGGGCTTCAACCTGCCGATGACCCGCGCCATCGCCGACGCCGTGGACATCCCGGTGATCGCCTCCGGCGGTGTCGGCACGCTCGACCACCTTGTCGAGGGCGTGACCGAAGGCCACGCTTCCGCCGTGCTCGCCGCGTCGATCTTCCACTTCGGCACCTTCACGATCCAGGAGGCCAAGGCCCACATGGCCGCCGCCGGGATCCCCGTACGCCTATGATCTCCGACGGCTCGGACGTCACGCTCCGCGAGGGCGAGACAGAGCACACCGCCTGCAACTGCTGCGGAAAGCCCACCACCGTGGTGAACGGATACCTCGAGGTCGGCGAACGCTCCGTCGGATGGTACTCCGTCGGCGTGACGCTCGACGCGCCCAACCACCGCCCGCTCTGCCGGCTCTACATCGGCGACTGGTCGCAATCCGCAGGCCCCCGCGAACGCTGGGGGGTGCGCATCGGCATCTCGAGCGACGGGCCGCTCCTGCTCGACTGGTCCCCCGCCGAAGATGCGGAGGCCCGCCCGGTCTTCACCCCGCTGAACCGCTCCCAGATCGAAGGCACCCCGATGGAGCCGCAGTTCTGGACGCTGATCGACCTGATCCTGAAGCACGACAGCCGCCTCTGACGGCGACCTCTCTTTCGCACCGAACGCCTCCGGAAGGACCTCGCATGACCCTGGAAGAGCTCGAAACCATCATTGCCACCCGCGCCAAGGCGTCCCCGGACGAGTCCTGGACCGCCAAGCTGCTGGCCAAGGGCCCAGAGAAATGCGCCGAGAAGTTCGGCGAGGAAGCCGTCGAGGCGATCATCGAGGCGGTGAAGAACGACACCGAAAAGCTCGCGTCAGAGGCCGCGGATGTGCTCTTCCACCTGCTCGTCATGCTGCACGCCCGCGGCGTCACCGTGGCGCAGGTGATGGAGGTGCTGGCCGCCCGCCAGACGCAATCGGGTCTCGCGGAAAAGGCGTCGCGCGGCTGACCTCGCGTTTCGGCCGTGGCGGGCATGCGGCTTTCGGGTCGCGTCGTCCGCCCTGCGACAAAGCCGCCCGTTAACCACGTTTTCCGCCCCTCCCGGCCAAAAGGTTACCAACCGGCCGTTTCAAGGGGTCGAAACGGCCGGTTCACCCCTTACAGGGCGTCAACCTTGGTGAAGAACCGGCAAACGCGGGTCTGGTCAGGGCGAATCCGCCACCACATCTGGCCAACGGCCGCACCGGAAACCACCACGCGCGCGGTCTGAACGGGGTGTTGACGGGACGGTGGGCGGGGCGCCTTTGCGCCTGCGCAAACAGCGCCGGCCCCGTGCTCAAAGCTTCGAGGAAATGATCCCGGTGTTGAAACCGCCCATGCGCAACTCCCCGAAAAGGCGCTGGTATTCGATCTTGGGGCAGCGGTTCATCACCACGTCCACACCCTTCGCCTGCGCCATCTCCGCGGCCTCCGGGCTTTCCACGCCGATCTGCATCCAGACCGTCTTCAGCGCCGGAAACACGTCCAGCGCCTCCTCGACGATCGGCGGCACATGCTCCGACCGGCGGAAGACATCGACCATGTCGACCTCTTCCGGACATTCCGAAAGCGCGACCCTAACTTCCTGACCGAACAGCTTTTTCCCGGCGTGGCCGGGATTGACCGGGATCACCTTGTAGCCCTTCAGCGAAAGGTAGCGCGCCACGTAGTAGCTGGGCCGGACCGGGTTCATCGACACGCCGACCACCGCCACCGTCCTGGTGCGGGTCAGCACGTCCTTCAGGAATGAGTCGTCGTATTTCATAACCGCCACCGTACGCAGCCTTCAGGCAAAGAAAAAGCGCCCGGGATAATTTCCCGGGCGCAAGTCACGGAACGAGGGACAGTGAAGGTCTCGCGGGAGTTCCGGTCCCGCGATCCTGATAAACAGATAGGCGCAAAAGACACAGGTTAAAGGGCAGTAAATAAAATGTGAGCCTTTTCGCTTGACCTCGGCGAAAAACCTTACTCCGCGGGCGCGCCCGCGGGGAATGGCACATCGATGCTTTCGTGCAGCCGCTCCGACGGGTCCCGCCCCAGCACCCGGCGTCGCCGGTTCAGGAACAGCTTGCCAAAGCCCTGCCACGTCCCGACCGAGGGCGCATCCACGTCGCAGGGGAACCTGTCCCGCCAGCCCGGCGGCAGCGCCACGGCGCAGCCCTCCAGCCGCTCCAGCATCCAGACCAGCGGGATGTTCGCCAGGGGCCGCGCCGCCGTGAAACTGCCGATCTGCCCGCCCACGTCGCCATGGGTGCCGCGGAACCAGACCTGCTCCATCACCCCGCGCCAGTCGGGCGGGCGTTCCCACATCACCGGGCTGAACGTCTCCCGCGTCTCGTCCAGCGCCAGCGCGTGGAACCCGTGCCGCACCGAATTGCCCAGCGCGTGGTTGTGAAAGGCGTGGGTCGCATCCGTCATCCGCCAGAGAAGCGGCAGTTGCAGGCCCAGCGCCTTCACCGTGTCCCAGACGCCGACCATCTCCACCAGCGTCACGTCATGGCAGTAGAGGCGCGCAAAATCCTCCGCCGTGTCGCTGTCGGGCGCGTACTGGTAGAGCCTGTAGGCTTGGGTGATGTTCCGCTCCGTCGCGAAGTCCGGCCTCAGCAGGCCGACCCGGTCGATGATCCCCGCCAGCGACCGCGCGGCATAGGCACCGCGCGAAAACCCCAGCAGGAAGATCCGGTCGCCCACCCGGTAGCGCGATGCAAGGTAGCCATAGGCGCGCCGGATTTGCCGGTTGATGCCACGCCCCGAGACCACGTCCCAGGTCGACATCCAGGCTTCCCACTGGATACCCGCCTCGTAGTACAGAGAGGTCCGCCCGACCTCCTTCAACAGCTTGTAGGTCAGGCCCGCGTTGCTCTCCATCCCCGGCTCCAGGGTCGAGGCCGTACCATCGAGGATGATGATGTGATCGCGCGGGCCCCGCCGCGGTTCATAGGGGGTGTGGCCGGTGGCAAACCGCTTGCGGACCCAGCCCAGAACGGTGTTGGCGATCTGCGTGCCGATCATGTCCGGCCTCCCTCGCCAGGATGCATGGGGACGGTCCGGACACAGGGCGCCGGGGCAGAGGCTGAACGCCCGCCCCGTCCGCCCGTTCCGTCACTCAGCCGCGATCCGGTCATTCTCCAGCATCGCCCAGACGCGCATCGGCGTGAAAGGCATGTCCACTTGTCTGATTCCGCGTTCCCACACCGCATCCTGCACCGCGTTCGACACGGCCGCCAGCGCGCCAACGGTCCCCGCCTCGCCGCAGCCCTTCATCCCCATCGGGTTGGCCGTCGAGGGCACCGGCTCCGTCTCGAACCCGATCATGGGTATGAGATCGGCACGCGGCATCCCGTAGTCCATGAACGTTGCCGTGAGCAGCTGCCCGTTTTCGTCGTAGACCACGTGTTCGGTCAGCGCCTGACCCAGCCCCTGCGCCACCCCGCCATGCACCTGCCCCTCGGCCAGCATCGGGTTGATCAGGTTGCCGAAATCGTCGACCACCGTGTAGCGGTCGCAGACGACAAGGCCCGTCTCCGGGTCGATCTCCACCTCTGCGACGTGGCAGCCATTGGGATAGGACCGGCCCGGCAGCTTCGCCGTGGTCTGCCAGACCAGCAGGTCCTCGCGGCCCGCATCCCGCGCCATCTGCACCACCTCCAGCATCGTGGGCGTCAGGTTCGACCCCTCCGCGCGGAAGCGTTCGTCGTCGAACGTCACATCCTCCGTCGCGACGCCCATTTCGCCTGCAAGGAAGGCCGAGAACCCCTCGACCATCTGCGCCACGGCCTGCAGCGTCACGTTGGTCTGCGTCGTGACCGACCGCGATCCGCCGGTGCCGCCACCCGATGCGATCCGGTCGCTATCACCCTGGATCACCTCGATCTTTTCCGCCGGGATGCCGGTCTGGTCGGCAAGGAACTGGCGGAACACCGTCTCGTGCCCCTGCCCGTTCGACTGGGTCCCGACGTAGATCAGCGCACCGTCACCGACAAATTCCACTTTCACATCCTCATGCGGCTGCCCGAGGATAGACTCGATGTAATAACAAACCCCCAACCCGCGCAGCTTCCCCTCCGCGGCGCTGGCCTCTCGCCGGGCGGCAAAGCCGGCGACATCCGCCGAAGCTTCGGCATGGCCAAGCACGCGGGCGAATTCACCCACGTCGTACATTTCCCCGGCCACGGTGGTGTAGGGAAACTGGTCCGGCCTGATGAAGTTGATGCGGCGCAGTTCCATGGGATCGAGGCCCAGCTCGCGCGCGGCACGGTCCATCACACGCTCCAGCACGTAGATCGCCTCCGGCCGGCCCGCGCCGCGATAGGCGTCCACCTGCGTGGTGTTGGTGTAGAAGCCCTCTGCCCGCTGATAGACCGTCTGCATGTCGTAAACGCCCGTCAGGACACGGGAATACAGGAAAGACTGGATCATCTGGCCGAACTGGGAATTGTAGGCGCCAAGGTTCGACCGGGTGTGGGAGCGATAGGCGACGATGCGGTTGTCCGCGTCGAAGGCCAGCTCTGCCAGCGTCACGAGGTCCCGGCCCGCATTGTCGGAGAGCATCGCCTCCGTCCGGTCGGACATCCAGTGCACAGGACGGCCCAGCACCTTCGCGGCGTGCGGCAGCACGAAGTACTCGGGGTAGGCCATGCCCTTCATCCCGAAGCCGCCACCGACGTCGGGATTGGTGGTGCGGACCTTCTCGGCTTCGACCTTGTAGGCGCGCGCCAGTTCCTTCTTCATCCCCCAGACGCCCTGACCGCCAAAGGCCAGGTGCATGCGGTCGCCGTCCCACTCGGCAAAGGCGCCGCGCGGCTCCATGGAGTTGACGATGATCCGGTTGTCCCCGACCTCGAGCGACACGACCTTGGCCGCCGTCTCGAAGGCCGCGTTGGTGGCCGCCTCGTCGCCCAGACCGTAGTCATAGGCCCGGTTGTCCGGCGCTTCGGAATGGATGGCCTCTCCCCCTGCGCCGATCTCCATGTGGGTGGACAGTTCGTCGTAGTCGATCTCCACCAGCTCGGCGGCGTCCTTCGCCTGCTCCAGCGTGTCGGCGACGATCATCGCCACCGCCTCACCGACGAAGCGCAGCCGGTCTTCGGCCATGAGCGGACGCTTGGGCGCGGCGCCCTGCGTGCCGTCGCGGTTGGGCGCACAGGTGTAGGTCATCTGCGCGTCGAGACCGGCCTCTTCCAGGTCAGCCTGGGTGATGACGGCATGGACGCCCGGCGCCTCCAGCGCGGCAGAGACGTCGATCCCCTTCAGCACAGCATGCGCCACGGGCGAGCGCAGGAAATAGGCCCTGAGCGCACCCTCCGGCACGATGTCGTCCACGTAGCGCCCCTGGCCTGTCAGGAACCGCGTGTCCTCGACCCGTTTGACCGGCTGGCTCTTGCCGAACTTCTCCATGGACACACTCCCTCACGCTTCCGGATTTGCCCCGGACCTTAGCCTTTACGGGCCAAGTGTCCAGAGCAGCCCGGTCAGCGCAGGAGCGTGACGATTTTCCGTGCACCGTAACCGTTGAAACGGGTCACGAGGGCGGTGGAATAGGCACCACAGGCATGGAACAGCAGGTAGTCGCCTTCCGCCAGATCTTCGGGCAGCGCCACCTGGTCGGACAGCCGGTCGAGGCTGTCGCAGGTCGGCCCGAAGACGGTATTGGCTACGGTTTCGCCCTGGCGCCGCTTGCCGTCCTGCGAATAGGCCGTTAGCCGCTGCGACGGGGAAAGGTCGCGCCACTCCGACAGGCCGCCGTAGATGCCGTCGTTCAGGAAGACCGCACCGTCGCAGACCGCCTTGACCTGCAGGGCCAGTTCGAACGCTTCGGCCACCATGGCGCGGCCCGGCTCGCAGACCAGAGCGGGGGCCTTCTCGCCGAAAGACACGCGCACGGCGTCGCGGATCGCGTCGAAGATCACCTCAAGGTCCGGTTCCGGGTCGTTGCGGTGCGCGGGGAAGCCGCCGCCGACGTTCAGCCGGTGCAGGGTCACGCCCGACTCTGCCGCGATCTCGGCCGAGGCCGCGATATAGGCCACCCAGGCCTGCGCGTCGCGGCACTGGGTGCCGGGGTGGAAGGTGATCGAGGGCACGCCGCCCTTCGCCTTCACCGCCCGCAGGAGCGCCACGGCCTTCTCCGGCGCCGCGCCGAACTTCGTCCCGAAGTCATAGACGGCACCGGCCACCGGCAGCTTCAGCCGCACGGCGATCTCCGCGCCCTCGATGTCGCCCAGCTTGTCCAGCTCGCTCATCCGGTCCACCGACCACGACACGACGCCGAAATCGCGCGCCGCCGCAACTTCTGCGCGGGAGCGGACGGGGTTGTGGTAGTGCAGCCGTGCCTTGGGATCCACGTCGCGCACCAGCGCCATCTCCTCGGGCGATGCGACGTCGAACGCCTGCAGCCCGGCGCGGGACAGCGCCTCGATCACCACCGGGTCGGGGTTCGCCTTGACGGCATAGGTCACTTCCCCGGGGAAACCGTCGATGAAACGGCGCGCCATGCGGGTCAGCCGTTCCGGATCGTAGAAAAAGACCGGCTCGTCCGGCAATTCCCGGGCCAGCCATTTCGCCGGGTCACTGTAGAAGGTGTCCTGTACAACCATGTGTTCATGTCTCCTGCTCGCGTTCCCCGAAAATGCCCCGACGCCCCTGCGATTCATATCGGCAGGACGGACAGAATGTGCCATTCTCTTCGTCATAATGACGAGGATGACATGCAGATCGACGAAACAGACCGCAAACTGATCGCCGCGCTGGCCGAGAATGCCCGCGCCCCGGTGGCGGAACTGGCCCGCCAGCTGGATCTGGCCCGGACCACCGTGCAGGCGCGCATCGACCGGCTGGTCGCCAGCGGCGCCATTGCCGGATTTACCCTCCGGCGCGGTCCCGGCCTGCGGCCGCCGCTGCGCGCCACGGTTCTGATCTCGCTGGAACCGAACGAAGCCGCCGCCGTGCTGTCGCGCCTGAAGGCCATGCCGGAGGTCGAGACGGTGCACACCACCTCCGGCCGTTTCGACTTCCTCGTCAGCCTGACCGCCGCCACGACGGAGGCGCTGGACATCAGCCTCGACAAGATCGTGGAGGCCAAGGGCGTCCGCAGCTCCGAAAGCCTGATCCACCTCTCGACAAAGATCGACCGCGTCGGCCGCTGAAGGCGCAAGGACCTTGCCGGGAATGCGCGCCCTGATTGACAGATGTGCGCCAGCGTTTACCATGACGGTGTATTTTATTAACGAATATTCAGGAGCGCGCGTATGCCCGGTTCCCCAGATGCCCCCGTTTTCACCCACACCGGCTTTCTCGGGCAGACGGTTCCCTTCCACGCCATCACTTACGACAAGGCCGGGGTCTGCACCTCTCCGGCGACGCGCGACGCGGTCCTGCGCCTGATCCGCGACGGCGGCTACACCGACACGATCCTGTTCAGCCACGGCTGGAACAACGACTGGGACGATGCCATGCGCCTCTACCGCACCTTCATGGAAGGTGTCTGCGCCATGGCCGACCAGCGCGGCGACATCCTGCCCGGCGGCATCAAACCCCTGTTCCTCGGCGTGTCGTGGCCCAGTGCGGCGCTGCTCTGGCCGTGGGAAGAGACGCCCGACCTTGCCGCCGGGACGCCGGAACCCGTCGAGGAAAGCACCGATGCGGAGCTCTTGCGCGAGGACATGGACCCGGAGGAAGCAGAGGCCCTGACCGCTTTCCTGACCGGGAAGGAGACCCTCTCCGGTCCCGAGCTTGCGCGGCTGTCGGACCTGCTCGCCCCGCAGTTCGCCCATGCCGACGAGGACGAGACGGAGACCGCGGCACAGTTCACCGCGCGCGACCTCGAACACACCTTCCGGTCCGCCGGTATCCTGGCCGAGGGTCCGGAGGACGAAGGCGGCGGCTTCGACAGCGGCGGCACAATCGACGACACGCCCACCCATGACCCGCAGGCTGCCGGCGGCCCGCTCTCCGGCGTCTTCGGCCTGCGCAAGGCGCTGAGGATGGCCACAGTCCTGAAGATGAAGGACCGCGGCGGGATCGTGGGCGCCAATGGCGTGGCGACGCTGTTGCAACGCCTCTTGGGCGAGACCGGCACCCGCCTTCACCTGGTCGGCCATTCTTACGGCGCGAAGGTGACGATGACCGCGCTCAGCCGGGTGCAGGCGCCACGCGCGGTGGAATCCGTGCTGCTTCTCCAGCCCGCGGTGAACCACCTCGCCTTCTCTCCCGACGTGGAGGGGCGGCCCGGCGGGTTTCGCAAGGTGCTGGAACGGTGCCGCAAGCCTGTGCTGACGACCCGGTCGAAGAACGACATCCCGCTCCGGCATGTCTTCCACCTGGCCGTCCGCCGGCGCAGTGACCTGGGCGAGATGCAGTTCGCCTCCGGCGTCAGCCAGTTCGCAGCGATGGGCGGCTACGGTCCGCACGAACTTGCGCCGGGCGAGCTGCTGGAAGTCAACCTGCCCGACCGTGGCATCACCTATCCCGACCTTTCCGGCCACGCGGTGATCGACCTGAACGGCGACGGGCGCATCACCGGCCATTCCGACGTCACCAATCCCTACACCTTCTGGGCGATGCTCCAGAACCTGCGCTGAAAGGACCCGATGGCCACCCTCGTCCGCTCCTCCGAACATCTGCTCGCGGTCTGCTGCACGGTCGAGATGTCGCGGAGCGGGGCGCTGCTGGCCGCCGAACCCTTCCGCGGCGAGGAGGCGCTGGCCGAACCGCTGCGCGTGCCGCTGACCGACCTCGGGTTTCCGGCCACGATCCGGGAACGGCAGAACGGTTTCAGACCGAAGGTGCCCGACGCGCTGAAGGCGATGTTCGAATGGCTGGGCGATCAGGCCGACGGGCCGGAGGCGCTCTGGATTCAACTCGCCTACGGCGCGGAGACGCTTGGCGCCTACCCCTGGGAAGAGGTGTTTTCCGACACCTGCGGACGGGCGATCCTGCGGGTGCCGAACTTCGTCCGTCCGGGTTACACACCGGCTTCAGACCGGCCCATCGCGATCTGCGGGGCCACGCCCCGGGCCAAGGGGATCGAGGACTGGGGCGACGCACTTCTGGACCTGCTGGACAGCCTGCCGGTGTTCGAGAACCGCGATATCGTGCTGTTCCATGGCGACGACATGGTGCCCGACCCGGTGCGAGACCTTGACCGCCTGGGCCAATCCTACCCGCATTTCCGTTTTCTCCGCGCACCCCTTCCCGATGCGGCGGATGCACCGGCGCGCGCACGGACCATCCCGCAGTCCAGCGAGGTCAGCAATCCGTGGCTGACATGGATGGCTGCCGCGCTTGGCCCCGAAGGCGCGCATGCCGTCCATTTCCTCTGCCCCGGCTACGCCAGCAACACGCATGGCGCGCTGGCCCTGCCGGAAAGCCCGCTGTTCGACCGCGACGCGCAATGGTCCCGCTTTGTCGGCGCGCAAGAACTCGCACGGTTCTGCGACACCATCGGCGCGCAGCTTGTCACCCTGACCGCCCTTGGCGGCCCGCAATGGTCCACCGGCCTACGCCTCCTGCTGAACGAATTGTCATGGCGGCGTCCCGGCCCCGTCCTGCTGAACCTCCGCCAGCACGACCACCAGCTTGCCGCCGCCTTCCACGCCCTGGCCGGAGAGCCGTTCTACCCGGACCCGGCGCCGGGGCTCGTGTTCTCCGTCCATCCAAAGGCCATTTCCGCCGCCGAATCCGTCGCCGCCTTCCAGACAATCACCCGGGGCGTGCGAACCGCCACCTTCGCGCCCTCCGCGCCGCCCTCCGGAAACACCCAGGGCACCGGGCATCCTGCGCCATTCGGGATGCCCGAAGACCTCTCCACGGCCTCGCCCGAGACGCAAACCTCAGACAGCGCCTTGGCGCTCCCCGCCGAACTTCAGCGCACGCTCGACCAGATCGGCAGCGCGCGGCCCAAGTCCCGCACGCAGGAGGCGCGCGATCAGGGGGCCCTCCGCGCGCTGGAGTTCGTCTCGAAACTGACCGGCGGCGACTTTGGCGGGGGGACGGGCCGATGAGCGTCACCCGTATCCGGTTCGACCGCGCCATCGGCCATGACATGACCGAATATACACAGTTCCACATCGAGGCGCCGGGCGTCGCCCTGCGCGACGCGCCCCGGCCGCCGCTGCAGATCGCGGCGCACAAGGCGGTGTTCGACGCCTTCGACGCCGCCGGACCCGACGACGACGTGGTGCGCGCGGCGGGCGATGCGCTCTGGACCTGCCTGTCGGTCCACCGCAACACCGAAGAGGCGTTCCGCCCGATCCTGAGCAACGGCGCCACGGACGGGGCGCTGCGGCTGGCCTTCTCCGACCTCGCGGGCGATGCCAAGGCCCTGCCGTGGGAGGCGCTGCGCGAGACGCAGGCCGGTTTCCTCTGCTTCGACCGCCGCATTCCGATCCTGCGCGAGGTCGAGACAGAGACCACCCCCGACCTGCAGATCGCCCGCACCGACACGCTGCGTTTCCTTGCCGTGATCGGTGCGCGCGGCGACGACGGTCAGGGAGAATGGGCCAGACTTCACAAGGCGCTCCGGTCGCTCGACGGCAAGGTAAAGGTGCGGGCTCTGATCCTCGCCTCGCGGCAGGACCTCGAGGACGAGATCAACGCCATCGGCGACCCGCAGATCCAGGCCGAGACCATACCGCATGGCGCCGACGCTCTCGTGGCGCGGATCGAGCGCTTCGGTCCGCATGTCGCCCATCTGTTCTGCCACGGCTACGCCGGTGCCCAATCCGTGCTGGAGATCGAGGACGGCTCGGTCAACTATGGCGGCACACAACCCACGTGGCTGATGCGGGGCGACCTCCTGCGCGCGCTTTCGGCCAAGGCATGGCTCGTGGTCCTGAACGCCTGTTCGCTGGCCGATGTGGGCGATGCGGAGGACGGCGGGCTGGGCACGCCCGAAACCGCCAGCCTGTGCGAGGATCTGGTGCAATCAGGTATCCCGGTGGTGGTGGGGATGCGCGGGCCGATGCTTGCGGAATACGCCCATGCCTTCGGCGGCGCCTTTCATGAACGGGCGCTGAAGGCGCTGGGTCACGCCATTGCGCAGGGCGGCGGAGAACTGGACCTTGGCGCCTGTTTCTCCGAAGCGTGCTGCGCCATCCTTGCCAATCCGCCGCTGCCGCCGATGCTGGCGGCCGCCCGCATCCGCGACTGGACTTTCCCGGTCATGACACTCCGCAGCGGCCCGCTGAGGATCAGGGTCATCGGCGGCGGCGCTGCCCCCGCAGGCGCCGCGCCCGACGACGACGAGGCCACGCTTCTCGCCCGCGAGGAAGCCATCGGCGAACGCGAGGTGCTGGCCGACATGCTCGACACACGCGGCGACATGCTGCCGGACGATGCCGTGCGCGAGATCCGGGCGCGCATCGCAGAGCTGGAAGCGCAACTGAGTGCCCGCGCCCGCCCGGCCGAGGACACGGCCCTCGACGAGGCCTGAGCCGCCACGGAGACCGCCCGCCATGACCTTGCCCGACACGCTGCAACTGAACGCATGGACCGGCGGCGACAACACAGGCGCGGTCGACCCCGATCTGAAACGCCATCTGCTGGGCCTGCCCTTCGCCGGGCAGAGCCGCAGGCTGCCCGCCGCCCCAGTCCCGCAAGACCGGTGGCAGGACCCGAAGGTCGGCTGGGGTGTGATCCTGCCTGAGAACCGCGAACTGACGCGCGCCGAACTGGCCACCGCCATGGACGCCCCTGCCCCGATCCGTGAACTGGTTGCGCGCCGCAGCGATGCGCCGGTCTTTCGGGTCGGCCAAGGCTGGCAGCCGGGCACCCTGCGCCGCTATGCGCCGGACGGCTCGGCCATGGACATCGACATCCACGCCGGACGCATCGGCACGGCACCCGGCCATATCCCCCGCTACCTGCTGATCGTCGGCAGCCCGGCGCAGATCCCGTGGGACGTGCAATATGACCTGCACCTGACCTACTTCACGGGCCGCCTCGACCTCGATGACACCGGGCTGGGTCACTACGTCGACGCGTTGCTGTCCGACTGGCAGGGCAGTCCGGTGATGAAGGCGAACACGCTGTCCTGGACGGTCGATCACGGCGGCGGGGACATCACCACCCTGATGCGCCAGACCATCGGCGACCCGATCCACGACCGCTTTGCCACCGACCCGGTGCCCGAACTCGTCGCGGGCGCGCGGGTGTTGCGCGGGCCACAAGCGACCCAAGCCGGGCTGGCCGCCGCCATCGAAGAACGGCATCCCTCCCTCATCGTGTCGACCAGCCACGGAGACACAGCGCCGCTGGATGACGTCGACCTGATGCGGAGGAACCTCGGCCTGCTGATCGACGCCGACCTGCGCCGCCTGGACCCCGCGCTTCTGAGCGGGGCCGCCGCGCCATCGGGCGCTATCTGGTTCGCGCAGGCCTGCTGTTCTGCCGGAAGCTCGGCGCGCACCGCCTATGACGGCGTGCTGAAGGCCGGGACCGCCGCCGACCGGATCGTGCGGGCCGTGGCCGGATGTGGGGAAACGACAGCGCCCTTGCCGCGCGCCCTGCTGGGCGCGTCAAAACCGCTGCGCGCCTTCGTCGGCCACGTGGAGCCGACATTCGACTGGTCCCTGAAGAACCGGAAGACCGGGCAGTACGTGACGACCTCGATCCTCGAATGCTTTCATACGGGGTTGTTCACCGGCCAGCCCATCGGCATGGCGCTGGACCGGGTGCGCGCGACGGGTGCGTCCTTCCGCAACAGCCGCGACATCGCGGAGCAGCGCCTTCTGGCCAACCGCGACGAAAGCCAGCTTGGCGACATCCTTGCCGCGAAGCTGATCGCCGACGACTGGCGATCCATCGTCCTGCTGGGGGATCCGACCTGCCGGGTGTGGTGACACACATCGGCCCGGAACGCTCACTCCGCCGGTTTGTCGGCCTCGGCCTCATCCTCGATGGCGTAGGTCTTGAACAGGTTGCCCTGGGTCATGAAGAAGGCAAAGACCGCCGCGGTCAGACCGAACGTCTTGAAATAGACCCATGTCTCCGTCGACATGGTGCGCCAGATGACTTCGTTCAGGACCGCCAGCCCGAAGAACATCAGCATCACGCGGCGCGTCAGGATCATCCACCCTTCCTGCCGGAGCGGCATCAGCCCCTCCATCACCGCGCGCAGCCAGCTTTCGCCGCGCAGAAGCCCGATCCCCAGTGCCGTGCCGAACAGCAGGTAGATCAGCGTCGGCTTCATCTTGAAGAACCGGTCGTCGTTCAGCCAGACCGACAGGCCGCCGAAGATCACGATCAGCACCGCTGTCACAAGCTGCATCCGGCTGAGGTGCCCGGTCAGCTTCCACAACAGGCCGGTGGCGATCAGGAAGACCGGGATGAACCCGGCAGTGACCACGATGAAGCCCTCGTACTCCGTCCCGCCGATGGTGAAGATCCGGTCCTTCAGCGCAAGGTAGGCCGCGAAGAAGGCAAGCAGCGGCCCGAACTCCAGCGCGCTTTTCAGCATCGGGTTGATCGGGCGCGGCCCGGCTTGGTCGGTCATGTGAGGCTCCCTTTTGTCCCCAGATAGTGGCTTCAGCCGCCCAACTCAACGATCACCGCACCCGCCGCGATCAAGGTCATGAGAGCGATGCGCCGGGGGCCCACCGTTTCGCGCAGCACCAGCCAGCCGATGACCGCCGCGAAGACGGTGGAGGTTTCGCGCAGCACCGCCGCTTCGCCCACCTTGTCGAGCCGCGTCGCCAGCATGATGGAGCCGAAGCTGAAGAAGGCGACAAACGCGCCGATCACGCCCCGGACCATCAGGGGCGGAAGCTCCGGTTTCACCGCCATCGACCGCCAGCGCACCGCGGCGATGCCGGGCATGAGCCAGCCGTCGATGAAGAAGAACCACGCAAGGAAGGTGAACGGGTCCGCCGTGGCGCGGATGCCGTAGGCGTCATAGGTCGTGTAAAGCGCCACGAACAGGCCGGTCGCCACGCCGAACCCCAAGGCGGCGGGCAGCGTGTCCCGGTCGACCTCAAGGAAGATCAGGTTGTAGACGGCAAGCCCGAAGATCCCGCACAGCAGCACAGCGACCCCCATCCACTGCATCGGTGCAAACCGTTCGCCAAAGACCAGCGACGCGCCGATGACGGCAAACAGCGGGCCGGTGCCCCGCACCACCGGATAGACCACCGTGTAGGCGCCGCGCGTGTAGGCCAGGGCCTGCAGCACCTTGTAGAACGCGTGGATGACGAAGGCGCCGGCAAAGATCGGCCACATATGCGGCTCGGGCCACGGCACGACGAACAGCGCGAAGGGCGCCGCGATCAGGCCGTAACTTCCGTCGATGGCGCCGCGCGACAGCCACGGATCGTGGCGCCCCTTCTGAAGCGCGCCGAAAGCCGCGTGCAGGAACGCGGCCAGAACCGCCAGCCAGAGCGCAAGGGTGTGCCCCGCCTCCGTGCCCTCAAGGGAAATCAGCCAGTCGCTCATCGACACTCGTTCTCGGAACCCGGCGCCTTGTCGGGCGGTTGGAGGTTATGACGTTCTTGTAACACCCGGAGGTTCCGCATGTTTGAACAGGTCGCTGGCGAACTTGGGTCCAGCTTCTCTGTCGTCCCCGCATCGCTCGCGTTCACACGCTTGCTGGTGGCGGTGGTCCTGTCAGCAATTGTCGGATTGGAGCGGGAGTTGCAAGGCAAACCCGCCGGTCTCAGGACGCATATCCTCGTCGCGGTCGCCGCCTGCCTCTTCGTGCTCGTCGGGCAGGAGCTGTCGTCCATCGAGTTCGGCAATACAGGCGAACAGCGTCACGACCCGCTGCGGATGATCGAGGCGGTCACCGCCGGTGTCGCCTTCCTGGCGGCGGGCGTGATCTTCACCAGCGGTGGGCAGGTGCAGAACCTGACCACGGGCGCCTCGCTCTGGCTGTGCGGCGCCATCGGACTCGGCTGCGGGGCGGGCAGCATCGCGCTGGCCTCCATGGCGACGGGGATCGTCGTTGTGGTGCTGTTCGTGTTGGGTCAGGTGGAGAAGTTGATCGGAACGAACAACGACGCCTGAACTCAGGGTTCCAGCCCGGTCAGGGCCGCCGCGAATTCCTCGGGGTCGAAGGGGGCCAGGTCGTCGATCTGCTCCCCCACCCCGATGGCGTGGATCGGCAGACCGAACTTGTCGGCAAGCGCCACCAGCACACCGCCCTTCGCCGTACCGTCGAGCTTTGTCATCACGAGGCCGGTCACATCCGCCAGCTGCCGGAACGCCTCAACCTGGATCAGGGCGTTCTGGCCGGTCGTGGCATCCAGCACCAGCAGCGTGTTGTGCGGCGCGTCCGGGTCCTTCTTGCGGATGACGCGGACGATCTTCGCCAGCTCCTCCATCAGGTCGGCGCGGTTCTGCAACCGCCCCGCCGTGTCGATCATCAAGAGGTCCGCACCCTCGGCCTGCGCCTTGCCCATCGCGTCGAAGGCGAGGCTGGCGGGGTCGGAGCCTTCGGGCGCGGTCAGCACGGGCACGCCCGCGCGTTCGCCCCAGACCTGCAGCTGTTCGACAGCCGCCGCCCGGAAGGTGTCGCCGGCCGCGATGACCACCGACTTGCCGGCCGCCTTGAACTGGCTGGCGAGCTTGCCGATCGTCGTCGTCTTGCCCGATCCGTTCACGCCGACCACCAGCACGACCTGCGGCTTCTTGGGATACAGCGGCAGGGGACGCGCGACGCTTTCCATCACGCGCGCGATCTCCTCGGCCAGCAGTTCCTTGATCTCGCGGGCCGAAACACGGCGGCCCATGCGCCCTTCGGCGATGTTCGAGGTCACGCGCAGCGCCGTGTCGACCCCCATGTCGGAGGCGATCAGCAGCTCTTCGAGGCTTTCGAGCATGTCGTCGTCCAGCACGCGGCGCGGCTCCGTGTCCTCGGGCTGGCCGATGAGGCGCCCCAGCAGGCCAGGCCGACGCGTGCCCTGCGGCTCCGTCTCTTCCGGCAGCGGCATCGGCTCCATCACTGACATTGGCGCTTCGGGCGCCGGTGCGTCGGCATTTGCGTCGTCGGCAGCCGTCTCTTCGCTGCCCTCCTCGACGATGGCGTCGAGCCCTTCGTCGAGCTTGGACGACGTCTTGAACAGACGGTTTTTCAGCTTTCCGAAAAACGACATGTGCGGGGCCCCGTACCTTCTGGATCAGTCACACCTAATACGCCGGGCCGCTTAATGAAAGTGTGAGTTGACCATCCATCCCGGTCCCCCCTTACTGCAGCCATGCGCGTGTTCCTGTTCCTGCTTCTCCTCATACCGGCGTCACTTCAGGCCCGGCCCGACGAGCCGGGCAGCCTGTGCTCCTCGGGGGCTTTCGGGCAGGTACAGTGCATCCGCCCCTCGCACTTCGTGTACGACACCTGCCAGGCGCTGGAGGCCTTCGCCAACGATGCCGGAATCGACCCGCATTTCTTCGCCCGGCTGATCTGGCAGGAAAGCCGGTTCGACCCCAACGCCCTGTCCCACGCCGATGCGATGGGGATCGCCCAGTTCATCGCCTCCACCGCCAGGTTGCGCGGGCTGCGTGATCCCTACAATCCGGCGGAGGCGCTGGAATACTCGGCGGAATACCTGGGAGAGCTGTCGCGGCGCTATGGGAACCACGGGCTTGCGGCGGTGGCTTACAACGGCGGCGAACGGCGCGCCGACGGGCTTGTGGCCCGGACCGGCGGCCTTGCAAAGGAAACCATCGACTACGTGAAGATCATCACCGGTCTGAAGGCCGAGACGTGGCGCGATGCCCCGCCGGTGGAGCCGGACTTCACGCTGGACGACGATCTGCCCTTCCGCGATGCCTGCCACGAGCTGGGCCGCAAGCGACGGCTGACCGCATACCCGGAACAGGAACCCTCGGGGCCCGTGGTCCCGGACTGGGGCGTGCAGGTCGCCTTCGGCGTTTCGGAGAAGGCGGCGCTGGCCAAGTTCCGCAGCACCACGCGACGATGCCGGTCGGTGTTCGGCTCGGAAGAACCGCTTCTCATCTGGTCGAAAAGCCGGGCCAGTCCGCGCGGCGGATACTACATGGCCCGCTTCGGCCGGGACAGCCGCGATGCTGCCTGGAACATGTGCAGCAAGCTCAAACGCAGCGGCTGCATCTGCGCGGTCTATCGCAACGACTGAAGCTGTGAATAAAGCGCCTGCTCTTTCACTTTTCAGGCCAATATTCCGCATCAAGGCCCTAAAACCGCGCCCGGCGCCGCTCTTTTCGAACATTCCCCCGGACGTCTGACATGCACGCAACTTGCTCAGGATCAAGGTTTATGCCGCTGGTCCGTGTCACAATGGGCCGTAGCAGAACAAAGGAGAGGCGAATGATCTATGTCCTGTTCGGCGCCGTGGCGCTGCTGACCCTGGCAGGTACGCAGGGCGCGCGGCCAAGCCGCCGTGTGGTTACAGTCCCGGCGCGGTCCGCCAAGCCACGCGCAAGCGTCCGGGTCCGGGTCCGGCCGAACTGAACCAAGAAGCAGGGCGGGACAGTCCCGCCCTGGCCCTTCAGATCTCGTCCGCGAAGTGCTGGATCGTCAGGCGGATCGGGTTCGGTGCCGCCTGCCCCAGCCCGCAGATCGAGGCATCCGCCATCGCCTGGCACAGCTCTTCCAGAAGCGGCTGGTCCCACTTCTCCGCCATCATCAGCTTGACCGCCTTTTCGCAGCCCACGCGGCACGGGGTGCACTGGCCGCAGCTTTCGTCCTCGAAGAACTGCAACATATTGAGCGCGGCGTCGCGGGCGGAGTCCTTGTCGGAGAGCACCACGACCGCCGCCGAACCGATGAAGCTGCCGTGCGGCTGGAGCGTGTCGAAGTCCAGCGGGATGTCGTTCATCGACGCGGGCAGCAGTCCCGACGACGGGCCGCCCGGCTGGTAGGCCTTGAACGTATGCCCGTCGAGCATCCCGTCCGCTGCCTTGATGACGTCCATGATCGTCGACCCCGCAGGCAGCAGATGCACGCCCGGCGACTTCACCCGGCCCGACACCGAATAGGAGCGCAGCCCCTTCCGGCCGTTCTTTTCCACCATCGACAGGATGTGCGGCCCCTCGCGGCAGACCTTCGACACCCAGTAGAGCGTCTCGACGTTGTGGACGAGCGTCGGGCGGTCGAAGACGCCCACCTGCGCCACGTAGGGCGGACGATGGCGCGGGATGCCGCGCTTGCCCTCGATCGACTCGATCATCGCGCTTTCTTCGCCGCAGATGTAGGCGCCGGCGCCGCGCCGCAGGTCGATGTAATCCTTCTCGACGATCCCGGCCTCTTCCAGCGCACGGATCTCGCGGCGCAGGATCTCGATGATGCCCGGATATTCGTCGCGCATGTAGATGAAGCAGCGCTGTGCCTCCACCGCCCAGGCGGCGATCAGCATTCCCTCAAGGAAAACATGGGGTTCGCCCTCGATGTACACGCGATCCTTGAAGGTACCCGGCTCACCCTCGTCGCCGTTGACCGCAAGGTAGCGCGGCCCGGGATTGGCGCGCACGAAACCCCATTTGCGGCCCGAGGGGAAACCCGCGCCGCCCAGCCCGCGCAGCCCGGAGGACAGGATCTTCTCCTGCACCTTTTCCCAGTCGCCTTCGGCACGCAGCGTCTTCAGTTCGCTGTAGCCGCCCTCTTCGAGGTAGGCGGCAAGCGTCTCGTAGGGGTCGATATGGGCGTGGGTCTCGCCGGCGGCGATGGCCGCCTCCACCTTCTCCACCGTGGCGTGGCCGATGTGGTTGTGCCCGAGTTCCAGAACCGGGGCGGTGTCGCAGCGGCCCATGCAGGGCGCGCGCAGCACGCGGACCTGCTCCGGGTCCATGCCGTTTTCCAGCGCGTCGCGGAGCTGTTCCGCCCCGGCAAGCTCGCAGGAGAGCGAATCGCAGACGCGGATCGTCAGTGCGGGCGGCGGCGTCTCCCCTTCCTTCACCACGTCGAAATGGGCGTAGAAGGTAGCGACCTCGTAGACCTCGGCCATGGACAGGCGCATTTCCTCGGCCAGCGCGCGCAGGTGCGCCGCCGACAGGCAACGGTATTCATCCTGGATCAGGTGCAGGAACTCGATCAGCAGGTCGCGGCGGCGCGGACGATCGCCCAGAAGGTCGCGTACCTCGGCCCAAGCCTTGTCCTCGACCTGACGTCCCTTCGGGGTCCGGCGTCCCCGTCCCTTGCCCGATTTCCATACGCCCTTGCGCTCGTCGAGTGCCATTGACGCACCTCCCCGTATTCGTGTTGGCGCAGCTTACCGTCAGCCACGTCCCGGGCGCAGATGAAAAACGACGCCCTGGGGCATGGCTCCGCCGCGAAATGCCCCGTCTTTTGCCTGATGGGTGACGGAAAGTTCCGATAGAGGTAAGACATCCAATGGTATCGGGCAGCGTTCCGGGGGCAATGATGGCACGATTCACACTCGCGACGCTGGGCATGGTGGCGCTTCTGGCGCTGGCCATGGTTCTGGGTGCGCCCTTCCCGGTACTGGGCTTGCTCTACATCACCGTCTTCACCTTCTTCATGGACAAGCTGACGGCCCTAGCCGCCCCTGACCGGCCGGAGGCGGAGTTCCCGGTGGGGAACGCGCTGTCGGTGACGCTTGGCCTGCTGCACTTTCCGCTGCTTTACGGTGGCGTTTGGGCGATCGCAGAGGGCGCCATATCCGTCTTGGACACGGTTTGCCTGTTCGCGGCGCTGGGTCTGTTCCTCGGCCAGGTGTCGAACTCGAACGCGCACGAGCTGATCCACCGCTCCCCCCGCGCCATGCGGCGGTTGGGGGTGGCGGTCTATTCCTCGGTGTTGTTCGGTTTCCATGCCTCGGCGCACACCCGAGTGCACCACGTCCATGCCGCCACACCAAAGGATCCCAACTCGGCCCCCATGGGCGAAGGGTACTGGCGCTTCGCCATGCGGGCTTGGCGCGGCGCGCTGGTCGAAGGGTTCCGGGCAGAACGGAGGCTGGGCCGCCGGGGTCTGTCGCACCCCTATGCGGCCTATGGCCTTGGCGCGGTGTTGTCGCTGGTGATCGCCGGGGCCGTTGCGGGGTTGCCGGGCGTTCTGGTGCTGCTCGGGCTCGCGGCCTACGCGCAGGCGCAACTGCTGCTGTCGGATTACGTCCAGCACTATGGCCTGCGCCGCAAGGAGGTGGCGCCGGGCAAGTATGAACCCGTCGGCCCCGCCCACAGCTGGAACGCGCCACAGGGCTTTTCGTCTGCGCTGATGCTGAACGCGCCGCGTCACTCCGACCACCACGCGCATCCGTCGCGGCATTACCCCGGGCTGGAACTGGACCGTTCCGCCATGCCGATCCTACCGCATTCGCTGCCCGTCATGGCGGTCCTTGCGCTGGTCCCGCCGCTCTGGCGCCGCGTCATGGACAAGCGCGTGCGCCGCTGGCAGACCGCCTGACGCGCACCCGGGCGATCCTCCGCCCACGGGCGCCATGGCTTTAACCATTCGGTAATCCCTGACCTTGCCTCCGGCGGCAAATGTGGCAGGATTGGGGCATGAAACAGATCCTGTACGGCGCGCTGGCGCTTGCCCTCTCCGCTGCCCCCGCATTCGCCGCCGAGCCGCTGTCGGCCAATGCCTTCGAAAGCTATGTGGACGGCAAGACGCTGTACTACGGCCTCTCGGGCGATGCCTACGGGGTCGAGGAATACCTGCCCAACCGCCGCGTGCGCTGGTCCTTCCTCGATGGCAAATGCAAGGAAGGCTACTGGTACGAGGCCGAAGGCTCGCAGATCTGTTTCGTCTACGAGGACAGCCCCGACCCGCAATGCTGGACCTTCTTCCGCGAGGGCAGCAAGCTGCGCGCCGTGTTCGAGAACGACCCGTCCTCCACCGTCCTCTACGAAGCGCGCCAGAACGACGAACCGATGATGTGCTACGGCCCCGACGTCGGCGTCTGAGATCAGGCGGCGTCGCGGGACAGCCCGCGCACGGCCATCATGCCCTGCCGGATATAGTCGACCATCACCTCGGTGATCGCCGTCTTGCCGTTCCCGGCATATAGGTTGATGTTCTGCGTGCCGAGGTCGGGCAACAGCCCATCTTCGAGATACTTCACGTAGGTCGGCGCATGGCCCTGCAACCGCGCGGTCACCGCGAGGTCGGCACTGATCGTCGCATCCACCGTCATGTCGCTGTCCGAATCCACCGCCAGCTCCCACGAGACATTCTCCGCATCGAGCCGCGCCAGCGCGAATTCCCGGAACCCGCAGGACCGGCAGAAGGCCACGCGCAGCGGACGTGACTTGTAGGCCTGCCCGTCCGGAGCCCCGATCCAGCGCAGCGGCACCTCCATCAGAGTCTCGCCGCCCTGGTCGACGCCGGCCTCCGTCGTCATGATGACATCCGCCTCGCCGCGGGCGAACTTCGCCTTCAGTTCCCTGGTGAAGCTGCTGAGAAGCTGGACCTTCACGCGGGGGTGCGTGCGGCCCATCCGTTGCAGGACCTGTGGAATCACCGGGTAGACGATGTCATGCGGCACGCCCAGGACGATCTCTCCCTCCCAGCTCTGGCAGGTCAGGCGGGTGTAGATCTCGTCGTTCATCTCCACCATGCGCTGCGCGTAGGACAGAAGCTGCGCGCCCGCCGGGGTCAGGCTGACACCGCGCCCGCTGCGTTCCAGCAGCCGGAGGCCCAGCATCTCCTCCAGCCGTTTGAGCTGCATGGACACGGCAGATTGCGTCAGGTTCAGGAAACCAGCGGCGCGCGTCACGCCGCCGGCCTCTGCGACGGCGACGAAGGACCTCAGAACGGTGATGTCGAGATTTCTCATCCATTACGCTCCGTGATGGGCGGAAGCAAAAACATTCACTTCGAATATCAAGCAGACTGTGCCAAATTCATCAACAGAAAATTATCGACACACCCGAACACATCACAGCTTCTGAAAGACGACGCCATGTATCATGCCGCCGAACGCTATTTTCGTGCGCTTCTGCCCCGTGCCGAAGGCCGCGGCCGGACCCGCCTTAACGCCACCGACCTGCGTGAAGTGAACCGCTACGAAGGGTACGAACACCCCGTCCGGTGGAATGCACCGCCTTTTTGGCGCATCTGACGCGTATGTTATGTCCCAAGACCTCTCGAAAGCTTGAATATTCATGCCTCTCTGCCAATATCTCTGCCATGTTCCCCGAATAGCGTGTCGGGGCGATATGTACGCAAACGGAGGCATTGATGGCTGAATATCAAACGATCGGGGCACGGGGCGTATCCGGTGCCCGCAGCGCCCAGATTGACGAGGGGCTGCGCGCTCATATGAACAAGGTCTACGCGCTGATGTCCGGCGCGCTGCTGATGACGTTCGCGCTGGCTTACCTCGTGGCATCCAGCCCGGCCCTTCAGCAGGTTCTGCTGGTCTCGCCGGTGGTCTGGGTCGTGATCTTCGGCCCGCTGGCCTTCGTGTTGATCGCGTCCTTCGCGTTCCACAAGCTGTCCGTCGTCGCGCTGAACGCTCTCTTCTGGGCCTACGCGGCCCTGACAGGTGTGTCGCTGGCCACGATCTTCATCATGTTCGACATGATGCAGGTCATCACCGGCCTCGCCTATACCGCTGTCGCGTTCCTCGGCCTGTCGCTGACCGGCTACCTGACAAAGCGCAACCTCGGCCCGATCCACCAGGTCGCCGTGATGATGGTGTGGGGCCTCGTCGCCTTCGCGCTGATCAGCATGCTGTTCGGTGGCATGGGCGGCAACGCCTTCTGGTGGATGAACGTGGCGATCCTCGGCTTGTTCGCGGTCCTGACCGCAACCTCCACGCAGGAGATCAAGAACACCTACCTCGAGGCGCGCACCCACGGCGGCCCTGAGGCACAGCTGTTCCTCGAGAAAGCCGCGATCATCGGCGCGCTGCAGCTCTACATCTCGTTCATCGCGATGTTCCGCTCGATCATGTATCTCTTCATGGGCGGCGACGACTGATCGCAGATCCAATGACTTGAACGAAGGGCCGGTCCAGCGACCGGCCCTTTTTCGTTGCCCGGCCCATCTTCCCGTTGAACATCGTGCGGCGTTTATGTTGATATCAACTAAAATCATCGCAGGGAGGAGCCCAGATGACAATTGCGAAGAACACCGTCTGCCTCTGGTACGACAACGACGCGGAAGGCGCCGCCACCTTCTACGCGCAGACCTTCTCCGACAGCGAGGTCACCTCTGTCAGCCGCGCGCCAGCCGACTTTCCGGGCGGCAAGGAAGGCGACGTGCTGGTCGTCGGTTTCAACGTGCTGGGCCTTCCCTGCATCGGGCTGAACGGCGGCCCGGTCTTTCCGCAAACAGAGGCTTTCTCCTTCCAGGTAGCCACGGACACGCAGGAAGAGACAGACCGCTACTGGGACGCTATCGTCGGAAACGGCGGTCAGGAAAGCGCCTGCGGCTGGTGCAAGGACCGCTGGGGCGTGAACTGGCAGATCACCCCGCGCGTGCTGACGGAGGCGCTGGCAGCTGGCGGCGACGAAGCGAAGCGTGCGTTCGAGGCGATGATGACGATGCACAAGATCGACGTCGCCGCCATCGAAGCCGCCCGGCGCGGCTGACGGATTGAAGACTGGAGGCTCAGGTGCCGAAGTGGACCAAAGACGATCTTGTGACGGAGCAGAGCGACGGTCCCTGCGGTCGCGCGGATATCGTGAAGCTGTCCGACACAGGCGGCCTGACGCAGTTCGGCGCGGTGATCGAGACGCTGTATCCCGGTGCAAGGTCCTCTAACACGCACTGGCATACCGACGAGGACGAATTGGTCCACATGCTGGAGGGCGAGGTCGTGCTGGTCGAGGGCGACAGCGAAGCGACGCTCCGGGCAGGCGATACGGCGACGTTCAAGGCGGGCGTGGCGGTCGGTCACCGGCTGGACAACCGCAGCGACGCCCCTGCCCGCTACCTCGTCGTTGGCACCCGTGCCACGCGCGACACGGTGACATACACCGACACGGGGCGCGCCAAACATCTCGACGGGGGCCAGACGCGCTGGACCGACCTGGACGGCAACCCGTCCGAAAATCCGTTCTGACAGATCCGGCGGATCACAACGGCAGCGACAGCAGGGTGACCGGAAACGCCACGCCGCCGCCGAAGGTCATGGCGCTGTCGCCGATGCTGCGGAAGCCGAGCGACTTGTAGAAGGGCGTGGCGGTCAGGGTGCTCTTGAAGCACGCGGATGCCCGCGCCCCGCGCGTCGCCGATGACATGTGTCATCAGCCGCGTGCCGATTCCCCTACGGACGGCGTCAGAGTCCGTGGCGAGGTGGCGGACGTATCCCACGCCCGGCACACGCCCCGCCCCACCGGGCATGGCCCGCGACCAGCCGCCAGCCCCCAGCAGGGCCGTTCCGCTTTCCGCGACGAAGTACAGGCCGGAGGCGATCAGCTCCGGCTGTGCGCGCGCGATGGCGGGCAAGGCAAAGACAAGTGTCGAGGGGGGATAGTCTGCCGCCAAAAGCCGGGCGTAGCTGCGGCGATAGAGGTCGTCCAGCCGGGAGATGTCCTGCCGTGTCGCTGGGCGTATGGTGATCTGCTCGGCCAAATCCGTGCCTCCGGTGCCGGAGTATTCCGGGATCCGGCCGGCCTGGCAAATCACAACCGGCGCCCTCGTGGGGCGCCGGCCGGATCGATTCAGTTCAGCGCCAGTTCCTGAACCATGGTGTTGCGGGTGGACACGGTCAGCGCGTCGCCCTCGCGGGCAAAGCTGTAGAGCTGCCCGACATGACCCGGCAGGCCGAAGGTGACAGAGTCGCCGTCAGCAAGCGCCATGATGATGCGGCCCTGATCGTCCGCGTCGTTGCGCGCGGCGTAGTAGCCGACGACCTCGAAGGTCTCGCCTGCCTTCGTCCAGTAGACGGACATGTCGGTCGTGGACTGGTGCAGCGTGGCACCGGCCATCGGCGTGTCGAGGGTAACGGTCTCGGCTGCGGCGGCGACGGGAAGGGAAACAAGCGCGGTGAGTGCAAGCGTGCGGAACATATCGATTTCTCCAGTTTTCTGCGAAGCGCGAGGCCGGTTGCCAGGCGCCAAAATTCTGCATTGCAGCATGACAGAACACACGGCGGAGGACCAATGCAGAATGGGAAAGCCCGTTATGACGTGAAATCAATATGTTAAAAGTATGCAACGGTAGACCGAACCGGTCAAGACCATTTCGCTGCTGCAGAAAAATGCACCAAAGACACGAAAAAAGCCGCGCGGATACACCGTCGCGGCCTTTGTGGGTCGTACCGGAAAGGGGCAGGATTACTTGATCTTGCCTTCCTTGTATTCGACGTGCTTGCGCGCAACCGGGTCGAACTTCCGGATGGTCATCTTCTCGGTCATGGTACGCGCGTTCTTCTTGGTCACGTAGAAGTGGCCGGTGCCTGCGGTCGAGTTCAGGCGGATCTTGATCGTGGTCGGCTTCGCCATTGGTCGTCTCCTGCAACACGCGGGGCGCCGCGCGTGAAATTCGTATGAAGCCCGCCTTTTACTTACTGCGCGGCCCGAGTCAACCGTCTCGTGACAGTTTGTCGGCGGGCGTTGTTCGGCAGGCGGCCGGCGGCCTGTCCCGGCGCGCCGGCCGGTGATGCGTGGAGGGCCTGTAAGCCGGATTCTGTTGTCGGGGTTGCCCCCTCAGACGACCATTCCTCTGGGCCGCACGTTGCCGCGCGGCTCTAGCTGCCAACCCGGACCTCTCGGGCCAAAGCCGCCCTGTCCCGATATCCCGCAAGCGGGATCAGCCGGACGCGAGGTCCCTACACGGCATTGCTCCCGGTGGGGCTTGCCAAGCGGGCGATGTTGCCATCCCCCCGGTGGGCTCTTACCCCACCGTTTCACCCTTACCTGCCGACGGGCGGCAGGCGGTCTGTTTTCTGTGGCGCTTTCCGTCAGGTTGCCCTGCCCGGGCGTTACCCGGCACCGGCGCTTTGGCGAGTCCGGACTTTCCTCCCTGGGTTTCTCCAAGGCGGCCGTCCGGCCCTCCACGCGCGACCGACATAGGCGGGGCGGCGGGGCTTGGCAATCCCGCCCGTGGCCGCGCGTGACTGTCGGTCTACTCTCAGCGCAGGACCAGCGGCATGGACAGCCACTCTGACAGGGCATCGGCCACGGCGTCGGGCTGTTCCAGCACCGCCATGTGGGCGGCTCCTTCGATCACCCGCAATGTGGCGCCGCGGATCAGTTCCGCCATGAATTCATGCCGCTTGACCGGAAGCTGACGGTTGGCGGCGCCGCACATGACCATGGTCGGCACGGCGATGCGGCGCAGGGTGCCTTGCTGGTCGCGGCGGCGCTGAAGCGCACGGATCTGGCGCGTCATGACCTCCACGCCGAGGCCCGTGGCCATTTCCTTCAGCAATGCCGATATCTCGCCACGCCACGGTCCGGGGGCAAGCTCCGACAGGCGCAGCGCCTCCGCAAAGACCGTCTCGACCTTGCCGGTGCGGGCCCGCGCGCGGACGATCAGCGGGTCCCGCTCGGCCGCCTGCTGCGGCGTGTCGGCCAGCGGCGTGGTGTCCATCAGGCAAAGACGTGACACCCGGTCCGGCGCCCGCCGGACGATCTCGATCGCGACGATGCCGCCCAGCCCCTGCCCCGCCAGCGCGCAGCGCTTCGGGAGCACGTCGAGCAGCGCCGAGGCGATCTCCTCGATCCGTTCGCCCTCCGTCAGCGGCGCGGCCATGACCGCGCGGCTGCGCGACAGATCCGCAAGCTGCGGTCCGAACAGGCGGGCGTCGCACAGGATATCCGGCAGGAAGACAATGGCCTCACGCATGTGCGTCCCTGCACCCCTGCCCGCCGCCTGTTGTCGTCACGCTTGCACCCCATACGAAGCCGATCCCTGCGGCGGCGACCCTATCAGACACGGCAGCAGGGAAAAGAGGGGGTCCGGGGCCGGCGCGGGCGGGCAATCGCCGACGTCGCCGGTCGTAATCCGGTGCCGGGAGCGAGGCAGATGCGCCTTGCGAACCCTATCATCCTCCAGCGCACGAAAAGCGCCCCCTGCGACCGGCCTTGCCTCTGCCCTGACACGCGCCAGAACACGGCTTCCCGGACGCGCACACATACGCACGACCGCGCGGGCTGGGTCCAAATCAGGCGTCTGTCGCTCCCTTCGGGCAAGGACCCCGTTTCACTGCGTCTTGATCTGGTCCCAGAAGACCCCGAGGTGCCGCGACACGATCTGGCTGTAGCGGTCGCTGTCCTTCAGCGCCGCCAGCCCCGCGTTGAAGCGATAGAGGAAGGTCGTCCCGCGCCAGTGCGTCTTCGAAATGATGACATGCAAGCCTTCGGTGGCCAGCGGCTTGTCCAGCGGCACGGCGCGGCCCCTCAGGCCCATTTCCTCGATGGTCTGCGCGCCCAGGAAGACGTTGACCGTCACCGCATCCACGTCGCCATCCATCAGCGCCTGGAAACAGGCCTGCGGACTGTCGGCCTGCACGAGATCGATCAGCCCCTTCGTGACCCACTCCCGACCCGGACGGTCGAGGTCGTGGGTGAAATAGCCCTTCGGCCGGCAGAGCCGCTTGCCCACGACATCCGCGTCGCTCTCATAGGTAAAGCCGTCCCCCTCGCGCACGAAGAGCAGCACGAGGATCTCCACCAGCGGATCGGAGAAATGGAAGTTCGCGCAGCGCTCGTTGCCGGGCGTGACAGCGCAGTCGGGCTTGTACCATGGGAAGCCCATGTCGAAAGTCTTTTCCGCCAGATCGGGAAAGAGATGTTCGGACCAGTCGTCCTCCCACGTGATGGAATAGGTCACCGGGGCGGGCGTCGCTTCCATCGCGGCATTGACGATCTCGGTGATCATGCCCTGCCCCGGCCAGTCCTGATCGGTGAAGGGAGCAAAGTTGCCGCCGGTCAGCAGCTTCAGCTCCGCATCGTCCCGGCGCAGCGGCGTGGCATCGGCGGCCTCCGTCCCCGGCGCGCAGGGCAGCTGCAGCACGTCGCCGGGCGCCACCTGGAAGACCGAAGCCTGCAGCGCCGCCTCGTTGGCATAGTAGATCAGCGTCCACTTCTCCGGATCGCCATACCGCGTCTCGGCGATGGTAAAGACCGTGTCGCCGGTCTTCACCGTGTAGTCCTCCGGCGCGCAGGCCTGCGCGGCGGCGGCGCAGGTGCTCAGGGCCAGCGCGGCGGTGCTCCTGAGAAGGAACATCAGAGCCCCGCCCAGATCGACGACATGTGCTTGTCGATGACCGTCAGGTATTCGCCGCTGTCTCGCATCGTGGCGAGCCCGTCGTTGAAGGCGGCGATCAGCGCCTCGGCCCGCGGATTGGAGCGGTGGGCGACCACGTGCAGCCCCTCGATGGCCAGCGGGCGCGACAGTTGCAGCTCAACCGCGTCGCCCAGCCCCATGTCCTTCAGCACCACGCGGCCCGTGAACTCGTTCATCGCCACCGCATCGGCAGAGCCGGACACCAGCCGCATGAAGCAATCCTCGGCAGCCGCGGGCTGCTGCAGGCGGACGCCGACGCGGGCGAGGTAGCCCGCACTCTGCCCCTGCCGCGATGCACCGGCGTGGCCCAGCGGCGCGCAGACCCGCAGGCCTTCGAGGTCGGCCTCCTGCTGGTAGGTCACGCCCGACCCCTTGGCGGTGAACAGCACGACCAGCATCTCGAACATCGGTTCGGAATAGACATAGTCGGCGCACAGGGCGGAGGTCGCGTCGCCGCAGTCCGGCTTGCGCCAGGGAAAGGCCAGATCGACCATCCCCTCGGACAGCATCGGGTCGAGGTGCACGGAGCGGTCGTTGACCCAGTAGAACCTGTGCGCGCCGGTGTCGTCGTTGGCGACGAAGGCGCGGTTGACGATATCCGTGATCATGCCGGACGACATCTGCAGTCGGTTGGTGAAGGGCTTGAAGTCGTCCCCGGCGAGCAGCCTGACGTCAACGCCCTTGCGGCTTTCGTCGGCGCTGCGCTGGCGTTGGGCCTGCACCTCTTCGGCAGAGCGGACGGGTTGCGGTTCGGCGATGGCGGTCCCCAGGACGGGCGCGCCGCCTTCGAGCCCTGCGGGCAGGCCGTTGATGCAGGGCATCCGGTAGGTCTGGCCGACGCGGATCGCATCCGGACTGGCGATGATCTCCATGTTGGTGCGGTAGATCGCGCTCCACTGGCCCACGTCCTTGTAAAGCCGGTCGGCGATCAGCGACAGCGAGTCGCCGCGCTGCACAGTGTAGAGCCCGCCGCATGTTTCCTGCGCCATGGCCGTCCCGCCGAATGCCGTTCCCGAAAGCACGGCCACCGCCGCCCACACACCTGCACACCTGACCATTTCAACCGTCCCCAACTGTTGCTGGGTCAAAAAATGCGCGCATGTAGTGGTTTCGGTCAACTATTCATCTATGGAATGTGGCGTTGCCCATATCTATCAAAGACTTCCTCAGCGTCATCAATCTGTGCTCCTGCTGCGTTTTGCGCTTATCCACAGAATCAATCGGCCTCTGACGGGTGGGCATCGCAGCCGTGGTCCGGCGCTTCGCTCCGGCATCGGATCGGCTTACGCGTTTGGTCGCGGGGCCCATCGCACACTCCAAGGACGATACAGCCTGGAATTGAAACAACTTTACCGAGATGCGGAACATACAAGCGGAACAGCCAGACAAACAGGAAACGCGCCGGCCATCCCATTCTGAACTGCAGGACGGCCCACTGAAATCACCCTTCCCCCCTCAGCCGTCCGACGCCAGGATCTGCATCCAGACTGCCGCGCTGTCGTAGAGCGTCCATTCGCGGCGCAATCCGTCCGGACCGAATTCCGCGTGGCTGATGCCCATGACGTGCACGGCCGCCCCGGTCGGCCGGCCAAATGCGCCCCAGCCGTCGTGCCGTCCGGTCAGCGACCAGCGCAGGGCGGCGCGCGGGGGGAGCATCGGCGTCTCCTGCCCGATCCGGTGATGCACCGCGAAACTGGCAGAGGGAAACGACTGCCGCAGCCCCAGCCAGAACCGCTCCGCCGCGGCGTGGCCGTGGCGCACCTCTCCGCCGGGATAGGCCAGGGAACAGGCGGGATCGTACTGATCGGGGACCACGGACAGGTGCCCGGCCATCAGCCGCCCCACCACCATCTCCAGCGCCAGCCCCCAGGTATCGTCATTGCCGCGCCCGGTGTACGGCCCCTGGACATCGACCTCCGGGCAGAAGACCGGTTCTTCGTTGTCGGGGCCGTCCAGCCGTGCGCGCGCCCATGTCTTCACGTCCTGCCCGGTCTGCGCCAGCAGCGCTGCGGTATCAACCACCTGCCATTCGTCGCTGATTCGCCCGGCCTTCGCGAAGTGATCCGCCATGACGCGATACCGCAGCCGCGCCCCGCTGGCGGGACCCCACGGTCCGTCGCCGATGTGCCTGCCCACCGCGACCATCCGTTTCGAGCCCAGAAGCCCGCGCTTCTCGGACCCGCTCCAGATCACGTCTTCCGTCAGCAGGCGGCGGTCCGGCAGGGCATAGAGCTCGGCCAGACCGGAGGCCCTGAGCGCATCCGTCCCCTGCAGTACGCCGCGCGCATCGCGCCGGATGATCGCGGGATGATAGAACGCCGCAAGCCCGTCGCCGAGCGTGCGCCCTTCCCAGATTTCCCGGCCCGCGGCGCGCAGGTAATCGGGAAAGTCCCGGAACCGGGTGTCGAATCCCATCATGGCGAAGGTCCCTCTGCATGGCCCGTCAACGGAAAGGTCTCGCAGATTCGTTCTGAATGTTGGGTTAATCGCCTTCCGGGATAGCTGTCCCGCCGCGTTTCACTCCGGCAACGTGATACCACGAAACGGCGGGAAATCGGCATACCGCGCGGCCCGTGCCGTGGCGTCCTCTTCCGGCTCCGCCCCCGCCTTCAGAAGGCTACCCTTTGGCGCGATATAGCTGTCGATCCGCCGGATCGGCTCCGGCCGCCACACGAGGTTGAAGGCGCAGAGCTTGGGAAAGAACCATATCTCCGAGTAGGGCAGATGATCGTGCATCCACCACGCCAGATCCCGCCAGTCGCGCCCCGCCCCATAGCGCCGCGCAAACCACGGGATCACGACGGAGGCCCCCGCCACCGCCACATCCGGCTGGTCCCAGATGTGGCATTCCAGTGGGTTGTCGTTGCGCGCGCAGTTCAGGCGATTGGCGTTCCCGAAGCCGTTCAGTTCAGCCGACCGGAAGCCGGACCGCACGAAGACCCGCCCGAAGGTTTCTTCCAGCGGATCGAGCAGGGCCGTGGCAAAGGCCCGGCCCCGTTCGAGGGCCAGGTCCGGATCGTCGGGGATGTTCGGAACGGCGTGAAAGTTGCCGATCTCGGAATAGAGGAACTCTCGCATCCAGAAATGTGCCGACAGGCGTTCACGGCCCAGCGATTCCAGCGACCACATGCTGCGGGGGCGCCTCATTCGGCACCGTCCCGCCCGCATTTATCCGCACCAAACGCCAGCGGTTTCAATAGCCTGCCCAGCGGAAGGCCCCGTCCGACCGAAGCGGCGCGCCCGGGTTCCAGGCCACTTCCCAGACATGGCCTTCGGGGTCGGCGAAATAGCCGATGTGACCGCCCCAGAACACGTCATGCGCCTCCTTCAGGATCTCTGCCCCGGCGGCGCGAGCCGCGTCGATGACCTCCGCCACCTCGCCTTTATCCCGCACATTGTAGGCATAGGTCGCCGCGCCATGTCCAAGCCGCTCTTCCGGCACGCCCATGTCCCGCGCCAGGTCCGCCAGAGGATAGAGGCCGATGGACTGGCCGATCAGGTCGAAGACCACGATCCCCTCCGGGCTCTCCGCCCGCTGCCAGCCGAGCGTCTCGTAAAAAGCGGTCAACCGCTCCATGTCCCGGCACCCGAGGGTCACCAGACTGATGCGCTGTTCCATACCTGTCCTCCTTCACTGTCGGTGCGTAGGGCGGGGCTGTGCGCCGCCTCCCTCCGGTCATGGCCGAACCTTACCCCGCGTGCCCTGACAGATTGCGTCAGGAGGCCCGGTCCAGACCCTGCGCCCAGGCGATCATTTTCGCGGCCACGGGCGCGGTCATGCCGGGCGACAGCGTGTCGCCTGCGATGACATGGTGTCCGGGGTCGTCGTCGGGTCCGGTCTCGACCGCGAAGACCTCTGCCGGTCCGCCCCAGAGCGCCGCCATTTCCCGCGTGCGGGCATGGTCGACCAGCGCATCGCGGGCGTCGAAGACAAAAAGCGCGGGCGTCTTCAGCAGACCCGGGTCTCGCGCCGCCAGCGCCCGGACGGCCTTGCCCATCGGCAGAAGTGCCACGGACGGATAGCGGCTGGTCCAGAAGTGCCCATGCGCCGCGTTCGCCGGGGTGAATCCCCGCTCCCGCCCGATCAGCAGCGGCAGCCAAAGCCGCGCGCCCGGCCATGTCACCAGCCCGGTCTTCCGTTTGCGCAGTCTGAAATTCGGCGCGACGAAGATGGTGCCGACCACACCTTCCGCCGAACGCCCGTAGAGCGTCAGCGCCGTCAGCGTGCTGCCGGTGGAGGTGGAGATCACCAGCGTCCGCCGCCCCACCGCCTGCGCGATGGCCAGCGCCTCGGACACGTCGTCCATCCATCCCGCGAACGTCGCCTCGCCCATGGCGGCGCCGCTGCGCCCGTGGCCCTGAAGGCGGGTCAGGACGAGGTTCGCGCCCAGCCCTTCCGCGACCCGTTCCGGCACCGGGCGGATCTCGCCCAGCGAGGCAGAGAAGCCGTGGATGTAGACGACAACCCAGTCGGTCTTTGCGCCGGGCACGCCCGCCCAGACCACCTGTTTCTGCAGGCCCTCGCGGATGTCCGTGAATCGCGCCTCCGATGTCTCGAGGTAGGCATCGACGCCGCCCTCCAGCAGGGCAGGATCGAACGCGGAATCCGGCACGCGCGGCGGTCGCAATGCGAGCCAGAGCCCCATTGCCGCCGCAACCGCCAACAGGCCCCAGATCATGCCCCGGCCTCCGCCGTAAAGCTGTCGATGGCGGTCCAGTCTCGGAGAAGGCGCCACGCGCCGTCATCCGCCTCCCCCTGCTCCGGCATACCGACGACCAGCAGATGCCCACCGGCGCCGCGCGGTTGGTCGTGGGAGCGGTCGATTCCTGCCCCCGTCAGGTGCGCACGGAACAGCGCGCCGATCCCGCCGTGGGCCACCACGGCGATGTCGCCCTCCGGCGCTTCGGCCACCAGCCGCTTCAGGGTCGCCACCACGCGGTACTGCGCGTCGATAGCCCGTTCCCAGCCGCGAACGCTGTCTCGCGGGTTGGCAAAGAAGGCGTCCGCCATCGCCTCGAACTCCGGTCCGGGAAGGTAGCCGGTGGCGGACCGGTCGTTCTCCGCCAGGCTCAGCACCTCGCGGGGCACGATCCCCTGCGCCTCAGCCAGAATCGCCGCGCCTTCGCGGGCCTTGCGTTCCATCGAACAGAAGACCGACGCCACCGGCGGACAGCGGCGGGCAAAGGCCACGTGACGGGCTTTGCCGCGCTCGGACAGGCCCCAGTCCGGCACCGGGACGTCCGGGTCGATCACCACATCGGCGTGGGTGATGTAATAGAGTCGTCTCAACCGGCGATCTCGGCAATGGCGGCCTCGATCATGGCGAGGCACTCGGGCGTGGAAAACCGGTGGTCGGCACCCTTCACAAACGTCAGGCGGAGGTCCTCGGCCTCGATGTGGTCGAGCAGCGACAGCGCCGTCTGGCGCGAGACCGCCTCGTCCTCCGTCCCCTGCAGCAGCCGCACGGGCCAGGGCATCGGCAGCGGCGCGCGCAGGACGAGGTTGCGGCACCCGTCCTCGATCAGCTTTTTCGTGACGACGTAAGGGTCCTCGTAGGCAGAGGGCATCAGCAGGTGCCCCTCCTCCATCACCTGCCGCCGCTCGTCCTCGGAGAAGCCCGCCCAGAAGCCGTCCTCGGTGAAATCCGGGGCTGCCGCGATGCCGACGAAGCCCGTGACCTCCGGCAGGCTCCGGGTCAGCAGGCACCCGATCCAGCCGCCCATCGACGACCCCACCAGCAGCACCGGCCCCGGCGCCGCGTGCCGGATCACCGCCTCGGCGTCCGCGGCCCAGTCGCCGATGCAGCCGTCCTCGAAGACGCCGCCCGAGGCGCCGTGGCCCGCGTAGTCCAGCCGCAGGAACGCCCGCCCTTGCGCCTTTGCCCAGGCTTCGAGATGCACGGCCTTCGTGCCTTCCATGTCCGAACGGTAGCCAGACAGGAACACGATGCAGGGCCCTTTGCCTTCGGTCTTTGCATAGGCCAGCGTGTCGCCGCGCGGCCCCGTGACGTGGGAAATCTCTGCCAAAACTGCCTCCTTTGCGTTGCCGCGAACTCTAGCGATCCCGCCGCCGGAGCCAAGCCCGTCTCTCGCTGCGTGCAACGCGGTGTGCGTGTCAGCCGTCGATGCTTTGCGCCAGCACGCGCGAAATCGCCGTCAGGCTTTGACCGCTTTCCTGCCGCCAGGTGTTGAAGGCCTCCTGCACGGCAGCCCAGGCCTTCTTCGAGGAGGGCGCCTTGTCGACCACGCCCTCGGCACTCAGCCGCGCCACGACCGACCCCGACAGGATATAGCTGTCGCGCCCCATCATCCGCAGCATGTAGGCGCCGCCTGATCCACCCAGCCGTGATCCTTCCTTCTGCAGCCACTGCAGGAGGCCGGCGAAATCCTCCGTCGGCCAGTCCCCCACGAAGCGCCCGAAGGAACCGTGCTTTTCCGCAATCTCGCGGATCATCACCGCGTTCTGCTGGATGGCCCGTACCTTAGGCGGACTGCGGACGATGCGCGTGTCGGCGATCAGCTCGTCGAACCAGTCCTCCGACATGTGGGCGACGCGGGCGGTGTCGAAGTGGTGGAAGGCCTCCTCGATGCCCGGCCACTTGTTCTCCACCACCTTCCAGTTCAGCCCGGCACTGAAGATGCCCTGCGCCATGCGCGCAAGCCAGCGGTCGTCAGGGATCGCGGCCAGCGCATCTGCGGACTTCACCTCCGGCATGTCGGCCAGCACGGCCTCCCGGCCGCCCTTCCGCTCTGCCGCGATTTCAAGGATCTCTTCGAATGTGCGCATGATGCCCCCGCCGGTCGACCGGGACAGGAAACTCAGGTGCGCTCCACCTCGTCAAGTCCCAGCGCCAGCATACCGCCACAAAGCGACAGCAGCGCAAAGCCTCCCAGCGCGACCTGCGGACCGAGCGCGGCCAGCGCTCCGCCCAATGCGCCGACGATCAGCAGCAGCGTCCCGATCAGCGTGTTGGCCAGTGCGGAATAGGACGACCGCGCGTCCTTTGGCGCCATGTCGACCAGGTAGGTCGACCGTCCCTGCCGCACGCCGTGATAGGCGACCATCAGCCCGAAAAGCACCAGCGGCACGACCCAGACGGTTTCCGTCAGCCCGGCGAACTCGGCACCCACTGCCAGTGCCATGAAGACCGCCGCGACGAAGCCCGACAGCGCCAGCACCCAGCGCGACGACCGGTCTGCCAGCCGCCCCCAGACATAGCTCGAGACGAAGGACGCGGCAGAGGACGCCAGAAGCAGCGCACCCAGCCCCTGCAACGCCCCCTGCCCGCCGCCCAGCAGAACGAAGTACGGCGGCGCCAGTGCGGTCACCGTCAGCGCACCGCGCGTCGCGATGAAGCGGCGGAACTGCGGGTCCTCCTTCAGCGGCGCGAGGTTGATGGCCGGGCCAGATCCCGCATCCTCTGACGGCTTCTCCTCCAGCGAGGAGAACAGCGCCGCCGCCCCCAGCCACAGCACGGCGGCCAGTGCGATGGCGATCACCACCGGGGTCGTCTCCTGCCCGATGCCGAAAATCAGCAGCGCCGCGAAGGCCAGCACCGCAAGCGAGGCCGCGGATCCCGCAACGCCTGTCACCGCCCCGCGACGTGTCTTGGGGACAGTCTTGCCGAGGATGTCCTTGTAACTGACCGAACAGAGCGCCCGGCTGGCCGCCAGCACCACCAGCGCCCCCGCGATCACGAGGCCCGCCGCCAGCCCTTCGAGGAAAAGCGCCGCCAGCGCGATCAACGCGGCCATGGCGCCCTGCCCGACCGATCCAGCCACCCAGGCCCACTTGCGGCGGCGCATCGCCTCAACCCGTCCCGCCATGACGATCTGCGGCAAAAGCGCGCCGGCCTCGCGGATCGGCACGAAGGCCCCGGTGATCGCCGCAGGCACTCCGAGGCTGCCCGCCAGCCAGCTCAGCACCAGTTTCGGGTCGATCAGGCCATCGGCGATCTTCGTCATGCTCAGGCTGATCATGTGTTTCAGACCGTTGCGGCCCTCCCGGTCGGGCGCGTCGTCGGCCCCGGTCATCCGGTTGTACACTTCGGTGCTGCTGTCACTCATGCGTCGTCCATCCTTCTCGGGTACGCGTCTGCGGTTGACAGCCCTGTCCGCCAGCGGCATGGAGAGCGCACGACATAACCCGCAACCGGGCGTTCCGTGGGCGCCAAACCGACGAGGAGACATGGCCGATGGCCCAGATTTCCCTGACTTTCCCAGATGGCTCGCAACGTAACTTCGACAAGGGCGTGACGCCTGCCGAAGTCGCGGCCTCCATTTCCAAATCCCTTGGCAAGAAGGCGATCTCCGCGCAGGTGGACGGCGCGCACTACGATCTTCAGTGGCCAATCGAGACCGACGCCGCCATCGCGATCAACACGCTGGCCGACGACGGCCCCGCGCTCGAACTGATCCGCCACGACCTCGCGCATATCATGGCGCGCGCCGTGCAGGAGATCTGGCCCGACGTGAAGGTCACCATCGGCCCCGTCATCGAACACGGCTGGTACTACGACTTCGACCGCGCCGAACCGTTCACGCCCGAGGATCTCGGCCTCATCGAGAAGAAGATGAAGGAGATCATCAACGCCCGCGACCCAGTCCGGACGGAGGTCTGGTCGCGCGCCGATGCCATCGCGCATTACGAAAAGACCGGCGAGAACTACAAGGTCGAGCTGGTCAACGCGATCCCCGACGACGGTCAGCCGATCCGCATGTACTGGCACGGCGACTGGCAGGATCTCTGCCGCGGGCCGCACCTTCAGAACACCGGGCAGGTGCCCGGCGACGCCTTCAAGCTGATGAGCGTGGCAGGGGCCTACTGGCGCGGCGACAGCAAGCGGCAGATGCTCCAGCGGATCTACGGCGTCGCGTTCAAGAACCGCGACGACCTGAAGAAGCACCTCAACATGCTGGAGGAGGCCGCAAAGCGCGACCACCGCAAGCTGGGCCGCGAGATGGACCTCTTCCACATGCAGGAAGAGGCGCCGGGCCAGGTCTTCTGGCACCCGAACGGCTGGACGATCTACACCACGCTGCAGGACTACATGCGCCGCAAGCAGCGCGCAGGCGGCTACCACGAGATCAACACGCCGCAGGTCGTCGACCGCAAGCTGTGGGAGGCCTCGGGCCACTGGGACAAGTACCAGCACCACATGTTCATCGTGGAGGTGGACGAGTCCCGCGACGGCGAGAACGACGATGCCTCCTCGAAGAACAAGGAGCAGACGCGCATCAACGCGCTGAAGCCGATGAACTGCCCGTGCCACGTGCAGGTCTTCAATCAGGGCCTCAAGTCCTACCGCGACCTGCCCCTGCGGCTGGCCGAGTTCGGCTCTTGCGCGCGCTACGAACCTTCGGGCGCGCTGCACGGCATCATGCGGGTGCGCGGCTTCACGCAGGACGACGCGCATATCTTCTGCACCGAGGCGCAGATCGAGGATGAATGCGCCCGCTTCATCGAGTTCCTGGCCGACATCTACCGCGAGCTCGGCTTCCCGACCTTCGAGATCAAGTTCGCCACGCGTCCCGAAAAGCGCGTCGGAACCGAGGAAAGCTGGGATTACGTCGAGAACGCGCTCGAGGAAGCGATCCGCAAGACCGGCCGCACCTACACGCTGGAACCCGGCGACGGGGCTTTCTACGGGCCTAAGCTGGACTTCTACCTGACCGACGCCATCGGACGGGTCTGGCAGTGCGGCACCTTCCAGGTCGACCCCAACCTGCCCGAGCGGCTGAACGCGTCCTACATCGCCCCCAACGGCGACAAGACGCGGCCCTTCATGCTGCACCGCGCGACCCTGGGCTCGTTCGAGCGTTTCGTCGGCATCCTGATCGAGGAACACGCGGGCAAGCTGCCATTCTGGCTGGCCCCGCGTCAGGTCGTCGTCGCCTCCATCACCTCGGAGGCGGACGACTACGTGCAGGAAGTGACGGAGCAACTGCGAAAGGCGGGCGTGCGTGCAGAGGCCGACATCCGCAACGAGAAGATCAACTACAAGGTCCGCGAACATTCCGTGGGCAAGGTTCCGGTCATCCTCGCCATCGGCCACCGCGAAGTCGAGGAGCGGACGGTCACCGTGCGCCGCCTCGGCGAGAAGCAGACCTCTGTAACATCGCTGACGGACATCGTGAGCGAGCTGTCGCGCAGCGCGACGCCGCCCGATCTGCTGTAACATTACGTCAGAACCGGCAACGTAAAGGGCTCCGATTGTTTCGGGGCCCTTTTTCGTTTCGCTGATTTCATTCGGTTTCTGCGGCTGCGCAGTGTCACACAGCCATGACGTGCCCTGACACGGGCGTGATGCACGGCTGCGTGAATGGCCTGCGGCGGGACGCCGCGTCAGGCTTGGGGCACCGACCGGCAGGACCGCCGGACCACGGTCAAGCAAACAACCGAATACTGTCTGACGAAAGGAAAAGACATGTCCTCCACCCTCAAGACCGCAGCCCTCGTAGGTGCCATCGCCGCATCGTTCGCCGCCACCGGCGTGGCCGCGCAGGAGCAGGAAAAATGCTACGGCGTGTCCCTCGCCGGCGAGAACGACTGCGCCGCCGGCCCCGGCACCACCTGCGCCGGCACCTCCAAGGTCGACTACCAGGGCAACGCATGGACGCTGGTCGAGGCCGGCACCTGCATGGACATCGAACTGCCGGCAGGAATGGACGGGATGGCGCGCATGGGCTCTCTCGAACCCCTTGAGCGGGACATCCCCGAGGCCTGATCCCGTCCTGCGGGCCGGGACTTGCCCCCCGGCCCGCCCCATCTCCGGAATGCCGCCATGTTCGATATACCCCGCTCCCTGCCCGCCCGGCCCGGTGTCGGCTACAAGCCGCAGCACTACGCCGACCTTCTGGCCGATCCCGCCCCTGTCGCCTGGCTCGAAATCCATGCCGAGAACTACATGGGCGATGGCGGCCGTCCTCTGGCGCAGTTGCGCGCCCTGTCCGAACGGTTCCCGATCTCCGTGCACGGTGTCGGCCTCTCCATCGGGGGCGAGGCCCCGCTGGACCGCGACCACCTTGCCCGGTTGAAACACCTGCTGGGCTGGCTCGATCCCGCCAGCTTCTCCGAACATCTCGCGTGGTCGACCCACGACGGCGCCTTCCTCAACGACCTGCTGCCCCTGCCCTACACCGATGCTACGCTGAACCGCGTGTGCCGCCATATCGACGAGGTGCAGGAGGTCCTCGGACGGCAGATGCTGCTGGAAAACCCGTCCTCATACCTCGCTTTCGAGGACAGCACATGGGAGGAGCCCGCCTTCCTTCGCGAGATCGCCCGCCGCACCGGCTGCGGGCTGCTGCTGGACGTGAACAATGTCTTCGTCTCGGCCACCAACCTCGGCTACGCCCCGCAGGACTACATCGACCGCTACCCGCTCGAAGCGGTGGGTGAGATCCATGTGGCCGGGCATGACACCGACACGGACGACCGCGGCGCGGTCCTGCTGATCGACAGCCATGGCGCGCCGGTCGCCGATCCGGTCTGGGCCCTGCTGGACCTGACGCTGCAGCGCTCCGGCCCGCGCCCGGTGCTGGTGGAATGGGACACCGATGTCCCCGACTGGCCCGTTCTCGCCGCGGAGGCAGCGCGCGTGGACCAGACCATCGCACTGGTGGCACCATGAGCCAGGCCGCCTTTCACACCGCCCTGCTCGACCCCGCCCGGCCCGTTCCGGAGGGGTTGACCAACGGCACCGGCCGCCCGGCTGGCCGGCGCTACGACGTGTACCGCAACAACGTGGCCGTCTCCCTGCGCGAGGCGCTGGCCGCGGGTTTCCCCGCCTGTGCCCGGCTGATTGGGGAGGAGAACTTCGCCCATGTGGCCGGGCTGTTCCTGCGCGCCCATCCGCCTGCATCGCCGCTGATGATGACATATGGGCACGGCTTTCCTGAATTCCTCGAGGGGTTCGAACCACTTGCCCACATTGGCTACCTGCCGGACGTGGCGCGGCTGGAGCTGGCGTTGCGGCAAAGCTATCACGCTGCCGATCGTGCACCGATCGACCCGTCCGCCCTGCAGAACATGCACGAAACGACGCTTTTCGGCGCCCGTCTGACGCTTGCCCCTGCCGTCCGCCTGATCCGGTCCCGCTGGCCGGTGGTGCAGGTCTACGATTTCACCATGTCCCCCGGTCAGCCGAAACCCACGCCCGTCGCCCAGGACGCCCTGATCGCCCGGCCGGGTTTCACGCCCCGCGTCCACGCTCTTCCCCCCGGTGGCGGCGCTTTCGTCGATGCGCTCATGCGAGGCCAGCCCTTCGGCGCGGCGATGGCGGCGGCGGGCGATGCGTTCGATCTCTCCGCCACGCTGACACTGCTTCTGACCGAAGGCGCGATCACCGATCTCATCTGCGAGGAACCCGTCCCATGACCCGTCTCAACCGACTGACCGCCATCCATGCCGATCTCTCTCGCAGGCTCGACCGGCTGTCCGGTCCGCTCACACCGCTCTTGCTGCGCGCAGGTTTCGCGGCCACGCTGCTGGGCTACTTCTGGAAATCCGCCGGCACGAAGGTGTTCGACCGGCAGGGAACAGAGGGGATCTTCGACATCCTGACGCTGGAATCGGGCGTCTATGCCCAGATGTTCCCGCGCCAGTTCGAGGCGGCGGGTTACGATCCCTCGAAGCTCTCGGCGCTGCACGACCTCATCGCCTATGCGGGCACGCTGGCCGAGTTCGTCCTGCCCCTGCTGATCGTCATGGGGCTGCTGACCCGGCTTTCGGCGCTTGGCATGACCGGCTTCGTGATCGTCCAGACCGCCACTGACGTACTGGGCCACGGCGCCGATCCGGGGCGTCTGTTCGACGCCCGCTATGACCTGATCGACGAACGTACCCTGTGGGTCATGCTTCTTGCGCTGCTGGTACTGCGCGGTGCGGGCGCCCTGTCTCTGGACCGGCTTGCCGGTCTGGAGGCACCACAGGCTCCTGACACGCTGGCGCACCCCGCCTGAGCCCGGTCAAAGCCCGAGCGCACTCCGCGTCGCCGCATCCCAGCCCAGGTGCATCTCGCCGTCGCTGACGATCAGCGGACGTTTCATCAGCGCCGGGTGGGCAGCCAGAAGGTCCAGCGGCGCGCCCGCCCGCTCCTCCTCCGACAGGCCGCGCCAGGTGGTCGAGCGGGTGTTCACCAGCTTGTCCCCGAACTGCGCTAGTGCCGACTCCATCACGTGGGCGGGCACGCCGCTCTCCCGGACATCGACGAATTCCGCCTCGGGGAACGCCTTACGCGCCGCCCGGCACGTGTCGCAGTTCTTCAGACCGTAGATGCGCATGCCGCCTCCTTCTGCCGCAGATGCTCATATTTCATTAGCAAAGTTCACATAACCGCCGCACCCATGAAACACGAGCCTGTTTCCCTTGCATTTGAACAAACGGCCCTATCCTAAAATGGTGTCGCAGCATGCACCTTTGCCGGGACAGTTCACCGTTCGTGCCCTGAAACGGACCAAGGCGGCAGCTGCGCAAGGGGCGGCTTCGCCGGTGCGCGGGGCCATACTATGGACGATGATAAGGAGCACGGGAACTATGCCGAATGGCACCGTGAAATGGTTCAATACGACCAAAGGTTACGGGTTTATTGCACCCGAAGAAGGCGGCAAGGACGTTTTCGTACATATTTCCGCCGTCGAACGTTCTGGTCTGACCGGCCTCGCCGACAATCAGAAGGTCAGCTACGAGCTGCGGGAAGGCCGTGACGGACGCACCATGGCGTCCGATCTCAAGGTTCTCTGAACGACACGCATCCGCTTTCGGGCCAGCCAGCCGGCCTGACGGGCCTTAACATTACGCAAACCACGATGACCGATAGGTTTTGTCCTGTCCGGGCATGAGAGTTACGCTGTCCCGGTTGAGGAGCGTACGCCATGTCCGTCATTGGAACCAACGCCATCGCCATCGCTGTCACGGTCCTTGCAACCGGCGCCCTTGTCGTGGGCATCCAGTTCATGCCGCCCCTGACCCAGCCGGACCCGGCCGCCTTCCCCGAATTCCAGCACTACAGGCCGCTTGGCCACGACTCTCTCCTGATCGAGGCGAAGGATGGGAAGGGCAACAGGAAGCTTGTCGATCCCGGCGCCTACTGCCGCGAAACGCTAAGCGGCGTGGACTGCGCCTGCTTTGCGGGCAAGGCGCATCAGGTGCTGGCCAACCGCAACCCGCGCGTCTCCGGCTGGCGCTATGCCAACGACTGGGAGCTCGCCGTCGGCCAGGCCCGAGACGCCTGCACCTGACCTATCCTGCACCAAGGGCACATCATGCATTCTGCAGGCGCCGCGCCTCCCGCCCGGCAAGCGAGATCAGCTCCTTCATGAAAGGCTTCTCCAGATCCTCGCTGCGCACCGCGGCATAAAGCCTGCGCGTCAGCCCCTTCTTGGTCAGCGGCCGCGTCACGTAGTCGGAGGAATACTTCACCTCGCGCACCACCCAGTCCGGCAGCACCGACACCCCGCGGTTGGAGGCGACCAGCAGCAGGATCACCGCCGTCAGTTCCACCTGCCGGATCGCCGCCGGTTCGACCTTTGCCGGGGTCAGGAGCTGGCTGAAGATGTCCAGCCGCGCCCGGTCGACCGGATAGGTGATCAGCGTCTGGCCGCGGAAATCCTCTGCCTCCACATAGGGTTTCGCCGCCAGAGGATGGGAAGACGACGCGACGAAGACCGGCGCGTAGTCGAAAAGCGGCACGAATTCGACGCCGGCGAGGTCCTCCGGATCGGAAGAGATCACAACGTCCACGTCCTGCTTCATCAGCGCGGGCAAGGCATCGAAGGCCAGCCCCGGGCGGATGTCCACGTCCACGTCGCCGAACTTCTTGCGGAACCCTTCGAGCACCGGGAACAGCCATTCGAAACAAGCGTGGCATTCGATGGCGATGTGCATCCGGCCCGTCTTGCCCGCGCGCAGACCGGCAAACTCTTCCTGCAGCGCCTCGACCTGCGGCAGAACCTGTTCGGCAAGCCGCAACAGCCGCAACCCCGCCGCCGACAGGCGCATCGGTTTCGACCGCCGCACAAACAGTTCGACCCCGGCCTGATCCTCCAGACCCTTGATCTGATGGCTCAGCGCCGACTGGGTGATGTTGAGCTGATCGGCCGCCTTCGCGACGCCGCCAGCCTCGTGAATGGCCCGGATCGTCCGGAGGTGGCGAAACTCGATATGCATGTGCGCCTCATGTTGGAGATGAGATTTATGAGTTTGCCTCACCATGCTCCGCGTGCCATGTAAAGGGCAAGACGGAAACACAACGCGATGCGTCGCAAACGACCCGCGCCCGAGACCGAGAGAGACAGACATCATGACCCGCCCCGAGATCAGCCTCGAATTCTTCCCGCCCAAGAACATCGAGGGCACGTTCCGCCTTTGGGACTCCGTTCAGGTGCTTGCCCCGCTGAAGCCGCGCTTCGTGTCGGTGACCTACGGCGCCGGCGGCACCACCCGCGACCTGACCCGCGACGTGGTGGCAACGATCCACAAGCATTCCGGCCTGCGCACCGCGGCGCATCTGACCTGCGTGAACGCCACGAAGGAAGAGACCCTGCAGGTCGCCCGTGACTTCGCCAAGGTCGGCGTCAACGACATCGTGGCGCTGCGGGGCGATCCGCCGAAGGGCTCTGCCGGCTTCGAGCCGCACCCCGAGGGTTTTGCCAACTCCGTCGAGCTGATCGAGGCGCTGGCCGCCGAAGGCGACTTCACCATTCGCGTCGGCGCCTACCCCGACATCCACCCCGAGGCCGCAAGCGGTCAGGCCGACATCGACTGGCTGAAGCGCAAGCTGGACGCCGGTGCATCCGAGGCGCTGACCCAGTTCTTCTTCGAGGCGGACACCTTCTTCCGCTTCCGCGACGCCTGCGCCAAGGCGGGCATCGACAAGTATGTCACCCCCGGCATCCTGCCGATCGAGAACTGGAAAGGCGCGCGACGCTTTGCCGAATCCTGCGGCACGAAGATCCCCGAATGGGTGATCGACGCCTTCGAGAAGGCAGAGCGGGACAACCGTACCGACCTTCTGGCCACCGCGATCTGCACCGAACTGTGCGACGACCTGATCCGTGGCGGCGTGGACAAGCTGCACTTCTACACGCTGAACCGCCCGGAACTGACGCGCGACGTGTGCTTCGCCCTCGGCGTGACCCCGGATATCAAGCTGGAAGAAGTCGCCTGATCCAGGGCGCCTTGCCGGAAAGACAAAAAAGCCCGGTCGGCCAGGTGCCAACCGGGCTTTTTCATGTCTGATGGGTCAGCCCTTGTGAGTATCGACCCACTTGGCAAAGGCCGACATGAATCCCGCAAGGAAGTCGCGGCTACTCTCGACCACGCCGTCGTCGGTCACGATGTCCTGCACCTTGCCGATGTAGGCCTCGGGTTGCTGCAGCGTCGGCATGTCGAGAAACACGAGGCTCTGGCGCAGGTGGTGGTTCGCCCCGAAGCCGCCGGTCGCCCCCATGGAAGCGGTCACGATCCCCGCCGGTTTCCCACCCCAGACGCTTTGCCCGTAGGGCCGCGACCCCACGTCCAGCGCGTTTTTCAGAACGGCGGGAACGGTGCGGTTGTACTCCGGCGTCGCGAAAAGCACGCCGTCGATATCGGTCATCTCCTCGCGGAAGCGCGTCCATTCCGCCGGGGGCGTGTCGGTTTCGAGATCCTGATTGTAGAACGGCAGGTCGCCGATCTCGATGAACCGGAACGAGAGGGAGTCTGGCGCAAGCGCCGTCATCGCTTCGATCAGCTTGCGGTTCCACGACTCCTTGCGCAGGCTGCCGACGATGATCGCGATCTGGTAAGTCCTTGACATATCTGTCTCCATTCTGTGCCGCCCCGGTCGGGCGGTTCAGTGACAGACCTAACGTCAACGCCGGAAAAGTCGCCTCGGAAAAACCGAACACCAAGGGTGCGTTTCGGGACATCCCTAGGCGATGCCGCCGCACAGATGAACCAACAGGGCCGCCAATGCAGCCCTGCGTTACGCGGTTCGGTTGCCGTCCGCACCCGGGCGCAACCTTCCCCTCAGCGCGGCGCGCGCTTCACGAGGCCAAGCTTCTCGCGCACCTCCGCCGGGCCGATCACCCGCGCGCCAAGGCCCTCGATGATGCCGACAGCCTTTTCCACCAGTTGCGCGTTGGTGGCCAGAACGCCCTTTTCCAGCCAGAGGTTGTCCTCCAGCCCGACCCGCACGTTGCCCCCCGCCAGGACGGAGGCCGCCACATAGGCCATCTGGTTCCGCCCCAGCGCGAAGGCGCTGAAGGTCCAGTCGTCCGGCACATTGTTGACCATCGCCATGAAGGTGTTCAGATCGTCCGGCGCGCCCCAGGGCACACCCATGCACAGCTGCACCAGCGCCGGTCCGTCCAGCACGCCCTCCTGCACCAGTTGCTTCGCAAACCACAGGTGCCCGGTGTCGAAAGCCTCGATCTCCGGCTTCACGCCCAGTTCGGTCATCATGCCGCCCATCGCACGCAGCATGCCCGGCGTGTTGGTCATGACGTAATCTGCTTCGGCAAAGTTCATCGTGCCGCAATCGAGCGTGCAGATCTCAGGCAGGCACTCCGCCACATGGGCGACACGCTCTTCCGCGCCGACCATGTCGGTGCCCGTCTCCCGCAGCGGCAGGGGCGAAGACGTGGGGCCGAACACCATGTCGCCGCCCATGCCCGCCGTCAGGTTCAGCACCACGTCGACCTCCGCATCGCGGATCCGGTCGGTGACCTCGCGGTAGAGGTCGAGCCGTCGCGACGGTGCGCCGCTGTCCGGGTCGCGGACGTGGCAATGCACCACCGCAGCCCCCGCCTTCGCCGCGGCGATGGCGCTTTCGGCGATGTCCTTCGGAGAGCGCGGCACATGCGGGCTGCGGTCCTGCGTGCCCCCCGACCCGGTCACCGCGCAGGTCACGAAGACCTCCTTGTTCATCTCCAATGGCATCGTCAAAGTCCTTCCCTGTCGTTCAGCCGGATCAGCGCATCCACCGCCACGGCGTCTTTTTCCCTGCAGATCAGCGGGTTGATCTCCACCTCGGCGATCTCTCCGGCATGCGCCGCAACGAGGGTCTGCACCGCCTCGACCGCCCGCCAGACCGCGTCCAGGTCCGCACCCGGCGCGCCGCGCCACCCTGCCAGCACCGGCGCCAGACGCAAGCGGTTCAGCGCGCCGCGCACCTCGGCCTCGGTCACCGGCAGCAGCATCGACACAGTGTCCTGCCAGACCTCCGTCAGCACGCCCCCGGCCCCCAGCGTCAACACGAAGCCATGCGCCGGATCGTGCACCACGCCCAGCAAAAGCTCTGCGACAGTGCCACCGATCATCTCCTCGACCAGCACCTCCGGCGTGCCCATGGCAGCCGCCGCCGCGGCCACGGCCTCCGCTGTGCGGAGGTTCAGGGCAACGCCGCCGGCCTCCGTCTTGTGCGCCACTCCGACGGCCTTGACCGCCACCGGCAGGCCGATCTCCGCCGCGGCCTCCGCGGCTCCGGCCACCCGGACCTGCCGCCGGCCCGGCACCCGCATCCCGGCACGCGCCAGCGCGCCCTTGGCGGTGTCCTCGTTCAACAGCGCGCCCTCCGCCCCCACGAAAAAGCCCCGCTCGCCTTGGATGCCCGCGTCCCCTGGCAACAGGACCGGCGCGGCCTGCGCCTCCTGCCCCAGGAAGGCTGCCGCCGACACGGCGTCGAGCGCGGCGGGAAGGTCGCACAGCATCAGGATCCCGCGCGCATGGCAGGCTTCGGCGACAGTCTCCGGCAGGGTTTCCACCAGCGTGGACAGCACCGCCACCGGCTTGCCCGACCGCTCCATGGCCCCCGCCACGGCGTCGAGCACCGGCATCCAGTCGTCCACCGAACAGCGGTCCACGCGGGGGAAGTCCAGCACCACCAGCCCCAGCGCCGCCTCACCCGCCATCATCGCCGCGAAGGCTGCGGTCATGGCGGACACGTCGCCCCAGATATAGGTGTTGTAATCCAACGGGTTGGCGAGCGCGACCTTCGGCCCCAAGGCCGCGCGCAACGCCTCCGTCTGCGCCTTGCCGAGCGGCGGGAACGACACGCCCCGCCCGAGCGCGCTGTCGGCCATCAGGCTCGCCTCGCCGCCCGAACAGGACATCGACGCGATCCGGTCGGAGCCCAGTGGCCCCACGCCATCGAGGATCTTCAGAGTCTCGAGGAAGGCGCTCAAGGACCCGACCTGCGCAATCCCTAGCCGCCGCAGCAACGCCCGCGCGCCCACGTCCGAACCGGTCAGCGACGCGGTGTGCGACACAGCCGCCCGCGCCGACTGTTCCGACGCGCCAAGCTTCATCGCCACGATCCGCTTGCCAAGCGCCCGGGCGCGGGCCGCCAGCCGCTCCATCCCCCGCACGTCGCGGATGCCCTCGATATACAGCCCCAACGCCGTCACGCGAGGGTCCTCCACCAGCGCCTCGCCGAACCGTGCGAGGTCGATGCAGGCCTCGTTTCCGACCGTGCCGATATAGGCGATGGGCAGGCCGCGCGCCTGCATCGACAGGTTCAGCGCGACATTGGAGCTCTGCGTCAGGATCGCCACGCCCGCCTCGCGCCGGATCAGCCCGTGCTGATCGGGCCAGAGTGCGGCGCCGTCCAGCGCGTTCACAAAACCGTAGCAGTTCGGCCCGAGGAACGGCATCCCGTCCGCCGCCGCGCGCAGCGCCTCCTGCAGGTCGCCGCCATCGGCCAGCTCCGCCCGCGCCTCGCTGAACCCGGCGGCAAAGCACACCGCACCGCCCGCCCCGGCGTCCCGCAGGACGCGCAGCGCCTCAACCGTCGCCGTCCGGTTGATCCCGACAAAGCAGGCGTCGGGCGGCTCAGGCAGGGACTCGACCGTGGGATAAGCTGGTACGCCGCCGATCTCCTTCCGCGTCGGATGGACCGGCCAGACCGGCCCCTCGAAACCGATCTTCGTGCACTCGCGGACCACATTCGTGCACCAAGCGCCGCCGCCGATCACCGCGATGCTGCGGGGCCTGAGCAAACGGTCCAGTCCGCTCATGCCTTGCCCGCCTGCGCAACGGTTCGTAGGGCGGGGCTTTGCGCCGCCTTGTGCCCAGTCATCACGCGCCTCATCACGCCCCCAGCGGCCGGAAGATTTCCCGGCTGATGATATGCCTCTGGATCTCCGACGTGCCGTCCCATATCCGCTCCACCCGCGCATCGCGCCAGAACCGCTCGATCGGGAAATCGTCCATCAGGCCCATGCCGCCGAAGATCTGCAGCGTCGTGTCGGTGACCTTTGCCAGCATCTCCGACGCGTGCACCTTGGCCGATGCGATCTCGCGATTGGCGGGCAGCCCCTGGTCCAGCCGCCATGCCCCCATCAGCGTCAGGAGATCCGAGGCGTCGATCTCCGTCACCATGTCCGCCACCTGGAAGGACACACCCTGGAACCCGGCGATGGGCTGGCCGAACTGCTTGCGCTGCGCGGCGTACTCCACCGCCATGTCGAAACACCGCCGCGCCCGGCCCACGCAGAAGGCCGCCACCGTCAGCCGCGTGGCGTAGAGCCATTCGTTCATGACTGCGAAACCGCCGTCGACCTCGCCCAGCACCTGCCCCTCCGGCAGGCGGCAGTCAGAGAATTCCAGCACGCAGTTCTTGTATCCGCGGTGCGACACCGACCGGTATCCGTCACGCACCGTGAACCCCGGATGCCCCCGGTCGACAAGGAAACAGGTGATCCGCTTCTTCGGCCCCTTCGGCGTCTCGTCTACGCCCGTCGCCACGAAAACGATAAAGAAATCAGCGTGATCCGCGCCGGAGATGAAGTGTTTCGTGCCGTTGACGATCCAGTCCGTGCCGTCGCGCACGGCGGTGCAGCGCATCCCACGGACGTCGGATCCCGCCTCCGGCTCGGTCATCGCCAGTGCATCCATCCGCTCCCCCCGCACGGCGGGCAGAAGGTAACGCTCCTTCTGCTCGCCCTCGCAGGCCATCAGGATGTTCTGCGGCCGCCCGAAGAAATGCGTGAGCGCCATGGAGCCCCGCCCCAGTTCCCGCTCCACCAGCGTGAAATCGAGGTGCGACAGACCCGCGCCGCCCACCTCCTCCGGGAAGTTGCAAGCGTAGAAGCCCAGTTCGATCACCTTGCGCTTCAAGTCTTCGCCAAGACCCGGCGGTACTTCCCCGGTGCGCTCGACCTCTGCCTCGTGGGGATAGATCTCCTTCTCCACGAAACTCCTCACCGTGGAGACGATCATCTCCTGCTCGTCGCTCAGTCCGAAATCCATGAGGTCCCCTTTCCTGCCCATGAAAGACGTGAACCTCTTGGCACTCAAACACAAAACGCCGGATTTCCTGCCAAATACGACATTCGTGACGCGACCCCTTGCGCAAAGGACCGTCCGGGGGTGGAATGGTATACCAAAAGATGGGCAAGGGAGGAGACATGTCCACAGACCCCCACGCGGGCTCCAATGTGAGTCTCGCGCGCCGCGCATGGGCGATCAGACGCCATGCGCTGCGCATGGCCGAAGTGCAGGGACAGGGCTACATCGGGCAGGCGCTCGGCGTGGCGGACGTGCTGGCCACCAGCTATTTCCACGCCCTGACCTACGACCCGAAGGATCCGGACTGGGAAGGGCGCGACCGCTTCTACCTGTCGATCGGTCACTATGCCATCGCCCTCTACGCCGCCCTGATCGAAGCCGGCATCCTGCCCGAGGACGAGATCGGCACCTACGGCATGGACGATTCGCGGATGCCTATGTCGGGCATGGCCGCCTACACGCCGGGCATGGAGATCACCGGCGGCAGCCTCGGCCACGGTCTTGGCATCGCGGTAGGCGCCGCGCTCGGGCTGAAGCGCAAGAACAGCAAATCCTTCGTGTACAACATGATGTCGGACGGAGAGCTGGGCGAAGGCTCGACCTGGGAGGCAGTCATGGCCGCCAGCAGCCACCGGCTCGACAACCTGATCTGCATCGTCGACTTCAACGACCAGCAGGCCGACGGGCCGACCACCGCGGCGCTCGCCAAGGGCGACGAGGCCCCGAAGTGGGCGGCGTTCGGCTGGCACGCGCAGGAGGTGGACGGCAACGATCTGGACGCACTGGTGGGCGCCTTCGACGCCGCCCGCAACCTGACCGATCCCCGGCCCCGCGTCATCATCTGCAAGACCCAGATGTGCAAGGGCGTGCCCTTCCTAGAAGAGCGGGAGATCACCCATTTCGTCCGCGTGGAGCCCTCCGAATGGTCCCGCGCCATCGCCCATCTCGACGGGCAGATGCCTGCCTGACCCCCGATCACGGGCCGGTTTCGCTACGAAACCCCTGCCCCGGAGACACCCCATGACCGAAGCCCCGACCGGCGCGCTGAGCCGCCGCAAGCCCAAGCACCAGCCCCGCACCCTCCCCGTCTCGGAGACCGGAGAACGGCTGACCACCTCCGCAATGATCGCCTCTCTCGACGCCGAGGGCCGCGAAACTGTCACCGCTCCCTTCGGCGAGGCGCTCTGCGAGCTGGCAAAGACCCGCGACGACATCGTCGGCCTCACCGCCGACCTGTCGAAATACACCGACCTGCATGTCTTTGCCAAAGCCTACCCCGATCGGTTCTACCAGATGGGCATGGCCGAACAGGTGATGATCTCTGCCGCCGCCGGGCTGGCGCGCGAGGGGTTCACCCCCTTCGCCACCACCTATGCCGTCTTCGCCTCCCGTCGCGCCTACGACTTCATCGTCATGGCCATCGCGGAGGAGAACCTGCCGGTGAAGATCGTCTGTGCCCTGCCCGGCCTGACGACCGGCTATGGACCCAGCCACCAGGCAACCGAGGATCTGGCGATCTTCCGCGGCATGCCCAACCTCACCATCGTCGATCCCTGCGACGCGACGGAGATCACGCAGGCCACCCACGCCATCGCCGACCACCCCGGCCCGGTCTACATGCGCCTCCTGCGCGGCAAGGTCCCGGACGTGCTGGGCGAATACGGCTACCGGTTCGAACTGGGCAAGGCCAAGCTGATCCACGATGGGCGCGACGTGCTGTTCATCTCCACCGGCTTCATGACCATGCGCGCGCTCGATGCCGCCAAGGCGCTGAAACAGGACGGCACCGACTGCGCGGTCCTGCATGTGCCGACGATCAAACCCCTCGACGTCGACACGATCAGGGCGGAGGCGGCGAAGACCGGGCGGCTCGTGGTCACGCTTGAGAACCACACCATCGTCGGCGGATTGGGGGAGGCCGTCGCCGCGGCGCTGATGCGCGCGGGCATCCATCCGGCCTTCGACAGCATCGCCCTGCCGGACGAATTCCTCGACGCGGGCGCCCTGCCGACCCTGCACGACCAGTACGGTCTGTCCGTCCGGGCCATCACCGAACGGGTCAGGGCGCGCCTCTGATCCCCGCCTCTCTCGCAACCCATTCCGGGAGGACAGGCCCCGCCCCCTCCCCGCCAGCCACGGGAAACCCATCATGCTCCTGAAGGACAAGACCGCCCTCATCACCGGCGCCGCCAGCCCGCGCGGGCTGGGCAAGGCCACCGCGAAACTCTTCGCCGAACATGGCGCGCGGGTGGCCATCCTCGACCTCGACACCAGCGCCGCCGAGGCCGCTGCAGCCGATCTGCCCGGTGAAGGCCACATCGGCCTCGCCTGCAACGTCACGGACAAGCCCGCCTGCAATGCCGCCGCCGGGGCGGCCATCGCCGCCTTCGGCCAGATCGACGTGCTGGTGAACAACGCGGGCATCACCCAGCCGCTGAAGCTGATGCAGATCGAACCTGCCAACTACGACGCCGTGACCGACGTGAACCTGCGCGGCACGCTCTACATGAGCCAGGCGGTGATCCCGCACATGCGCGACCGCAGGACCGGCGCCATCGTCAACATATCCTCGGTCTCGGCGCAGCGTGGTGGCGGCATCTTAGGCGGGCCGCATTACTCAGCCGCCAAGGCCGGCATCCTAGGCCTGACCAAGGCGATGGGCCGCGAACTGGCGCCCGACGGCATCCGCGCCAACGCGGTCTGCCCCGGCTTCATCGCGACCGACATCACCGCGGGAAAGCTGACGCCGGAGATGATGGAACAGATCCTGGCGGGCATTCCGATGGGCCGCGCGGGCGAGGCTTCGGACGTGGCTGGCTGCTGCCTGTTCCTCGCCTCCGACCTCTCGGCCTATGTCACCGGGTCGGAGGTCGACGTGAACGGCGGGTCGCTCATCCATTGAGCGCCGGCCGGTTAACCATCGGTTAACGCACCCTCCGGCCATCACGCTCCGTATCTCGTCGGGCGCTGTCCCGGAGGGGGTACGGGGGAGGCAGCGCCTCTCCCGCGTGGCGCGGGCAAGGCCCGCGCGGATCGGATCGCGCCAGCGATCCGAGGCACTTCACTCCGCCGCGACGGTTTCCTGCTTCTGCGTGCCGAGGCCTTCGACATAGACCTCCATCACGTCGCCCGGCTTCAGGAAGCGCTGGGGTTTCATGCCCATGCCCACACCCGAGGGCGTGCCGGTGGCGATGATGTCGCCCGGTTGCAGCAGCATGAAGTTCGACATGTACGCCACGATCTCGGCCACGCCGAAGATCATGTCGTCGGTGTTCGAATCCTGCACCGTCTCGCCGTTCAGCTTCAGCGACAGCGCCAGCTTCTGCGGGTCCGGGATCTCGTCGGCGGTCACCAGCCACGGGCCGGTCGGGCCGAAGGTCGGGGCGGACTTGCCCTTCATCCACGTGCCGCCGCGCTCGATCTGGTACTCGCGCTCGGACATGTCGTTGATGACGCAGTAGCCCGCCACGTGGGACAGCGCCTCGGCTTCCGTGATGTAGGAGGCGGTCTTGCCGATCACCACGCCCAGCTCGACCTCCCAGTCCGACTTCACCGAGCCGCGCGGGATCACCACCGGGTCGAAGGGACCGGACAGCGACGAGGTCGCCTTGTTGAAGATGATCGGCTCCTTCGGCGGTTCCGCGCCGGTTTCGGCCGCGTGCTTGGCGTAGTTCAGGCCGATGCAGAAGAAGTTCGGCACGGTGGCGAGGCAGGCGCCGATGCGGCCCGGGTTCTCGACCACCGGCAGGCTCGACACGTCCACCGACCGCAGCTTGTCGAGCGCCTCGATGGAGACGCTCTCGCCTGCGAAGTCGCTGACATGGGCCGACAGGTCGCGCACGCGGCCTTCATCGTCCAGCATACCGGGCTTTTCCTGGCCCGCCGGGCCGTAGCGCAAGAGTTTCATTTCTGTCCTTTCCTGGGGTGTCTTGTCTGAAGATGTCGTTCCGGCCGCACCGTGGCCGTTCAGCCGGAGGTCGCGGCAGAGGCCGGATCCGTGGTCCCGGTCTGCTCGGAATCGAAGAAATCCGCCACGTTGATCAGCAGGTGGTCGAGGTGTGCCCTGAGGCTCTTTTCCACTTCTGCGACGTCGCGGGCCCTGAGGCCCTGCACGATGGCCGCGTGCTGGTCCAGCACCCGGTCCCTTGCGTGCTTGCGGCTGGCCGAGAGGTAGCGCGCCCGCCACAGCCGTGCCAGCAGGGCGCGGTGCATCTCGGCCAGGACCGGGTTGCCCGCCGCCTCCGCGATGGCGCGGTGAAAGCTCATGTCGATCTCGAAGACCTCCAGCTTGTCGAGCTTGTCGTATTCGCGGGCCATCCGGGCCGCGACGTCGCTGATGTGGTCGATCTCCGCGTCCGAGGCGCGTTCGCAGGCGAGCCTCGCGGACAGGAGCTCCAGCGCGGTCATCACCTCGATGTTGTGCGCCACGTCCTCGAAGGACGGCTGCGCCACGATGGGCGACCGCGCCGGGCGCAGGATCACGAGCCCTTCCTTGGCGAGGATTCGAATCGCTTCGCGCATCGGCGTGCGGCTCACGCCAAGTTCGCCCGCGTGATCGCGTTCCTTGACCGCCGTCCCGGGCGGCAGAACGCCCCGCAGGATGTCCCTCCGCAGACGATTCGCGATCTGCTCCGGCAAGGTCTCCTCGGCCATGCTGCGCCCTAGCCTTTTCTTTCCGTTATATTTTTTGTTGCCCGCGCAAACATGCAGCCAACGCCTCCCACTGGCGAAATTTGGTATACCAAAAATCCTTGCCTGTCGACATGGGTTTGGTTAGCGTACCTTCACGGGTGGTATACCATCCTGGACCGGGGACGAGAATCCCGGTTGCGCATCGGGGTCGAGGCGCCCCTTTTCGACACCGGGGTGGAGGTACCCCGCATACAAATAGGGCGGCCCGCTAAGACGGTCGTCATGGGAGGAGACAATGAAGAAATTGCTGACGACGGCTGCGGCCGTTGCCATTGTTGCGACCGGCGCGTCGGCGCAGGACGTGACCCTGCGCATCCAGACGCACTACGCGACCGAGCATCCCTCGGGCATCCTGGCTGCCCAGTTCGCCGACGACGTGGAAACCATGTCCGAAGGCTCCATCGACATCGAGATGTTCTACAGCTCGTCCGTCGTGGCCACGACCGAGACCTTCGATGCCGCGATCAACGGCATTCTCGACTGCGACATGACCGGTGGCGCATACCAGACCGGCAAGAACCCGGCCTTCCAGTTCGTCGGCGACATCATGGGCGGCTACGACACGCCGTGGCAGCAGATCTCGTGGCTCTACTACGGTGGTGGCTACGATGCCGCGCAGGAGCTGTACAACTCGCAGGGCATGCAGCTGGTCGGCTGGTGGCTTTACGGCCAGGAATCGCTCTCTTCGTCGCAGCCGCTGGCAGGCCCCGACGACCTGAAGGGCTGGAAGTTCCGTTCGCCCCCGGGCCTCGAAACCGAGATCTTCGAGCAGTTGGGCGCGCAGCCGATCGTGATGGATTTCACCGAGGTCTTCACGGCGCTGGAAACAGGCATCATCGACGGTGCGGACGCATCCGGCCTGGCAAACAACGTGGGCCTCGGTCTCTATGACCTCGTGAACCACGCGACCTACCCGGGCTTCCACTCCATGCCGTCCGACCACCTCGCCTGCAACAAGGGCGTGTGGGACGGCCTGACCGAGGCACAGCGCCGGATCATCGACACCGCGATGCAGAAACTGACGCTGCACACCGCGCTGTCGAACGAGAAGAAGAACGCCGAAGCGGCGGCCATGCTGACCGAGAAGGGCGTGACCCTGCACAACTGGTCGGCAGAGGACCGGGCCGACTTCCGCAAGGCCGCACAGGTCGCGTGGGATGACTGGGCCGGCCGTTCGCCCGAGGCCGCTGCACTGGTCGAAAGCCACCGCAGCTACCTCAAGGATCTCGGCCTGATCGCGGAATAACATCCGCATCCGACCGATGGACAGCAACGGCGGGCTCTTTCCCGGGGCCCGCCGTTTTTGACACCAAGGGCCCCGATAACGGGGTCGCGGGGAGGCATATCATGAACGGCGAGAGCGTCTGGCTCGGGTCGATGCGGGGACCGATCCGCTTGGCCATGTTCATCTTCATCATTCTGTCGCTGGCGATTTACGCCTGGTTCCTTATCGCGCAATACACCACGGCCGAGCCGATCGGCATGCACGAGATGATCCGCCCCGGGGGCCGGCCGCTGGTGCAGGCGCTCCTGATCAGCATCTTGCTCGCGCTGCTGTTCAGTTCGCTTTACCTGTCGGACTTCAAGGGCGTGATCGAGGTGGAGCGCACCGGCCCGTTCGACATCTTCAGCCTCGTCCTCGGGCGGCTGTCGATGATCGCCACGGCCTTCATCGTCGTCACCATGGGTTTCGAGGTCGTGGCGCGTTACATCTTCAACGGCGGCACGCTCTGGGCGAACGAGTTGTCGCTCTGGATCGCGGCCTTCGTGTTCCTGTTCTCCGGCCTCTACGCCATGCAGCAGCGCTGCCATATCCGCATCTACGTGATCTACGACATGATGCCGCGCTGGATGCAGAAGGCGTCCGACTGCACGTCGGTCTTCCTGATCTGGGTCTTCGTGGGCTGCCTGATCTGGGGCGGGTACAACGACGCGATCCGGCGTCTGATGAACCTTGAGGGCTATGGCTCCGCATGGGATCCGCCGATCCCCGGCACGGTCAAGACGGCCGTCCTGGTCGTCGGCCTTGCGGTGGCGCTGCAGGCGCTGTCGAACCTGATCGCCGACTGGAACAAGGCGCCGGAACACCACTCCGCCGACGACATCGACGAACACGAAATCGAGAACATCCGCAAAACGCTCGAAGGGGACAAGTAAATGGTCGATATCGGCACACTCTCCCTGGTCCTGCTGTTCGGGATGTTCGCCCTCCTGGCCATCGGGATGCCGCTGGGCTTCGCCTCGGCCTTCCTGGCCGTGGTCACGCTGCTTCTGAAGTTCGACACCGACATCCTGTTCCGCAACTTCGGCATGGGGCCGTTCTCGGTGCTGGGCCAGGCGATCTACCGGCAGATGGTCAACTACGTCCTGATCTCGGTGCCGCTGTTCATATTCATGGCCGCGTTGCTGGAGCGATCCGGCATCGCACGGGACATGTATTCGTCGCTCAATGTCTGGCTCAGTCGGACCCGGGGCGGCATCGCCATCGTGACCTCGGTCATGGCCGTCATCATGGCCGCCATGTCGGGCATCATCGGCGGCGAGGTCGTGCTTCTGGGCCTGATCGCCCTGCCCCAGATGCTGCGGCTGGGCTACAACCAGAACCTCGCCATCGGCACGATCTGCGCCTCCGGCTCTCTGGGCACCATGATCCCGCCGTCCATCGTGCTGATCTTCTACGGCCTCGTAACGGAGACATCGATCAAGGCGCTGTTCACCGCGTCCTTCCTGCCGGGCTTCATGCTGGCGTCCTTCTTCATCATCTACATCGTGGTGCGGACACGGATGAGCCCCGAGATGGCGCCACTGCCGCCCGAGGACCCGGATGCGCCCAAGGGCAACGAGAAACGGATGATGTTCCTCGGCTTCATCTCGAAGCTCGGCATGTACATCACCGCCGCGCTGCTGGTCCGCGCGCTGTTCTTCACCATCTTCGGCATGAACGTCCCCACCGAGGGCGTCGAGCCGATCCTCCTTGGCATGGTGTCGGACCTTCCGTGGCTTGCCGGGGCCTTTGTCCTCTTCGGGGTGATCGCCTTCGCGCTGGTCGGACGCGAGCGCACCGCCGCGGGCTGGGAGATGGGCCGTGGCCTGATCGCGCCCACGGTGGTGATCGGCGTGGTCTTGGGGTCGATCTACGGCGGCATCACCGGCATCACCGAGGCCGCCGGCATGGGCGTCGTCGCCGTCTTCGTGATCGGCCTGATCCGGCGCGAGATGACCATCGAGATCGTGTGGGACGCGCTCCTGCGCACGGTGAAGTCCACCGGCACGATCATCTGGGTCACCATTGGTGCCGCCGCGCTGGCCGCCGCCTACACCCTCGCGGGCGGGCCGACCTACGTGGCCAACATGATCGTGGGTGCCGACATGCCGACCATGGGCGTGATCCTGATCATGATGTTCATCTTTCTGATCATGGGGATGTTCATGGACTGGGTGGGCATCGTGCTGCTGATCATGCCGGTCTTCCTCCCCATCGTCGTCCGCCTGCCCGCCGAAGAGATCGGCTGGTTCGCTCACGTCGACGCGCGGATGATCCCGATCTGGTTCGGCGTGGTGTTCTGCATGAACATGCAGGTCAGTTTCCTGTCGCCCCCCTTCGGCCCGGCCGCCTTCTACCTGAAGTCGGTGGCGCCGCCGCACATCTCGCTGACGGACATCTTCAAGGGCTTCCTGCCGTTCATCGCGCTCCAGCTTCTGGCGCTGGCGGTGCTGCTGGCCTGGCCGCCCATCGTGACGGTCTTCCTGTAAGGCCCTGCGCGCCCGGGCGGGCCGTACCGCCCGGGCGCCGCTTTCGCCCCGCATCACGGACGGGGCGCGACATATCCCGGGGTCCGGGGCAAGGCCCCCGGTCCCATATCCTCAGCAAGGACGGGCGCCCGTCGTGGCGCCGCCCCGCCGAAAGGGCCCCGCCGATGCCGTTGATGGCACCCCCCGAACAGGTCTCCCGCTTCGAAACCGAAGGCTGCCTCGTGGTCGCCAACGTGCTCGAGCCGCTGACGCCCGGCCGCGTGATGGCCGGTTTCGCGGCCCGGTCCCGCCGCGCGCCGCAGACGGAGCTGCGCGACCGGCAGGCCCGGCGCACCCTGTGGCACGACACGCGGGCGCGGCTGTCAGGCACGGCGCACATCCCGATCCACCGCCGGAAATCCGACAGCCCGGTTTGCGCATGACTTGAATCCCCCGCCCGAAAGGCGCACAAGCCAACCCAGCACCCGAAACTGGAATATTAGAAGATCACCGCCGGGCTCCTGCCCGGTGTCTGCATGAAGCAAGAGAGATCGCAATGACCACCGTTCGTTTGTCCGAGGCCGACAATGTCGTCACCGCCGTGACCGCCCTCGAGGCGGGCAGCCACGGCGCCACGCAACTGATCCCGCGCGGCCACAAGCTCGCCACCCGCGCCATCGCCAGGGGCGAGCCGGTCATCAAGTACGCGCAGGTGATCGGCTTTGCCGCCGAGGACATCGCCGAGGGCGCGCATGTGCACACCCACAACCTCGATTTCCGCAACGTCGACACCGAATACGAGTATGCGACGAACATCCGCCCCGCCGCGCCGGCCAAGACGCAGGATACCTTCATGGGGTACCGGCGGGCGTCGGGCCGGGTCGGGACGCGGAACTTCATCGCCGTGCTGACCTCGGTCAACTGCTCCGCCACCGCGGCCCGGCAGATCGCGGCGCATTTCACCCCGGAACGACTGGCCGACTATCCGAATGTCGACGGCGTCGCGGCCTTCGTGCACGGCACGGGCTGCGGCATGGCCGGACAGGGATCGGAAGGCTTCGAGGCGCTGCAGCGCGTGATGTGGGGCTATGCCAAGAACCCAAACGTCGGCGGCGTGCTGATGGCGGGACTGGGCTGCGAGATGAACCAGATCGACTGGCTGGTGGAGGCCTATGGCCTGACGCCGGGCCCGCTGTTCCAGTCGATGAACATCCAGGACGTGGGCGGCCTGCGCAAGACGGTCGAGCTGGGCATCCGCAAGATCGAGGCGATGCTGCCGGTTGTGAACGATGCGCAGCGCGAGGAATGCCCGGCCTCGGAACTGATGGTCGCGCTCCAGTGCGGCGGCTCGGACGCGTGGTCGGGCATCACGGCGAACCCCGCCGTGGGCCACGCCTGCGACCTGCTGGTGGCCCAGGGCGGCACCGGCGTGTTGGCCGAAACGCCCGAGATCTACGGCGCCGAGCACCTGCTGACCGCCCGCGCGGTCGACCGCGAGGTGGGCGAGAAGCTGGTCGGGCTGATCCGCTGGTGGGAGGATTACACCGCGCGCAACAAGGGCTCGATGGACAACAACCCCTCGCCCGGCAACAAGAAGGGCGGCCTGACCACGATCCTCGAGAAGTCGCTGGGCGCGGCGGCCAAGGGCGGCACCACGCCCCTGACCGGCGTCTACAAGTACGCGGAGCCCGTGACGGCGAAGGGCTTCACCTTCATGGACAGCCCCGGTTACGACCCGGCCTCGGTCACCGGCCAGATCGCCTCGGGGTGCAACCTCGTGTGCTTCACCACCGGGCGCGGGTCTGCCTTCGGCGCGAAGCCCTCGCCCTCGATGAAGGTCGCGACAAACACCGAGATGTTCAACCGCCTGACCGAGGACATGGACATCAACGCGGGCTCGATCCTGACCGAGGGCAAGTCGGTGGAGGAGGTCGGCCGCGAGATCTACGAGATGTGGCTGCGCATGGCTTCGGGCGAGAAGACGAAGTCGGAGCTGCAGGGGCTGGGCGATTTCGAGTTCGTGCCCTGGCAGATCGGCGCGGTGATGTGAGGGGTTTCGCCCCGGCTGCGCCGGGACGACCCGCGGGGGCGCTGCCCCCGCACCCCCGAGGTATTTTCACCAAGATGAAGGCAGGGGCGCATTGGTTGCCGTTGCCCGTAAGACGGAACGAGAGGACGACTTCATGACACGTTTGCCGTTGTGCGTGGTGGGCGCCGGCTCCATCGGGCAGCGCCATATCGAGGTGGCGGGCCTGTCGGAGATGATCGACCTTGTGGCCGTGGTGGAGCCGCATGCCCCCCTGCGCGAGGCGCTGGCGGCGAAGGGGCTGCCCATGGTGGCCGCGCTGGACGAGGTGCCGGAGCGGGTGCGCGCCGCCGTTGTGGCGACGCCGACGCAGGATCACCATGCCTCCACCCTTGCCTGCCTGTCGCGGGGCTGGGCGGTGATCGCGGAGAAGCCGCTGGCCGGCACGCTCGACGACGCACGCGCCCTGCGGGATGCGGCGGAGGCGGCGGACCTGCCGCTTTTCACCGGGCATCACCGGCGCTGCCATCCGTTCTCCATCGCGGGACGAGAGGCGCTGTCGGCCATCGGCCCGCTGGTGGGCGTGCAGGGTTTCTGGTCCCTGCGCAAGCACGACAGCTATTACGAGGCCGACTGGCGGCGGAAACCCGGGGCCGGGCCGCTGCTGACCAACATGACGCACGAGATCGACCTCCTGCGGTTCCTGATCGGCGAAATGACGGAGGTGACGGCCCTGCTCTCCTCTGCCCGGCGGGGGTTCGAGATCGAGGACACCGCCGCGCTGGCCTTCCGGTTCGGCAACGGCGCGCTGGGGTCCTTCCTGATCTCGGACGCGGGCGCCTCGCCCTGGTCGTTCGAGAGCGCATCGTCCGAGAACCCGGCGATTGCCGGATCGGGCGAGGATTACCTGCGCGTGACGGGCACCGAGGGGGCGCTGGCCTTTCCGTCGCTGACCCGCTGGGGGCGCTCCGGGCCGGGGGAGATCGAGTGGTCGAAACCGCTGGCGCGGACCGACGGCGCGCGCTTCGACCGGATCGACCCGCTGCTGGCGCAGATCGAGCGGTTTGCGGCCGTCGTCGCGGGCGGCGAGGATGACGTGCTTTGCACCGCCGCGGACGGGATCGCGGCGATGGAGATGACGCTGGCCTGCGCGCTGTCGGCCCGCGAGGGACGGCCCCTGACGCCACGCGACGTGCCGGGACATTACACCGGGGTATGAGCCCCGGCGACCATACGGGAGGACAACCATGAGACTGCAGGGCAAACGCGCCTTCATCACCGCCGCCGGACAGGGCATCGGCCGCGCCATCGCCGAGGGCTACCTGCGCGAGGGCGCCACCGTCGTGGCCACGGACCTGAAGGCCGGGCTGATGGAGGGCCTCGGCTGCGAGACGGCGGCGCTGGACGTGACCGACAAGGCGGCGGTGCGCGCGGCCATCGAGGCGGCGGCACCGGACGTGCTGGTGAACTGCGCGGGCTTCGTGCACGCGGGCCCGCTGCTCGACGCCACCGACGACGAGTTCGACTTCGCCATCGCGCTGAACGTCCGCAGCCAGTTCCATGCAATGCAGGCTGCGCTGCCGGGGATGATCTCGCGCGGCGGCGGGTCCATCGTCAACATCGCCTCCGTGGCGTCGTCCATCGTGGCGGCGCCCAACCGCTGCATCTACGGCATGTCGAAGGCGGCGGTGATCGGGCTGACGAAGTCCGTCGCGGTCGATTACGTCAAGCAGGGCATCCGGGTGAACTGCATCTGTCCGGGCACGGTCGACAGCCCCTCCCTGCACGACCGGCTGCGGGCGATGGGCGATTACGAGGAGGCGCGCAAGGCCTTCGAGGCGCGCCAGCCCATGGGCCGGATCGGCACCGCGGAGGAGATCGCGCACCTGGCGATCTACCTGGGCTCGGACGAGAGCGCCTTCACCACCGGCCAGGCGCATGTGATCGACGGCGGCTGGGCGGCGGCCTGACACCGGCGCGCTGAACCCGCCCCCTGAAGCGAGAGGACCGAGGATGTCGGAGGTGAAACCGCGCGAGGACCGCACCCGAACGGGTGTGCTGCTGATGGTGCTGGCGGTGGCCTTCTTCACCTGCATCGACAGTTCCGCGAAGCTTCTGATCATCGCGGGGCTGCCTGCGCTGCAGGTGGTCTTTGCCCGCTACACCGGGCATTTCCTTGTCGCCGTCCTGCTGTTCGGCCTGCGCGATCCGTCGGCCTTCCGGAGCCATGCGCCGTTCAAGCAGTTGCTGCGCTCGCTCTTCCTGCTGGGATCGACGGTGCTGAACTTCTCGGCCCTGCAGTTCCTGCCGATCACCGTCACCACGACGATCATGTTCGCGGGACCCATCGCCATCACGCTGCTGGCGATCCCGCTGCTGGGCGAGAAGGTGGGCCTGAGGCGGATCGTGGCGGTCTGCTGCGGCTTTGCGGGCGTGCTGGTGGTGATGCAGCCCTGGGGCGCGGATTTCCACCCCGCCATGTTTCTGTCGCTCGGCGCGCTGGTCTGTGCCGCCTTCTACTTCATCCTGACGCGGATGCTGTCGGACGTGGAGGCCAACGCGACGCAGCAGCTCTGGTCCTCGGGAGTCGCCGCTCTGTGCCTGATGCCCTTCGTGCTGCAGGGCTGGACCTGGCCCTCGGGCTGGGCGTGGGTGCCCTTCGTGCTGATCGGGTGTTTCGGGGCCACGGGGCACATTGCGGCGACGGCGGGCCATCGGCTGGCGGACGCCTCGATCCTTGCGCCGGTGGTCTACGTGCAGATCTTCATGGCCGCCTTCGCGGGCTGGGCGCTGTTCGACACCCTGCCGACCGTATGGACGCTGGGCGGCGGGGCGATCATCATCGCCTCGGGGCTTTATATCTGGCAGCGGGAGCGGGTGGTGCGCGGCCGTGTCCGCAGGCCCGTGCCGGCGCAGCGGTAGAAGCGTCCGCTCCCGGTTCAGCCTGTCATGCCCCTCGGTGCCGGAAACGGCCGATTTGCATGGCCCTGAAACGGCAGGGCCGCCCGGGCATACACCCGAACGGCCCAGTGATCCGTTGTCTTCCATGACGTGACACGGCGGGGAAACCCCGTCGCCCGCCCGGAAAAGCTCAGCCGCGCCCGATGTAGGGCATCGCGGAGGCCATGACCGTCATGAACTGTACGTTCGCCTCCAGCGGCAGCGACGCCATGTGCAGCACCGACGACGCCACGTGCGCCACGTCCATCACCGGCTCGACCTCGATGGAGCCGTCGGCCTGCGGCACGCCCTTGGTCATCTTCTCCGCCATGTCGGTCAGCGCGTTGCCGATGTCGATCTGCCCGCAGGCGATGTTGTAGGGCCGCCCGTCCAGCGAGAGCGACCGCGTCAGCCCGGTGATCGCATGCTTCGACGCGGTGTAGGGCGCCGATCCCCAGCGCGGCACATAGGCCGAGACCGAACCGTTGTTGATGATCCGACCGCCCATCGGGTCCTGCCTGCGCATCCGGCCAAACGCCGCGCGCGCGCAGATGAAAGAGCCGGTCACGTTGATGTCGATGCACTTGCGCCAGTCGTCGACGCTGATCTCGTCCACCGGGCCACCCATGACGGACACGCCCGCGTTGTTGAACAGCGCGTCGATGCGCCCCCATTCGGCCATCGCCTTGTCGAAGGCGGTATCCACCTGCGCCTCGTCCACCACGTCGCAGGGCAAGGCCAGCGCGTTCTCGTGGCTGTCGGCCATCTCGGCCACCGTTTCGGGCGTGCGGCCCACGATGCCCACGCGCCAGCCTGCATCCAGAAAGACCTGCGCGCAGGCCTTGCCGATGCCGCGCGCGCCGCCGGTGATGATGATCGTCTTGCTCATGTGAGCCTCTCCCCCGTGTTTCTTCGAGCCTTGGAAATGCCGGAGGGCGCGCCGGGGGCCCTGCCCCCGGTCCTTCCCGGATCGCGCCCGCCCGGTCTCAGTGGTTGTCGCGGGGCAGGTCCCTGCGGATCTTCTGGTAGGCCGTCGCCAGTTCGAGGCAGCCGCCTTCCGCCAGTTGCCCGACGTGCGTGCGGTAGATTTCCTGCCACGGCGTCTGGTGATGGATCTCCGGCGCCTCCCATGCGTCGATGCGCGCCTGCCACTCTGCCTCGTCCACCAGCGCATCCATGCGCGAGGCGTTGAGGTCCAGCCGCACCCGGTCGCCGGTCTTCAGATACGCCAGCCCCCCGCCGACCACCGCCTCGGGAGAGGCGTTCAGGATCGACGGGCTTTCAGAAGTGCCCGACTGCCGCCCGTCGCCCACTGTCGGCAGGTGGTTGATCCCCGCCTTGATGAGCGCGTCCGGCGGCTGCATGTTCACCACCTCGGCCGAGCCGGGATAGCCCACGCAGCCCACGCCGCGAATGAACAGGATCGAGTGCTCGTCGATCTCCAGCGAGGCGTCGTTGATCCGGTCGTGGTAATCCTCCGGCCCTTCGAAGACCACGGCCCGGGCCTCGTAGGTGCCCTCCTCGCCCGGCGTCGACAGGAACCGCTTGCGGAAGTCCGGCGAGATCACCGAGGTCTTCATCAACGCGCTGTCGAACAGGTTGCCGGTCAGCACCTTGAAGCCCGCGTTGGTCCGCAGCGGCTCTGCATAGGTGCGGATCACGTCGAGGTCGACGCTTTCCACCCCGGCGAGGTTCACGCCCATGGTGTTGCCCGTGGCGGTCATCGCGCCCTCGTGCAGGCGCCCGGCCTTCATCAGTTCGCCCATGACGGCAGGGACGCCGCCCGCGCGGAAGAAGCTCTCCCCGAGGTATTCACCGGCGGGCTGCATGTTCACCAGAAGCGGCACGTCGAAACCGACCGTCTCCCAGTCCTTCACGTTCAGTTCCACCCCGGCGTGGCGGGCGACTGCCTGCAGGTGCGGCGGCGCGTTGGTCGACCCGCCGATGGCCGCGTTGACGATGATCGCGTTTTCGAAGGCCTCGCGCGTCAGGATGTCGGACGGTTTCAGGTCGTCGAGCACCATCTGCACGATGCGCTTGCCGGTCTCGTAGGCCATGGCCATCCGTTCGCGGAACGGCGCGGGGATCGCCGAGGACCCGGTCAGCGTCATGCCGAGCGCCTCCGCCATGGCGTTCATGGTCGAGGCGGTGCCCATGGTGTTGCAGTGCCCCAGCGACGGCGCCGAGGAACAGACGCGCCCCATGAACTCCTCGTAGTCGATCTTGCCTTCGGCCAGCAGCCGGCGCGATTCCCAGACGATGGCGCCCGATCCGGCGCGCTTGCCCTTCCACCAGCCGTCCAGCATCGGGCCGCCGTTCAGGGCAATGGCCGGGATGTCCACGGTCGCCGCACCCATGAGCTGCGCGGGCGTGGTCTTGTCGCAGCCGGTGGTCAGCACGACGCCGTCGATCGGATACCCGTGCAGCACCTCCACGAGGCTCAGGTACGCGAGGTTGCGGTCCAGCGCCGCGGTCGGGCGCTTGCCGGTCTCCTGGATCGGGTGGACGGGGAATTCCATCGGAATGCCGCCCGCCTCGCGGATGCCCGCCTTGATCCGGTCCATCAGGAAGACGTGGATCTTGTTGCAGGGCGCGATGTCGGAGCCGGTGTTGGCGATCCCGATCACCGGGCGGTCGGACATCAGCTCTTCGCGCGTGTAAGTGCTGTTCTGGTAGCGCTCCACGTAAAGTGCGGTCATGCCCGGGTTGTTCGGATTGTCGAACCACTCCTGGCTGCGGAAACGCTTCTTCGCGCGTGTGTCTGACATACTCTTCCCTCCCTTCCCCGTTTCGGGCGATTCCCGGCGCGGGCTTCGCGGCATCCTCGCCATTTGGTATACCAAATGCAAGCACCGCCCTTGACAAGATCGGCCCGCCCCCGTGCTATGCCACCCGGAAAGGGCCGCCGCCCTGCGCGCGCCCGAGGGAGGACATCATGAACCGTGCGCTGCCCATGCTCGCCGTGGCGTGGCTTGCTGCCCTGCCCGCTTGGGCAGAGGAGCCCCTGACACCGGCCATCGACACCGCGGCCGTGGCCGGATGCGTGGCCGAGGCTCAGGCGCGCAAAGCCGCCCCCGACATCTGCATCGGCCCGACGCTCGCGGGCTGCGGCAGCCTGCCTGCCGACGCCCCGGCGCTGGCCACGCTCTGCTATGACGAGGCGCGCCGCCAGCTGGCGGAGGCCACGGCGGCACGGCTCACCCTGCTTGACGACACGGCGCCCGAACCGCTCGCCCTGCGCGCCCGGGTCGAGGCCAAGTACGACCTGCTCTCCGGCCTCCTGCAATGCGACCGGCTGGAGGAGCTGGGGCGGCTCGACGACACGCCTGCAGAGACTCTCGCCCTGCAGAAGACCCGCTGCGAGGCGACCGCCTCCGGCCTCGCCTACATCCGCCTGCTGTGGCGCGTGGCACCGGACGACCAAGACCTGACACCGCCGGACGGCCCGGCCCAAGGAGACTGACCCATGATCGAAGAACCGCCCGTCCTGACCATCGTCGAAGGCGCACCCACCCCGACGCCGGAGCAGATCGCCGCACTGAAGGGGGTGGAGACCGCCTTCATCTGCGACGCGATGGGCGGGATCGCCGCCATGTCCACAGCCATCGCGCCGCTGGGCCTCGGGGAAGAGCTTGACCGCCACGTGGTGGGCCGCGCCCTGGTGGCCGACAGCGGGCCGATGGACATCATGGCGACGCTCGCCGCCGTCAACCTTCTGACGCCGGGCGACGTGGTGGTCCATGCCGCACATGGCCACGGCGGCTGCGCCACCATCGGCGACCAGCTGTCCGGCATGCTGAAGAACGCGGGCGCCGCGGCCTTCGTCACCGACGGACCGATGCGCGACTTCGACGGAATCCGCGCCACCGGCCTGCCCTGCTGGTGCGCCGGCCTGAACCCGAACTCTCCCTACGCCAACGGCCCCGGCACCCTCGGCGGCGCGGCCGTTGTCGGCGGACGCCAGGTGGCGACGGGCGATATCATCGTGGCCGACCGCAACGGCGTCGTGGTCATCCCCTACGCCCGGATCGACACGGTGATCGCCAAGGCAAAGGCGGTCGCGCAGATGGAGAAGGAGCTCGAGGTCAAGGTGAAGGACGGCTTCTGCACCCCGCTGGACATCGACGCCATGCTGGCAGACGGTCGCGCGAAGAAGGTGTAGGGGCCGCGCGGGCGGCCCGCCGATCCGGAGAGGCCGCCCTTGCCCCACGACCTGCACATGCCCTGCCGCTTCCGCTCCGCGACCGGGGCCGAAGCCGATACCCTCGCCGACATCCGCGTCGCGGCGATGCGCCCGAGCCTCGAGGCTATCGGGCGCTTCTCGCCGGAGCGCGCCCGCGAACGGTTCCTGAAGGGCTTCGATCCGGCGGACACAACGGTGATCGAATGCGGGGGCGAGATCGCCGGCTTCTTCGTCGTGCGGCGGCGGAAGGATCACCTCTACCTCGACCACCTCTATGTCACGCCGTCCCATCAGGGCCGCGGACTGGGATGGCGCGTCGTCTCGGACCTGCAGGAACGGGCCAGGACCGAAGGGCTGCCGATCCGCCTGATGGCGCTGAACGGCAGCCCTGCCAATGACTTCTACAAGCGGTGCGGGTTCGAGGTCGTGTCCTCCGACGCGCTTGACACGATCTACGAGTGGCAGGCGCGGGCCGCGTCCTGAAACGTCCGGGGACGTTCCGCCAAGTCATGGACCGGCTGCGGCGGCCCTGCCGACCAGCGCAACCTGCTGTCACCAGACCGCATTCCTGAAAGCGGGCCTACCGCCGGATCAGCTGTCGCCTGACACTCGCGGAAAGCCGAAAAAAACCGGCGTTCCCTGCGGCACTTCACAGCACATTCGCGTCCCCAAGTCATGACCACCAGACCCCACCCCTAGCGACAGCCTGTAGGGCGGGGCTTCGCGCCGCCCCGCCGCAGCCGTCAGGCAAAGGCGCTCTTCATGCCGCCCGACATCTGTGTCCGGAAGATCGAGGTGTTGTCCTTCGCGGGCGGCAGCGGCATCCGCACCGGCACCTGCTCCAGCCTTGGCGTGAAACAAGGCTCGCCGGTGATGATCCGCTCCTGCAGGTCCGCCCAGAAGCCGCGCTGGCCCAGCCCGTGGATGTAGCTCGACGCGCCCAGAAGCGGCCAGGCATCGGCGCTGGCGCATTCGTAGAACAGGATCTTGCGCGCCCGGTCGGACCGGTTCGGAGCCGAACCGTGCAGCGCGCGGACGTGGTGCACCGTCATGTCCCCCGCCTTGCCGGTCAGCGTCACCGCCTTCGACAGGTCGAAGTCCGGATCGTCCGGCGACACCGCCCCGCAGAAATACCCGTCGTGGTGGTGCGACAGCACCGGCCCGCGGTGCGAGCCCGGGATCACCATCAGCGGCCCGTTCTCCTCGTCCATGTCCTCCAGCAGCACGCCGAAGGCCAGGAGGTCGTCGTTGGTCGCGGGGTAGAAGGCCCAGTCCTGGTGCCATTCCACCGCCGCCCCGCCGCCCGGCGCCTTGCAGTTCAGCTTCGACGTGTTGATGATCGTCGACGGCCCGAGCAGATCGTTCAGCACCTCCGTCACCCGCGACGCCGTCAAGAGCTGCCAGAAGAACGGATCGTTCCGGTGGGGCAGCTTCACCCGGGTCAGGCGCGGGGTCTCTGCCGAATGCCCCTTGTCGAGATCGTAGAGCGCGTCGCTCTCCGTCACCCCTCGCGATCCTTCGATCCAGTCGGTGACGATGGACTGCGCCCGGGACAACTCCTCCGCCGTCAGCACGGCTTCGACCTTCAGGTATCCGTTCTCGGCGTAAAACGCCTTCTGTGCCTCCGTCAGCATCCGCGCTCCTCCCTGCGTCCGACTCGATGGTACCGATACCACCATTGCATGGTATCGGTACCATCGCTACAGCAAGGGTGTCAAACGCGGACGGAACGGGCATGACGGAACAACGGAAATGGGTGACGATGGGCGACGTGGCGCGCCAAGCGGGTGTGGGCAAGATCACCGTCAGCCGCGCCCTGCGCACCCCCGGCAAGGTCAGCCCCGACACGCTGACCCGCGTCATGACGGCGGTCCGGGACCTGGGCTACGTCCGGGACGAAACCGCCGGCGCCCTGTCCTCGCAGCGTTCACGCATCGTCGGCGCGCTCGTCTCGACGCTGGAACAGTCGGTCTTTGCCACCACCATTCGCGGGCTGGAGGAAGGCCTGCGCGACGGCGGCCTGCAACTGCTCCTCGCCAGCACGGGCTACGCGCCCGAGACGGAGGCCGCGCTGATCGCCACCCTGCTGGGCCGCCGCCCCGACGCGCTGGTGCTGACCAGTTCGCTGCACACGCCAGAGGCGCGGCGCCTGCTGGACGGGGCGGGCCTGCCGGTGTTCGAACTCTGGGAGCTGCCGGAGGATCCGGTCTTTGCCGCCGTGGGGTTTTCCAACCGGGCCGCGAGCCGTGACATGACCCGCCACCTCGCGGACAAGGGCCGCGAAAGGATCGCCTTCCTGCGCACCGACCGTCCCGCCGACACGCGGGCGGAGATGCGACAGCAGGGCTATCTGGACGTGGTGGCAGAGCCGCGCATCCTTGCCGTGCCCCCCGATCCCGGCCTCACCGGCCCGGACTACGGGGCGCAGGGGCTGGCGCAGATCCTCGACCGCTGGCCCGACACCGACGCAGTGGTCTGCGTGTCGGACACGCTGGCGCTCGGCGCCTGGTGCGAGGCGATGCGGCGCGGCCTTCCCGTACCGCAGAGGCTTGCGCTGACGGGATTCGGCGACACCGACTTTGCCGGGGCGTCGGGCATCGGCCTGACCACGGTGAGGGTCGACGGCGACACCATCGGGCGCACCGCCGCCGCGATGATCCTCGACGCCACGGCGGGCGAGGACATCCCCCGCCGCACCGTCGATCTCGGTTACACGCTGATGCTGCGCGGGACGGCCTAGCGACCCTTCGCCGCTTCCTCAGCCATCTCAACCCCGTTCAGCCGTGCCACATGGTCGGCCAGCCACGGCACGTAATCCTGCGCATGGCCGATGGCCTCGGCATGGACGAAGTACTGCCGCGCGGCGCCCAGCATCAGGGTCATCACGTCGGCCTCCGCCGCCATCGAACCCGCATACTTCAGGTCCTTCGACGCGTTGGCGATGGAGAACTTGTGCACCTCGCGCTCCCCGTCGACGACGCAGCGCATGAAGGTGTCGAAGAAGCCGTTGCCCAGCCGCGAGGACCCGATGACCTTCTGCACCATCTTCGGCGGGATGCCCGCCTTGGCGCCCAGCACCGTGACCTCCGCATAAAGCGCAGCGTAGCCCATCGAGATGGTGTTCATCAGGAGCTTCATCTTGTGGCCCGCGCCGACACCGCCCACGCGGTTGATGTTGCCCGCCCAGCACTCGATCACCGGCAGCACGCGGTCAAAGACCGCCTCGTCCGCGCCCACCATCGCGTCGAGCGTGCCTTCCTCGGCCTCCTTCGGGGTCCGGCCCAGCGGCGCATCGACGAAGTGCCCGCCCTTCTCGGCCAGTTCCGCCGCCAGCACCATGGTGGAGGTCGGGTCGGCCGTGGTGCAATCCACCACGATCAGCCCCTCGCGCGCCCCGGCCAGCAGCCCGTCCTCGCCGCGGAAGACCGATTCCACCTGCGGCGAGTTCGACAGGCAGATGTGGACGATGTCGCACTGCTCCGCCATCTCGCGCGGGCTTGCCGCCTCGGTCGCGCCCATGCCCACGAGGCTCTCAACCGGCGTGCGGTTGCGGTTGCCCTTGACCATCATCGGATGGCCGTTCTGCAGGATGTTCTTGGCCATCCCGTGCCCCATGTAGCCCAGCCCGATGAAGCCGACCTTTGCCTTGTCCGACATATCCATTCCTCCCATGTCGCTGAAATATCTGCGCCTGCGGGCTGGCGGGCGGGCGCCTTTGCGACAGCAAACAGTGCCGCCCGCCAGCCCCGCGATCCGTCACAGCCGCGCGGTGATCCCCCCGTCCACGTACAGGACGTGGCCGTTCACGAAACTCGCCGCGTCCGAGCAGAGGAACACGCAGGCGCCTGCCAGCTCCTCCACCCTGCCCCAGCGGCCCTGCGGCGTGCGCTCCTCCAGCCAGCGGCAGAACTCCGGGTTCTCCACCAGCGCCTTGTTCAGCGGCGTGTCGAAATAGCCCGGCGCGATGGCGTTGACGTTCAGCCCCTTCGGCGCCCAGTCCGTCGACATGCCCTTCGTCAGGTTCGCCACCGCCCCCTTCGAGGCGGTGTAGGGCGCGATGCCCGGCCGCGCCTGCAGGGTCTGGACCGAGGCGATGTTGACGATCCGCCCCGCGCCGCGCCCGATCATGTGCCGCGCGCAGGCCTGTCCCACGTAGAAGGCCGAGGCCACGTTGGTCCGCATCAGCCGGTCGAATATCTCCGGCGGGAACTCCTCCAGCGGCGCGCGGTGCTGCATGCCGGCGTTGTTGATCAGGATGTCGATGGCGCCCGTGCTGGCCTCGAATCCGTCGACCGCCTCCCGCGCCGCCGCCGCGTCCGTAACGTCGAAGGGCAGCACCTCGACCTCCGCCCCCTCGCCGCGCAGCACCTCTGCCGCCGCCTCCAGTTTCTCCACGCCCCGCGCGTTCAGCACGAGCGATGCGCCCGCCTGCGCCAGCCCGCGCGCCAGTGCGAAACCGATCCCCATGGAGGCGCCCGTGACAAGCGCCCTCCGGCCCGACAAGTCGAAAAGTCCCATGTTCCTCCCGGCGGTCTGTCTTCGCGCGTTGACATCCCTGCGCCCAGCCGCTTTGTTCCAAATGGTATACCATCCGCGAAGCGATGCAACCCGAGGTGCGCGAAGACGCCCCGCTCGCGATGGTCACCGGAGGACCACATGCCACACACGACAGGCGCGCGATGCTGACCTTCGCCGCCGCCGTCTTCTTCCTGATCGTGACACCCGGACCCGGCGTGCTCTCGACCGCCGGGCTGGGCGCCGCCTACGGCTTCCGCGCCGGGCTGCGCTATCTGATCGGCCTGTTCATCGGGACGAACCTCGTGGCGCTGGCGGTGATCTCCGGCGTCGCGGCCATCGTGCTGTCGGTGCCGGTGATCCGCTGGGTGCTCATGGTGGCCTCCATCGGATATCTCCTGTTCCTCGCCTCGCGCATCGCCTTCGCGGGCTCGCGCCTCGCCTTCATCGAGGCCAAGGCCCCGCCCGCCATAGGCGCCGGCATCCTGCTGCAGGCGATCAACCCCAAGGCCTATGCCGTCAACACCACGCTCTTCGCGGGCTTTCCCTTCGCCCCCGACAATCTCGTGTTCGAGACCGTGGCAAAGCTCCTGATCGTCAACACGATCTGGATCCCGATCCACCTCGGCTGGCTCTTCGCCGGGGCGTCGCTGCACCGCCTCAACCTCTCCGACCGCAGCCAGCGGATCATCAACATCGCGATGGCCGCCTCCATGCTGCTGGTCGTCGCCCTTGCCCTCTATTCCGGCCTGAAGAATGCCTGACACATTGCACACCCACGCCCTCACCCGTCTCACCGCCCTGCTCGGCGACCGGCTCGTCACCTCGGAGGCCGACCGCCGCCTGCACGGCCAGAACGAGACCTACTATCCCAACACCCCGCCCGACGCCGTGGCCTACCCGGAGACGACCGCCGAGGTCTCGGAGATCGTGAAGATCTGCGCCGACACCGGCACGCCCGTCACCCCCTACGGCGCCGCCAGTTCGCTGGAAGGACAGCACCTCGCCGTCCAGGGCGGCATCAGCCTCGATTTCGCGCGGATGAACCGGCTGCTTTCTGTCTCCGCCGAGGACCTGCTCTGCACCGCGCAACCGGGCCTGACCCGCAAGCGCCTGAACGAGGACCTGCGCGACACCGGGCTCTTCTTCTCCGTCGATCCCGGTGCCGATGCCTCGCTGGGCGGCATGGCCGCCACCCGCGCCTCCGGCACCACCGCCGTCCGCTACGGCACCATCCGGGAGAACATCCTCGCGCTCGAGGCGGTGATGGCCGACGGTACGATCATCCGCACCGGGTCGGAGGCGCGCAAGTCCGCCACCGGCTACGACCTCACGCACCTGCTGATCGGGTCGGAGGGCACGCTGGGCATCATCACCGAGCTGACGCTCCGCCTGCACGGCCTGCCCGAATCCGTCGCCGCCGCCACCTGCCGCTTCGCGTCCGTCGAGGACGCGGTGAACTGCGTGATCCTGACGATCCAGTCCGGCCTGCCCATGGCGCGCATCGAACTGCTGGACCACATGATGGTGCGCGGCTTCAACCGCTACGCCCAGGCCGACCTGCCGGAAGAACCGCACCTCTTCCTCGAATTCCACGGCTCGGAGGCCGGCGTGGCCGAACAGTCCGCCGCCTTCCGCGAGATCGCCGCAGACTTCGGCGCCTCGGGCTGGAAGGACGCCGTGAAGGCCGAGGACCGCAACGCGCTCTGGGCCATGCGCCACAGCGCGCATTACGCATCGGCCGCGCTCGGCGAAGGCCGCCACATCTGGCCCACCGACACCTGCGTGCCGATCTCGAAACTGGCGGAGGCGGTGACATGGGCGCAGACCCGCGCCGCCGAGATCGGGCTGACGGCGACCATCGTCGGCCACGTCGGCGACGGCAACTTCCACGTGGGCCTCTCCGTCGATCCCGAGGACCCGGCCGAGATGGCGCGCGCCCACGACTACACCCACGCGCTGGGAGAGATGGCGCTGCGCCTGCGCGGCACGGTCAGCGGCGAACACGGCATCGGCATCGGCAAGCAGGATTTCATGACCGAGGAACACGGCCCCGCCGTCCCCTTCATGCGCGCCATCAAGCAGGCGCTCGACCCAAGGGGCATCCTGAACCCCGGCAAGTTGCTCCCGCCCGCCTGACATGCGACACCCTGAGTTTTCGGACGAAAACTCTGCCCCTTCAGGACTTTTCGAAGAAAAGTCCTCTGCCACGGAAAGACGACTGATGACACTGAGAAACCCCGACCCCAAAGGCACCTTCCTCGCCCGCGTCCTGCGCCCCGGCACAGGCCCCTGCATCGCCCGGCTCGACGGCGACACGCTGGTGGACATCACCTCGAAGACCGCGCCGACGATGCGCGACCTGCTCGAACTCGACGACCCGCTGGCCCATGTCCGCGCGGCAGAGGGCGAGAGCTTCGCCACCCTCGCCGACGTCGGGAAGGACGGCCTGACGCTGCTCGCCCCCTGCGACCTGCAGGTGGTGAAGGCCTCCGGCGTCACCTTCGCCCAGTCCATGGTCGAACGCGTGATCGAGGAGCAGGCCGCAGGCGATCCCGACCGGGCGGAAGCGATCCGCACCCGGGTCGGCCGGATCATCGGCGACAGCCTCGCCGGCCTCGTGCCCGGCTCCGAGAAGGCGGCGGAGGTCAAGAAGGTCCTGCAGGCCGAGGGCCTCTGGTCGCAGTACCTCGAGGTCGGCATCGGCCCGGACGCGGAGGTCTTCACGAAGTGCCCGACCCTCGCCGCCGTGGGCCATGGCGCCGACGTGGGCCTGCACCCCATGTCGCGCTGGAACAACCCCGAACCGGAGGTGGTGCTGGCCGTCACGTCGAAGGGCGACATCGTCGGCGCCACGCTGGGCAACGACGTCAACCTGCGCGACGTCGAGGGCCGTTCCGCCCTGCTGCTGGGCAAGGCCAAGGACAACAACGCCTCCGCCTCCGTCGGGCCGTTCCTGCGGCTCTTCGACGAGACCTACGGCATGGCGGATGTCGAATCCGCCGAACTCACCCTGACGGTCGAGGGCGAGGACGGCTACACGCTCAACGGCAGTTCGTCGATGTCGAAGATCTCGCGCCCGCCCGCCTCCATCGTCGGGCAGACCATCGGCAAGCACCACCAGTACCCCGACGGCTTCTTCCTCTACCTCGGCACGCTCTTCGCGCCGACCGAGGACCGCGACACCAAGGGCCAAGGCTTCACCCACAAGGTGGGCGACGTGGTGACCATCGCCGAGCCGAAGCTCGGCGCGCTGACCAACACCGTGCGGCTTTCGACCGACTGCGCGCCCTGGACCTTCGGCGTGGCGGCCCTGATGCGCAACCTCGCACAAAGGGGGCTTCTGTGAACTTCCTCTCCATCGGAGAAATCATGGTCGAACTGGCGCCCGCGGGCGAAGGACTGCTGCGGCAGGGCTTTGCCGGGGACACGTTCAACACCGCATGGTACGCCCGCCGCCTGCTGCCGCCCGGCTGGACGGTCAGCTACGGCACGGTAATCGGCGAGGATGCGGTGTCCGAGGGCATGGCCCGCTTCATCGCCGGCGAGGGGCTGTCGACCGACGCGCTGGCCCGCCACCCCGACCGCACCGTCGGGCTCTACGTGATCTCGCTGAAGGACGGCGAACGCAGCTTTTCCTACTGGCGCGGCCAGTCGGCGGCAAAGACGCTGGCCGACGATCCGGCGCGGCTGGCGGACATGCTGAAGGGCCGCGACAATATCCATTTCTCCGGCATCACGCTGGCGATCCTGCCCTCCGAGGCCCGCCGCACCTTCTGCGATGCGCTCGCCACCGCGCGGGCCGAAGGCGCGCACATCAGCTTCGACACCAACCTCCGGCCCCGCCTCTGGGAAGGGACCGACGCCATGCGCGACGGCCTGACGCTCGGCGCCTCCGTCGCCGACACCGTGCTGCCGTCCTTCGACGAGGAACAGACCGTCTTCGACGACAAGACGCCCGAGGACACCATCGCCCGCTACGCCAATGGCGGCGCCACCTGCGTCGCGGTCAAGAACGGCGGCGCGGCGGTGACCGCATGGGCGTCCTCCGAAGGCAGCGCCGAAATCGCCCCGCCCCGCGTCGAGCAGGTCGTGGACAGCACGGCAGCCGGCGACAGCTTTGCCGCGGGCTTCCTCTGCGCGCGGGCCGAAGGGGCATCCGCGGCCGAGGCGGCCCACCGCGCGGCGGACCTCGCCTCGCGGGTCATCCAATATCGCGGCGCGCTTGCGCCGGCCATCTTCACGGGAGACGAGACATGAACATCCTCATCATCGGCGGCGCGGGTGTCGTCGCCAAGAAACTCGCACGCGCCCTCGCGGACAAGGGCACCCTGCGCGGCAAGGACATCAGAAAACTGACGCTGGCCGATATCGGCGAGGCCGAGACGGTCGACGCGCCCTTCCCGGTGGAGACCGCGCAATGCGACATCACCGATCCGGCCTCCGTCGCGAAGATCATCACCGAAGAAACCGACGTCATCTACCTGCTCGCCGCCGTCGTTTCGGCCCACGCCGAGGAGGACTTCGACTTCGGCTACAAGGTCAACATGTTCGGCACGCTGAACGTGCTGGAGCGCTGCCGTGCCCTCGGGACGAAGCCCGTTCTGGTCTTCACCTCCTCCATCGCCGTCTTCGGCGGCGAGGTGCCGCAGCCGTTCCACGACCACTCCGCGCTCAACCCGCAGATCAGCTACGGCGCGCAGAAGGCCATCGGCGAACTGCTCGTCAACGACTACACCCGGCGCGGCTTCATCGACGGGCGCGGCTTCCGTCTGCCGACGATCTCCGTCCGGCCCGGCAAGGCCAACCGCGCGGCCTCGTCTTTCATGTCGTCGATCTTCCGCGAGCCGCTGCAGGGCCAGGAAGCGGTCTGCCCGGTCGACGAGGCGTTTCCGCATTTCTACCTCTCGCCGAAGCAATGCGCGCTGAACCTCGTGACCGGCGCCGAGATCCCGGCCGAGGACCTCGGGCTCTGCCCGACCATGACCATGCCGGGCCGGGTCTGGACCATCCGCCAGATGATCGACGCGATGACCGCCGTCGCCGGGCCCGAGCCGGCCAAGCTGATCCGCTGGGAGGAACAGCCCGAGATCGCGCATATCCTCAAGGGCTGGCGGCTCGACGTCCGCCCGCAGAAGGCCGAGCGCCTGGGCCTGAAGGCCGACGACAGCTTCGAGGACAACATCCGTTACTTCCTGGAAGAGGACATCGTGCGCTGACCCGGCGCACGATCCACGAAGCTCACCAACGCCACAGGACCACCACACCCCGAAAGGAGTGCACATGCCCGATTTTGCCATCTATCCGAGCCTGAAAGGCAAGTCCGTCCTCGTCACCGGCGGCGCCTCCGGCATCGGCGCCGAGATCGTGAAGGCCTTCGCCGCGCAGGGCGCGCGCGTGGGTTTCGTCGATTTCGACGAGAAGACCGCCGAGGCGCTGGTCGCCGATACCGAGGGCGAGCTGGCCTTCGAACCCTGCGACCTGCGCGACATCGACCAGCTCCGCGCGGCCTTTGCCCGGATCGCCGACCGCATCGGCGCGCCGACCGTGCTGGTCAACAACGCCGCCCGCGACGACCGCCACGGCTGGGAAGACGTGACGCCCGAGTACTGGGACGAACGCTTTGCCACCAACTTCCGGCACATGTTCTTTGCCATCCAGGCGGTGGTGCCGGGCATGATCGAGGCCGGCGGCGGGTCGATCATCAACATGGGGTCGAATTCCTGGTGGGAGAAATCCACCGGCATGCCCGCCTACACGGCCGCGAAGTCCGCCGTGCACGGGCTGACGCGCTCCTCGGCCAAGGAGTTCGGCAAGCACCGCATCCGGGTCAACGCCGTGGTCCCCGGCTGGGTCATGACGGAACGCCAGAAGGAGCTCTGGGCCACGCCGGAGAAGCTGGACGAACACCTCAAGGGCCAGTGCCTGCCCGACCTGATCGAGCCGGTCTACCTCGCCCGGATGGTGCTGTTCCTCGCGTCTGACGATTCCGCCATGTGCACGGCCAGCAACTTCTTCGTCGAGGCCGGGTCCGTGTGAGGCGCGCGGGGGGGGCGCCGCCCCCCTCTTGGCCTGACGGCCAATTCACCCCCCGAGGTATTTTCCGCCAAGATGAAGGTGGGGGGGTCGTGCTTTCGGGAGAGAGGGGGTTGTGCCGGGCGGTTGACGGTCCGCGCCCGGCTTTTGCGGGCCTGGCCGGGCGGCGGCCGTTTCGGGCGCCGCCCGGGAGAGGGGTCAGTTGACCGGCGTGACGAGATCCTTGCCTTCGAGGAAGGCGGTGATGTTGGCCAGTTGCAGCTCGGCCATGGCGCGGCGGGTTTCCACCGTGCCGGAGCCCTGGTGCGGCTGCAGGTGCACGTTCTTCAGCTTGCGGAAGCGCGGGTCGATGTCGGGTTCGTTCAGGAAGACGTCGAGCGCCGCGCCGCGCAGCTGGCGCTTTTCGAGCGCGTCGAGGAGCGCGCCCTCGTCCACCGTGGTGCCGCGCGAGATGTTGACCACCACGCCCTCGGCCCCCAGCGCCTCGAGCGCCTCCGCCCCGACGAAGTTGCGGGTCTCCTCGCCGCCGACCAGCGCGATCACCAGCCAGTCCACCGCACCGGCCAGAGAGACCACGTCGGAGTGGTAGGTCCAGCCCGGGGTCTCCTTCTCGGAGCGGGCGAAGTAGTGGATGTCCATCTTGAAGGCCGCCAGACGGTCCGCGATCTCGCGCCCGATGCGGCCCAGGCCCACGATGCCGACGGTGCCGCCCGACATCTTGCGGTTCAGCGGCAGCGACTGCTGCGCCCATCCGCCCGAGATGGTCAGCGCGTGGCCGCGGACCATGTCGCGCGAGAAGGCCAGCATCATGCCCACCGCCAGGTCTGCCACATCGTCGTTCAGCACGTCGGGCGTGTTCGTCACCGCGACGCTGCGGGCCGAGGCCGCGTCCACGTCGATGGCGTCGTAGCCCACGCCGAAGTTCGCGATCAGGCCGAGGTTCGGCAGGGCGTCCATCGCCTCCGGACCGAAGGGGGTGTGGCCCTTGAAGGCCACCGCCCGCACTTCCGTCCGGAGCGTGGTGTCCATCCCGGCGATGTCCTCGGGGGAGGACACGAAGGCGGCGGCATGGGCACCGGCGAGACGCCCGCGCTCTTCCTCGGTGAATGCGTTGCCGACGATCAGCAGATTGGTCATGTTATTTTTCCTTTCTGGCCTCCAGCAGGCCGCGGATGCGGCGCAGGGCCTCTTCTATGTTCTCGGTCGAATTGGCGTAGGAGAAGCGCAGGTAGCCCTCTCCGTACGCGCCGAAGGAGGTGCCGGCGACCGTGGCCACGCCTCCTTCCTCAAGGAACAGCGTCTGCGCCTCCATGGCGGAAAGACCTGTCCCCTCGATATTGGGGAAGGCGTAGAACGCGCCCGCCGCGTCGGCGCAGCGCACCCCCGGCAGCGCGTTCAGCCCGTCGACGATCACCTTGCGGCGGGTGTCGAAGGCCTCGTTCATCGCGGCGACCCCGTCCTGCGGGCCTTCCAGCGCGGCGATGCCGGCGAACTGTGTCGCGGCGTTCACGCACGAGTGGTCGTTGACGCAGAGCCGGGTGACATGCTCCACCAGCTGTTCCGGCCACACCGCGTAGCCCAGCCGCCAGCCGGTCATGGCGTAGCGCTTCGACCAGCCGTCGAGCACGATCAGCCGGTCGCGGATCTCCGGGTATTGCAGCAGCGAGACGTGCTCGCGCCCGCCGTAGAGCATCGTCGAGTAGATCTCGTCCGACAGGATCGCGACGTGCGGGTGTTCTGCCAGACCGGCGACCAGCTTGTCGACCTCTTCCTTCGGCGTGACACCGCCGGTCGGGTTCGCGGGCGAGTTGATGATGATCAGCCGGGTCGCGGGCGTGATCTGGGCCAGCACCTCTTCGGCGGAGAAGGCAAAGCCGTTCTCTTCCTTAAGGGCCATCGGCACGGCCTTGGCGCCGCTGTACCGGATGACCGACTCGTAGATCGGGAAGCCGGGGTTGGGATAGATGATCTCGGCCCCCGGTTCGCCGAACATCAGGACGGCGAAGAACATCGTGGGTTTGCCGCCCGGCACGACGACCACGTGATCGGGGTTCACCTCGACGCCGTGGCGCCTGTCCAGATCGGCGGCCACCGCCGAGCGGAGCTGCGGCAGGCCGTTGGCCGGGGTGTAGCCATGGGCGCCGTCGTGCAACGCCTTCACCGCCGCCTCGACGATGTGGTCGGGCGTGCGGAAATCGGGCTGGCCGATCCCGAGGTTGATGATGTCACGCCCCTGGGCGGCCAGCGCACCCGCGCGTGCCAGCACCACGAAAGCCGATTCAGTTCCGAGCCGCGACATCCCCGCGGCAAGCGTCAGTTGCGCCATGTGTCCTCCCCCGGCCATCGCCTCGCGGCCGTTCGGAAATCTGGTATACCGGTTTGCCGGGGTTTGAAAGCCTCTCGGCCCGGCGGCGCCCGGCCCGCGGACGTGCCCGCACCCGTGATGGATTTCATCACGGGCTAGCTGTAATTCCATCAGGTTTGCAAGAATCTATCACGGCGCGGCCCGGCACGGCTTGCCGTGGCGTCCCCCAGTCGTTAGCGATAGCACAGCGCGGGTGACAGGTTGTCGCGGCGCTGCTAACGTCCCGATGTTCCGTTCCGCCATGGGAGGGCGAGGACGGTCAACACGGCCCGCCAAGGGGCCGGACAACAGTTGGAGGAGACATCCATGAAGAAGATCCTGCTCACGGCCACCGCCGTTGTGGCACTTGCCGCACCGGCATTCGCCGAGCGTTACGTCATGATCACCCACACCCAGGGCACCGACCCGTTCTGGCCGGTCGTCGAGAAGGGTGGCAAGGACGCCGCCGCCGCCGTGGGCGCCGAACTGGAATACAACTACGACGCATCCGGCGACATGTCCGCGATGGCCAAGCTGATCGAGGCGGCCGCCGCGACCCAGCCGGACGGCATCATCGTCTCGCTGCCCGACGCCGATGCGCTTGGCGGCGCGATCAAGGGTGCGGTGGATTCCGGCATCCCGGTCATCACCATCAACTCCGGCCTCGAGGCGTCGAAGGAAGTGGGCGCGCTGATGCACATCGGCCAGCCCGAGAAGCTCGCGGGCCAGGCCGCCGGTGAGCGCGCCAAGGAAGAAGGCGTGACCAAGCCGCTCTGCCTGAACCAGGAAGCCTACAACACCGCGCTCGCGGACCGTTGCCAGGGCTACTTCGACGCGATGGGCATGGACCTGAACATGATCGACGTGTCGAACGACGTGGCACAGATCAAGACCCGCACCGCGGCCGCCCTGCAGGCGGACGAGTCGATCGACGGCCTGCTCGCCACCGGCCCGCACGTCTGCGAAGCCGCAGCCGCCGCGGTCGAGGAAGTGGGCGCCGACGTGCACCTCTCCTGCTTCGACCTCTCGCCGGGCGTGATGAACCTGATCGAGGCGGGCCAGGTCGCCTACACCATCGACCAGCAGCAGCGCCTGCAGGGCTACCTGCCGGTGATCTTCCTGCATCTCTACAACACCAACGCGGGCATGCTGCCGGGCTCCGACGTGCCCTCCGGCCCGGGCTTCGTCGATGCGTCGAACGCAGGCGACGTGGCAGACCAGGCCGGCGTGAACCGCTAAGGCACCGGCATTGTTTGTAAGGTGACAATGGGGGGACAGACGGACAACCGCCTGTCCCCCTTCTTGCAAGAGACCTTGCCCGTCGGGAGGACGGGACCCAATCGACAAAAAGGGGGACAGGATGTCTGATCGCAGCGAAGCGGACAGGCTTGTGAGGGAATCCGGGCTTCAGAGACTGCTCCGGCGGCCCGAAGTCGGCGCGTTCAGCGTGATGCTGGTGATCGTCGTGGCACTCGCCATCGCCTCGGATTTCAAGGCCTTCAATCCGCTCGGCCTCAAGAACAACATCGCCATCGTCGCACAGTACGGCATCATCGCCACCGGCGCCGCCGCCCTGATGATCGCAGGCGAATTCGACCTTTCCATCGGCTCCATGATCGGCTTCACCGGGATGATCATGGCCATGGTGCTGAAATACGGCTTCCTGCCGCTGGGCATCCCGCCCGGCCTGCCCGTGGCCGCCTTCCTGATCGCGCTCACCGCGGCGCTCTTCCTCGGCTGGGTGATCGGCACGATCGTGGTCCGGTCGGGGCTGTCGTCCTTCATCGTGACGCTGGCGTTCCTGTTCTTCCTGCGCGGCGCGACCGAGGCCTCCTACCGGCTCATCAACCAGTCGACGCAGATCTCCGGCCTGCAGGACTTCAAGGAAACCTCATGGTTCGCCAACATCCTCGGCGGCGAGGTCTTCGGCTGGTTCTACGACGCGTGGTTCATGCTGGGCGGCAACCTCAACCGGCGCGGCGAACAGTGGGTCACAGGCTTCGACGCGCGCTTCCTGTGGTGGTTGGTGATCGCGGGCGTGGCGTGGTTCGTCCTGTCACGCACCCAGCTCGGCAACTGGATCTACGCCACCGGCGACGACAAGAACGCGGCCCGCGCCAACGGCGTGCCCACGAACAAGGTGAAGATCGGCCTGTTCATGTTCACCGCCTTCTGCGCCACCATGTTCGCCGCCTGCCAGGTGTTCGACACCAACACCGCGGACGCCGCCAAGGGCAACCTGCTTGAGCTTTTCGCCATCGCCATCGCCGTCGTCGGCGGCACGCTGATGACCGGCGGCTTCGGCTCCATCCTGGGTGTGGCCTTCGGGGCGATCACCGTGGGGCTCGTGGCCAACGCCGTGTTCTTCATCCCGTGGATCGACGGGTCGTGGTTCCGCGTCTTCGTGGGCACCATCCTGCTGGCCGCGGTCTTCGCCAACGAACGCATCCGCAAGCGCATCACGGGGGGGATATGATGACCGTCACCGTCCAGACACCGACGACCCGGAACAGGGAGTGCGCGACATGACCGAACCCTATCTCCGCGTCGAGAACGTCATCAAGAAGTTCGGACCCTTCACCGCGCTGAACGGCGTCAACCTCGAGGTCTACCCCGGCGAAGTGCACGCGCTTCTGGGCGACAACGGCGCCGGCAAGTCCACCCTCATCAAGACGCTGGCGGGGGTGCACGAACCGACCTCCGGCCAGCTTTACATCGAGGGCAAGCCGGTCAACTTCCGCTCGCCACGCGATGCGACGGCCGCTGGCATCGGCACGGTCTACCAGGACCTCGCGCTGAACCAGCTCATGTCGGTGACGCGCAACTTCTTCATGGGCCGCGAACTGAAGGGGCCGCTCGGCACGATGCGCATGTCCGAGATGGACCAGATCGCCCATGACGAGATGGCCAAGATCGGCATCAACTTCTCCGATCCGACGCAGGCCGTGGGCACCATGTCCGGCGGCCAGCGCCAGACCCTCGCCATCGCGCGCGCCATCTACTTCGGCGCCCGCGTGCTGATCCTGGACGAACCGACCTCCGCGCTCGGCCAGAAGCAGCAGATGGAAGTGCTGAAGACGATCATGCGGGTGAAGAAGCGCGGCGACATCGCCATCATCTTCATCACCCACAACGAGATCCACTCGCAGCTCGTGGGCGACCGCTTCACCTTCCTCGCCCTCGGCGAAGTCATCGGCTCCGGCAGGAAGGGCGAGCTGACCCACGACGAGATCCGCCGCCTGATGGCCGGCGGGACAGAGATGAAGGACCTCGCGGGCGAACTCGCCGCGATCTGACGTATCCCTTTTAGACAGGCGCAAGGGCGGGGCCACGGTCCCGCCCTTCGTGTTTGCTTTGCCCTTGCGCCTGTGGTCCGATGCTCCTGCGTGGAAGGCCCCCGCGCGCGACGCCCACCCTGCCCCCTCACACAGGACGATGCCCATGCTGGATCCGCTCGACGACAATCTCTGGAGCGTCGGCGGCCCGGACGTCGTGGCGGCGCTGGGGTTCAGCTATCCGACCCGGATGATCGTGGCCCGGCTGCCGGACGGCGGGCTGTGGGTGCATTCGCCCATCCGCCTGACCGACGACCTGCGCGCCGCACTGGCCGGCCTCGGTCCCGTGGCCAACATCCTTGCACCGAACGCCCTGCACGACACATGGCTGGCGGACTGGGCCACGGCCTTCCCCGACGCTGCCGTCTGGACGGCCCCCGGCGTCGCGGGGCCCGACCGCGCGCAGGTGGTCGAAACCGCCCCCGCGGCCTGGCAGGGCGTCTTCGACATGGTCCTGTTTCCCACCCGCCTCGCCCGGGAACTGGTGCCCTTCCACCGCCCCTCCGGCACGATCCTCTTCACCGACCTCGTCCAACACCTGTCGCCCCGGCGCTATCGCGGGTGGCGGTCGGTCGTGGCCCGCCTCGACGGCATGACTGCCCCCGCCCCCCGCGTGCCGCGCAAGTTCCGGCTGGCCACCGCCCCGCGCGACGACGCCCGCGCCGCCCTGCGCGTGATGCTGGGCTGGCCGGTGACACGGATGACCATGGCGCATGGGCCGGTCACACCGCAGCCCGACCTGGCGGCGCTCTTCGACTGGCTCTAGGAGCCGCCGATCTCCGTCCTCAGCAATTGCTGGAAGGCCACCGGGCTCAGGGCGCCGGGCTGCTCGAACGGGTCCGAGAAGGCGTAGATCACGTACATCACCAGCCCGCTGAACGCGCCGTAAACACTCAGCAGCATCAGGTGCAGCCGCGTCGGCGAAAAGACGAAATACGGCACCGTCACCAGCACCAGCCCCGACAGCGCCGCGACCCAGAAAAGCATGTTCACCTCGTGCAGCGCCGTGTTCTGGCGTGCCTGCCGCAGCTCCGCGATCAGCTGCGCCTTGTGGACCATGTGCGTCCGCAGGTCCTCCTCCCGCGCGGTCCGGGGTTCGAGGTCGAGGACGGCGAGGTAGATCTTCTCCCGCAGCTGCCAGCCCTCCGCGCTCAGCGCCCGGTCGGCGGCCAGCTCCTGCCATTCCTCCTCCACCACCAGGTGGGTGTAACGCGTCAGCGCGGGCTGGACCTGTGCCGCGACATCCTCGCCGTAGCGGGCCGCGTCGTTCCAGATGTCGGCGATGGCGGTGGCTTCCTCCGTCAGGTTGCCCTGCAACTGGGTGTAATCCACCAGCTCCTGCGCAAAGACCAGCGCGAGGATCAGCCCGTGCAGCGCCGAGACACGGATGATCACCGATCCCGCCAGCGTCTGCGTGTCGTCCGAGAAGCGCTGCCCCGCCAACAGCCGCACCGTGAAATAGACCGTCCAGGCGATCAGCACGGTGCCGCCCACGAACAGCACAGGATAAAGCATGTCGAGCACCCGCGTTCCCCCCACTCGGCCCCCGTCATGGATAATCCGGGCGGCGCCTCTCTGCCAAGCCGGCAGACCGCAGGCCCCGCGAAGAGCCCGCGCACCATGGCAAATAGCGCGCAGCCCCCACCCCGTCCCGGCGCCGTGCCGAAAACGGATGACTGACCTGCCCCGCGGATTGCGCTATTGATCCGGCAAGGCCCGGCCCCGCCGGGCGGCCAGAACGGGAATCGCACCATGTCCTTCGTCATAGACCCCCAGCCGCAACCCTCCGTCGAGGTGGCCGGCAGCGCCGACCGCTTCCCGGTGCGCCGCATCTTCTGCGTCGGGCGCAACTACGCCGCCCACGCCCGCGAGATGGGCAAGGACCCCGACCGCGAACCGCCCTTCTTCTTCACCAAGCCCGCCGACGCCGTCGTCGGCCACGGCGCTACCATCCCCTACCCGCCGGAAACCGAGGACCTGCATTACGAGGCCGAGCTCGTGGTGGCGCTCGGCACCGGCGGCGCCGACATCTCCGAGGCGGACGCGCTCTCGCACATCTGGGGCTATGCCGCGGGCAACGATCTCACCCGGCGCGACCTGCAGGCCGCCGCGAAAGAGCTGGGCCGCCCCTGGGACTTCGGCAAGGCCTTCGACAACTCCGCCGTGATCGGCCCGGTGCACCCCGTCAGCCGCACCGGCCACCTGTCCGAGGGCAGCATCCGCTTCACCGTGAACGGCACCGTCCGGCAGGAGGGCGACCTGGCCGAGATGATCTGGACCGTGCCGGAGGTGATCTCCATCCTGTCCCGCTCCATGACGCTGAAACCCGGCGACCTGATCATGACCGGCACGCCCGCGGGCGTCGGCGCGCTGACCTCCGGCGACACCTGCACCGTCTCGATCATGGGGCTGCCCGACCTGACCTTCGGCATCGGACCACGGGGCTGACGGGCATGATCCTGCACAACTATTTCCGCTCCTCCACCTCGACCCGGCTGCGGGCGGCGCTGAACCTCAAGGGGCTGGGTTACGATTACGTGGCGCTGCCCCTGAAGGAGGGCGCCCACAGGACGCCCGAATTCCTCGCCAAGAACCCCGCCGGGCTGGTGCCGGTGCTGGAACTGGACGACGGCACGCTGCTGTCCCAATCGCTGGCGATCATCGAGTACCTCGACGACGTCCACCCCGAGCCGCCGCTCCTGCCCGCCGACCCGGTGCTCAGGGCCAAGGCGCGGGCGCTGGCCTATACCGTCGCCTGCGAGATCCATCCGCTGAACAACCTGCGCGTCCTGCAATACATCGCACGTTCCTACGGCGCCTCCGCCGAAGCGCAGAAGGAGTGGTTCACCCACTGGGTCACCGAAAGCTTCGAGGCGCTGGAAACCATCCTCGCCGCGTCGCCGGAAACCGGCACCTTCTGCATCGGCGACACGCCGGGCCTGCCGGACATCTGCCTCTATGCGCAGGTCTGGAACAATCGCCGCTTCGGCATCGCCACCGAACAGTGGCCGACCATCGCCCGGATCTACGCCACGCTCGACGGCATCGACGCCTTCACCCGCGCCGCCCCGCCGAACCAGCCCGACGCGGAGTAGCCACGTCTCGGCTGACAGGGCCGGCTCTCCGGGCCCGTCCCGGCACAACCGCCACGCCAGAGGTCATTCAAGGCCCTGCCAAGCGAACCGGCCCGACCACGCGCAAAGCGTTCGCTACCCGCTTCACAGGTCCGCATCCCCAAGCCCCAAAGATAAAGGCCGGAGGCTTCCGCCCCCGGCCCTGTCCCTCACACGGCCCCCTCCGGGGTATGCGTCAGTAATCCTTCTCGAAGTACACGCCTAGGCCGCTGGTGCCGTCGGACCCGACCCGTCCCCGTACCGTCACCGAATCCGTGACGTTGAGGTTCAGGTTGATCTCGCTCGTACCGTCGCTGCCGACCACCACGTCGGTGTAGATGTTCTCCGAGATGTACTTGCCGACCCGCGCCTCGGCGGTGCCGTCCTCCGACGTGCCGATGTCGAGGTTGTCGACACCAAGGCCATTGCGCAGCTCGTTGGTCAGGCCAAGCCCGCCCTGCCCCGACAGCGTCCGGATCGCGGCGGCCAGCTGCACCGCCTGCAACGGCGACAGGTTCGTGACCGACTGGCCGAAGAGGAAGAAGGCCAGCGCCTCGTCCTGCGGCAGGTCGGGCGAACTGGTCACCGTCAGCTCCGGCGAGGTGGCCGGCCCCTCGATCGAGATGGTGATCTCCGTGTCCTCGACCCGGCTGACCGCGGCGAAACGGATGTAGGGGTCGAAACTGCCGCGCAGCGCGACCTCCCCGACCGTCAGGTCCAGCCTGCGGCCCAGCAGGTCCAGACGACCGCGCACGAGGTCGAACTGCCCCACCGGCACGATGTCCGCCGTGGTGCCCGTCAGCCGAAGGGAGCCGCCCAGTTCCGCGTCCAGCCCGCGCCCGCGCACGAAGATGCGGTTCGGCGCGTTCACCGTCAGGTCGATGGGATAGGCCGCGCGCGCGCCGCCGTCCCCGCCCTGCGCCGGCTGCACCTTCGGCCCAAGCCCCGCGAACTTCAGCGTCAGCGCCACGTCCGAGGGCATGTTGACGTGCTTCAGGCCGTCCAGCGCCTGATAGCTCGGCCCGATATTGGGGATGCGCACCTCGACCTGTCCAAGGTCGATGCGGCCTGCGATCCGCGCGCCGCCGGTCAGCGGCCCGTCGACGGTGATGCGCCCGTCCGCCGTGGTCTCGAACACGTCCGCGCGGCGCAGCCCGGCATCGACCAGCGTGGCGACGAGCTGCGCGTTGTACGGCGCCGACAGCGTGATCGGTCCGGTGATCCGCACCTGCCCGCCGGTCGAGATGTTGCCCGTCAGGTCAAGCTCCGCCCGCCCGCCGTTCAGCCCCACGCCACCCGCGATCCCGTCGAGCGAGATGTCGAGCGAGGGCACCGCCAACCGCGCGCCGGTGGTCGACACACGCCCGCTGATCGCCGCAAGCGAGGGCCGCCCATTCACCGCCACCTCGAAGTTGAGGACGCCGGTGATTGACTGCGGCGCCAGCCGCGCATTGGCCAGCCCCAGGGGCGCCGTGCCGTTCAGGTTCAGGTTCACGGTCGAGAAGTCCTGCGCCGCCGTGCCGCTGACCCGCGCGCCAACCCCGCCCGGCCCGGTGCCGTTCAGGTCCACCTGCCATGGTCCGCCGGAATGCCGCACCGTACCCGAAACCGTCCCGGTGCCCGGAAGCTCCGGCACCAGCCGCTCCAGACCGGCAACCGAAACGTCGAGCCTCAGGTCCGCCGCCTGCCCCGACAGCGACCCGCTGACCGAGCCGTCGATGGAAGAGCCGTCGACCACCAGCCGCTCGATCCTGAGCGCGCCGCCCGCGGTGCGCTGGATGTCGATGTCGGCCCGCGTGGTGCCCGCAAGGAAGGGGTCCAGCGTCGGGTTGCCGATGCCGAGGCCCTGCGCCGTCACCGTGCCGGTCACGTCCACCGGCCCGTCCGGCTGCACCAGCGCGATATCGGTGTCGAAGGTGACCGACCCGCGCAGCGCCTGCCCGGTCAGCCCCGCCAGCGCGGAAAGGTTGGGCATGCTGCCCTGCGCCCGCCCGTCGACCCGAAGCTGCCCGTCGTCCATCAGCCCCGCCACGGTTCCGGAGAAGCGCAGGCTCGCCGCGCCGTCCAGCGACAGCGACGAAACGGTGATGACGTCCGACGCATCGCGCGAGGCGGTGACGTTCAGCGTCGTGGTGCCGCGCAGCAGGGGATCGACCGCCGGGATCGACAGCGCCACGTCGCGCGCCTGCACGTCCGCCGACAGGTCCAGCGGTCCCGACATCAGGGTGCCGCTGGCCCGCACATCGGCCACCACGGCGCCCGAAAGCTGCCGTCCCGCAAGGCCCGACAGCGGCGCCAGCCGCGGCAGGTCCGCCTGCACGCGCCCGTCGATGGCCGCATCCTCCAGCGAGGAGCCAGACACCGTGCCGTCCAGCGTGACCGTGCCCACGCCGTCATAGTTCAGGTCGCTCAGGGTATAGCGCCCCTCCGCGTCCCGCTCTGCCGCGAAGCGCAGCGAGGAGGCCCCCGCCAGCAGCGGATCGACGGAGGGCAGCGACAGCACCACGTCGCGCGTCGATGCCGTGCCCGAAACCTCCAGCGGCCCGGACATGATCGTGCCCGAGGCGGTGACATCGGCGATCACCGCACCCGACATTTCCCGCCCGGCCAAACCGGACAAAGGTGCCAGCCGCGGCAGGTCCGCCTGCACACGGCCGTCGATGGCGGCATCCTCCAGCGAGGTGCCCGTCACCGTTCCGTCCAGCGTGATCGTCCCGATGCCGCGATAGGTGAACGCGCTCAGGGTATAGAGCCCTTCCGCATTCCGCCGCGCATCGAACTGCAGGTCCGACCGCCCGGTCAGCAGCGGATCGAAGCGGTCGAGGCCAGTCACCACGTCCTGCGTCCGGGCATTGCCGCGCAGGGTCAGCGGGCCCTGCATCACCTGCCCCGTCGCATCGACGTTGGCCAGCACGCTGCCCGACATCTGCCGCCCGGCGACACCGCTCAGCGGCGCGAGGTTCGGCACGTCGACCAGCAACTTGCCGTCGACCTCCGCATCCTCAAGCGAAGACCCTGTCACCGTCCCGTCCAGCCGGATCGTGCCCAGCCCGTCGTACTTCAGGTCCTGCAGCTCGAACCGCTTGTCGATGCCGCGCCGCGCGGTGAAGGACAGGTCCGACACGCCGTCCAGCAGCGCATCCACCGCGTCGATGGATACCGACACGTTGGTCGTCCGCGCCTCGACCGTCGCCTCGAAAGTCTGCGCGCCGACCACGCCCTGTCCGTTCACCGACAGGTTGGCCGCGCCCGACAGGTCGCGCCCCGCAAGCTCGGAGAAGGGCGAGAGCCGCGACACCTGCGCCTCGAGCGCGCCGATGACCGAAGGACCGTTCTGCGCCTCCGGATCGACCGTGCCGTCGAACTGCACCTGCGCCACGTCCGGGATCGTGCCGTTCAGGTCGATGTCCCAGCCCTGCGGCCCCTGCACCGCCGTCACGGCGATGTCCGACTGGCCCTCGACCCCCGGCAGCAGCAGCGCCGTGTCGTTCAGCACGATGTCGAGGTCCGCCTGCCCGGTGCCGCTGGCCAGTTGCGCCGTGCCGTTGATCTGCGCCGCCGCCGTGGCGATGCGCAGCACGTCGGCGAACAGCCCGGTCTCGTCGCGCCGCGCCTCCACCCGGATCGATCCGCTCCCCGCGAGCAGCGGGTCGGCCTGCGCGATGCCGGTGGCAAGGTTGCGCGTCGTGCCGTTCAGCGCGATGTCGAACCCGCCCGAGGACGGCAGCACCGCCCCGCTGATCCGCACCTCGGCGGAACCGTCGAGGTCGAGACCCGCCAGTGCGCCAAAGCGCGACAGGTTGTCGGCCCTCAGCCGCACATCCGGCGAGATCACCGGGTTCAGCGCGTCCAGCGCGCTCACCGACACCTCGCCGTCCAGCCCGTAGTCGGCGCCCGACAGGTCGAGATCGGTGATCAGCAGCGGCGAACTCGGCTGCCAGCCGAAATCGAGCGTGCCGTTCAGCGCCGGGCCCACCGCCTGCGCCAGCGCCGGATCGTCCAGCCCGAGGTCCGACACGCCAAGCCGCACGGTCCCCGTGACCCGCGTCTCGTCGCGCGCAATCTCGCCGTTGCCCGACAGGGACAGCCGGTCGATGGTGCCCAGCCCCTCGCGGTCGAAACCCTCGACCACGGTCTGCAGGCTCCAGCCGTTGCCTTCCTCGGCGTTGAAGGTGGCCTCAAGCGTGACACCCGCTACGCTGGTCTCGGCACCCGGGATCGGCAGCACCACGCGCTCGCCCTGCGGCGGGGTGATCCCGCCCTGAAGGTCCAGCCGCTCCGGCCAGCCGTCCGCACCGATCCGGGCGTAGCCGGTCAGCCGCAGCGCCTCCGCGCTCAGTTCCAGCTCGCTCAGCTCCGTGGCGCCGTCCGCCTGCTGCAGCACCTCCGCCGTCATCGAGACGCTGTCGCCCAGGAACTCGCGGTACTGCGGCGCCACCAGCGAGGCCACGTCGCCCGCCACGTCCATCCGGAAGCGGCGCGTGTCCTCGTTGCCGTCGGCGCGCAGGATCACCGTCCCGGCCAGCCGCTCGGTGCCGTCGGTGGCCAGCGTCAGCTCCGCCTCGAAATCGTCGATCGGCGCATTGCCCTGAAGGGTCAGCGCCAGCGACGGCTCCCCCGGCACGCCCAGCAGCGACACCGCAAGACCGCCCTCGGGCTCCCGCACCGACAGGTCGAGCCCCAGCACCCGCGTGCCGTTCGAATAGCTGCCGGTCAGCGCGATCTGCCCGCCCCGGTCCAGCCGCTCGATGTTCAGTTCCGCCTGCCCCTCGCCGCCCTGGAGGGAGGCAGAGCCGGTCACGCGCAGCTGCGCCGCCTCGCCGATCACCGCCTCGCCCAGTTCGACCGTGTCGACCTGCAATTGTTCGAGGATCAGCGCCACCGGCAGGTCGGGCAGCGCGAAGGCACTGCGCGCCTCGGGCGCCGGCGTCTCGGACGGGGCACTGGGCAGCCGCGGCAGCGACAGCGTCTCCATCGAGATCTCCTGGATCTCGACCCGGCCGCGCAACAGATCGCTTCGGTTCCACTGGAGCGCGACGTTCGCCGCCTCCAGCCAGACGCCCTGCGGATCGGCGATGGTGATCCGGTCGACCGTGGCGCGCGACGACAGCGCCCCGCGGAACCCTTCCAGCCGCACCGTCATGTTGTCGTTCGACAGCGCGTCTTCCAGAAGCCCCTGGATATAGCCGCGGTCGCTGTTCTCGTCCTGCGCCACGACCGCAAAGGGCCACAGCAGGCAGAGGCAAAGTAGGAGAAGCCGCATCAGAAGGCCTGCCCGATCCCGATATAGAGTTGCACGCCGTCGCCCGTATCGCCCGACACCGGCCCTGCGATGTCGAAGCGGATCGGGCCGACCGGCGTCTTGTAGCGCGCGCCGATCCCGGCACCGGAGTGCCAGTCGCCGCTGCCGTCGTAAAAGCTTTCGGGGCCGATGTAGCCCGCGTCGGCAAAGGCCACGATGCCCAGCTTGCCGGTCACGTCGACCCGCACCTCGCCCGACAGGCCGACGAAGCTGCGCCCGCCAAGGCGCGTGCCATCGGAATAGAGCGCATTGAGCGACTCGAAGGGCTGGCCGCGCACGGTGCCGCCGCCGCCCGAGTAGTACAGGTAATCCGGCGGCGCATCCGCTGCCTCCGGCCCGAACAGCCCGCCCAGTTGCAGGCGCGCCGCGGCAACCACCGCGTCGTCCTCCATGAAGGCCTTGTAGTACCGCGCGTCGAAATCGTACTTCGCGCCCGCGTCGTCGCCCGACAGGATGGTGAACGGCTCCACCGCCGAGCGCAGGAAAAACCCGTTGCGCGCGTCAAGCTGATCGTCGCGCTTGTCCCACGTCAGCGAGACCGGCAGCGCCAGCACGTCCAGCGTCCGCTCCGGTTCGCCCGGCAGGTAGAGGTCGGTGATCTCCGACCGCGACAGGGTCAGGCCGATCTCGCCGGTCAGCGTGTCGCTGAACTCCTGGCTGACACCGATGCCAAAGCCCGCCTGCCGCGAGATGTAATCCGGCTCGTCCTCGTAGCTGACCGAGGCGGTGGCAAAGAACAGCGTGTCCGGCCCGTAGACCGCCGGCTTCTCGAACCGGGCGGAAATCTCGTAATCCGGCTTCACGTCCTGCCCGGCAAGCTGCCGCACCTCGCCGTCGATACGGAACCGCTCCGCCCCGCCGAAGATGTTGCGGTGCAGCCAGAAGGACGTCAGCTTCAGCCCCTCGTTCGAGGACAGCTCCGCGCCGAAGCCGAAGCGCCGCGGCTTGCGGTCGGTGACGTCGATCAGGATGTCCAGTTCGTTGCCCGGCCCGGGCCGCTCTTCCAGCGTGACCGACCGGAAGGTGCCGACGGTGCGCAGCCGCTCCGCGCCCTTGTCCACCTCGTCGGGATCGAAGACCCCGCCGCGCGGAATGCCCGCGATCTGCCGGATGCGCGCATCCTTGACCGCGCTGTCGGAGGTCACGATCACCTCGCCGAAGCGGTACTGACGGCCCGGATCGATGCGCACGATCACGTCGAGGATACCGGCCTCGTGGCGCGCGGTGATCGACTGGTCCTGTACCCGCGCCGTGGCGTTGCCTACCTGCCGCCAGCCGGTGATCACGTCCTGCGTGCGGTTGCGCACGGCGCTGGCCCGCGCCCGCTCGCCGCTGTCGAACTGCTCGGTCTCCGGCGTGCCCGGCGCGACCGGCGCCACCACCGCGTCGCCGAAGACGAACCGCTTGCCCGGCTCCACGATCACGTCGATATGCGAAATCCGGTCCGGCGTCTCGAACGGCGGAATGGTCGCCGCCTCGCGCCCGTCGATGCGGATGCGCACGTTCGGCCCGTAGTAGCCCTGCGCATAAAGCGCCTCGACCAGCCGGGTGTAGTCGCCCTGCGCCGCGGCCATGACGTCCTGCGGCGGCTGTTCTTCCCGCGACTCGATCTCCGACAAGGTCGAAACGGCCCGCAGGATGTCCCGCAGTTCCTCCGACACGTCGCCGACGTACTGGAAATTGATGCTGTCGAGCGCGGGCGCGATACCCGGGCACATGGCCAGAACCATCACACCACAGGCCTTGCCTGCACGCCGCCACCCCCGGAGCCCCATGCACGTTCCTTTCCCGTGTCTCATTGGCGGAAACACTAAATCATCTTTGTTCAGTAGACAGGGCCTAATCCGAAATTAGGCGAAAAAAGGCACAGATTTTGTGGCCTGGGCGCGTGCAGACCGCCACTTATGTCGGTACCCACAAGAGTTGCCCCTGCGGAAACTTCCAATCCGGGGCTACGCCCGGGCAACTTTTCCGTGTTAAGGACGGCCAGTCCCGGCACGTGGGCGGACCCGGTCCCTGCCCCGCGCCCCATCCATCCGACCGGAGACGCGCCATGTCCCACCCGCCCTTCGCCGACTGGCTCAGCCAGACGAACGATGTCACCTCCACCTTCCTCGCCGCGGGCCAGATCCCCGGCCTGATCAACCTGGCGGGCGGGCTGCCCGATCCCTCCGCCTGGCCGGTGGAGGCGCTGGCCGACCTGGCTAAAGAAGCGGTGCGGGACTTCCCGGCGGAATCGCTGGCCTACGGCCCGGTGCCCGGACAGCCCCGGCTGCGCGACGCCATCGCCGCGCGCTTCTCCAACGACGCGCTGCCGCTCACCCGTGACAACGTGCTGGTGACCACCGGCGGCACACAGGCGCTGGCCGCCCTCGGACTGGCGCTGGTGATGCCCGGCCAGACCATCGCCGTGCAGACGCCTGCCTACCTCGGCGCGCTCGACACATGGCGCGCGCGGATGCCCGACTACCGGCCCATGGTGCTGGAGGATCCGGGCTTCGACCCGACAGCCGCCATGACCGGCGCGCAGTTCGCCTACACCGTGCCGAACTTCTCCAATCCGTCCGGACGCCTCGTCGGCACGGACCGGCGCCGCGCCCTGATCGACGCCGCCCGCCAGACCGGCACATGGCTGGTGGAGGACGATCCCTACGGCGCGCTCTACTACGACGGCGCCCCCCTGCCCACCATGCTGGAGATGGCCGGCCCCGGCAGCCCGGTGATCTACCTCGGCACCGTGTCGAAGGAGCTGGCCCCCGGCCTGCGCATCGGCTGGGCCATCGCCGAACCCGCGATGATCGAGGCGCTCTCTGCCGCCAAGCAGGGCACCGACATGTTCTCCTCCGGGCTCTGCCAGATGGTCACCGCGCTGGCCTTCGAACGCGGCGTGCCGGAGGCGATCCGCCCGCACATCCTGTCGATGTACCGGGCCCGCCGGGATGCGCTCTGCGCCGCGATGGAGACGCACCTCTCCGACTGGTTCACCTGGGAAAAGCCCGAGGGCGGCATGTTCGTCTGGGCCCGCGCCCGCGACAGCCGTCTGAACACCGACGCGCTGATGCGCGCAGGGCTGGCGGAAGGCGTGTGCATCTCCCCTTCCAGCGTTTTCGACCCGGCGCACCGCGACCATGGCGGGATGCGGCTGAACTTCACGCTGAACCCTCCGGAGAAGCTGGAGGAAGGCATCCGCCGCCTCGCCCGCACCACCCGCGCCGTCCTCCGCGACGCCGCCTGACCGGCGCGCGCAGGCACACAGCTTGCCGGAGAGGACCGTCGCGCTTGAGCGTCGGTCCCTCGCTGCGCCCATCACCGATCGCGCCGATCCGACCGCAAACGCCCCTTTCCGTGCGGCAAAAGCCCGGCCAGCGGCCCGCCGTGCAGGACATGCGCGTGCCCCTGTCTCACGCGAACCGGAAAAGCCTCCGATCCAACGCCAGACGCCCCTTTCCGTGCAGAAAGCGCCCCTCCATCGGCCCTTTGCGCACGATGCCGGGCCGCCCCGCCTCATGCCGCGGGCCCGATCCCTCGCGGTCCACCAATGAACGCCCGTTTTCGTGCACCAAACGCCGCGCCAAGGGCGCATCAAGCACGATCCCCGGCGGGCGATGCGTGACGCCCCCGGCCCCGTCCTCCATCACCGCCGCCCTCTCGACATCCGCGACCGGCTCCGCCAGAACACCCCGGACCGCGAATTCAGGACAGGTGATGCGATGGCCAACCCGCTCTACGACGCCCTTTTCGGCAAGCACGAAGGCAAGGACACGCCCTTCCTGCACCTGCTCGACGGGACGACGCTGACCCATGCGAGCTTTGTCCGCAACGCTGCGCGCATCGCCCATGTGCTGACCTCGCTCGGCCTCGAACCCGGGGACCGGCTGGCCATGCAGGTCGAGAAGAGCGCCGAGGCCCTCGCCCTCTATGCCGCCTGCGTGCAGGCCGGGGTGATCTTCCTGCCGCTCAACACCGCCTACACCGCAGACGAGCTGAGCTATTTCATCGAGAACAGCGGCGCCAAGGTCGTGGTCTGCGACAGTGCCGCCGTCCCGGTGCTGGAGCCCATCGCCGACCGCCTCGGCGCGCGCGTCGAGACGATGGACGCCGACGGCACGGGCACGCTGACGACCTCTGCCGCGGGCCAGCCCGACACCTTCGTGACGGTGGAACGGACGAAGGACGACCTCGCCGCCTTCCTATACACCTCCGGCACCACCGGGCGGTCGAAGGGCGCGATGCTGACACAGGACAACCTGCTGTCGAACGCCGCCGTCCTCGCCACCGAATGGCGCTTCACGGCGGACGACGTGCTGATCCATGCGCTGCCGATCTTCCACACCCACGGGCTTTTCGTGGCCACCAACGTCTCGCTCGTCGCGGGCGGCGCGATGATCTTCATGCCGAAGTTCGACGCCGCCACCGTGCTGGACCGCATGCCCGAAGCGACCGCGCTGATGGGTGTGCCGACCTTCTACACCCGCCTGCTGGACGAGCCGCGCTTCACCCGCGACCTGGCCGCGGGCATGCGGCTCTTCGTCTCCGGCTCCGCGCCGCTGCTGGCCGAAACCCATGTCCGCTTCGAAGAGCGCACCGGCCACCGCATCCTCGAACGCTACGGCATGACCGAGACGAACATGAACACCTCCAACCCCTACGACGGCGAGCGCCGCGCCGGCACCGTGGGCTTCCCGCTGCCGGGGGTGGAGCTGAAGGTCTGCGACCCCGAGACCGGCGCCAACCTGCCGCAGGGCGAGATCGGCGTGATCGAGGTGCGCGGCCCCAATGTCTTCAAGGGCTACTGGCAGATGCCCGAGAAGACCGCCGCCGAGCTGCGCGAGGACGGATTCTTCATCACCGGCGACCTCGGGATGATCGACGCGGAGGGCCACGTGGTGATCGTCGGGCGCAACAAGGACCTCGTCATCTCCGGCGGGTTCAACATCTACCCCAAGGAGATCGAGCTGGTGCTGGACGACCAGCCCGGCGTGCTGGAAAGCGCGGTGATCGGCGTGCCGCATCCGGATTTCGGCGAGACCCCGGTGGGCCTGCTGGTGGCAGAGGCGGGCGCCACCCCCGACCTCGACGCGATCGCCGCCGACGTGGCCGGGAAGCTCGCCCGCTTCAAGCATCCCCGCCGCCTGATCGTCGTGGACGCCCTGCCGCGCAACACCATGGGCAAGGTCCAGAAGAACGTGCTGCGCGAGACCTACGCCGGCCTCTTCGCCTGAGCGGGGTTGCCGGTTTCGCCGCGCTGACGCGCGCCGATCCGCGCGCGGGCAAGGCCCGCGCGGTGGGGGCGCTGCCCCCGCCGCCTGCGGCGGCTCCCCCGAGGTATTTTCGCCAAGATGAAGGTCGGGAGCGGTCCGGCGTTTTTGCGGATGGCGGCCCGTATGGGGTGCCGTGCCGGGCCGCCCGGCCGGACCGCCGGGGCGCCAAGGCACCTTGCCGGGCCTATTCGTCGGTCGGGACCATGTCGACGCTGTGTTCCGTCGTGTGCGGTCCGGCGCTGCGCAGCGAGCCCTTGACCGGCGCCACGTCGGCGTAGTCGCGCCCGACCGCCACCGCCACGTGGTCCTGCGCCACGCGCAGGTCGTTTGTCGGGTCGATCTCCACCCACCCCGTCTCCCGCCCGCACCAGGCGCGCACCCAGGCGTGCATCGCATCGGCCCCTTCGAGGCGCGGCTGGCCTTCGGGCGGCGTGGTCCTGAGGAACCCCGAGACGTAGCCCGCGGGCACGCCCACCGACCTCAGCCCCGCGATCATCACGTGGCTGAAGTCCTGGCAGACGCCGCGCCTCTGGCGGAAGGCCTCGGCCGGGTCGGTGGCCACGTCGGTCGCCTCCGGGTCGAAGGCGAAGGCCTCGTGCAGCGCCGTGCTGAGCGCGGTCACCGCCTCCAGCGCGGTCTGCGCCGGGTTCGTCACGTCGCGCGCGAAGGCGGTGATGTCCCTGACCGGGCGCACCCGTTCGGAGGCGCCGGTGAAGTGGTGCGGGCTTTCCGGTCCCAGCGCGTGTTCCGCCGCCACGTCCTCCTTCAGGAGGCCCAGCGGCGGCGAGAGGTCCATCAGCGCCTCCGGCCGGTGGCACATCATCCGCCCCTGGAAGCGGAAGGAGACGTCCTCCAGCGCCTCCTCGAAGGTCATCGCCGTCAGCGCGTTGCCGAAGAAGTCGCGCTCGTCGCTGCGCAGCTGCGGTTCGGGATCGGCCGAGACATGCCCCGCCATCAGCCGCTGGCGCGCGTTGGTCAGCGGCAGCATCCTGAGCAGCGTCCGCGCCGCGGTGGCCGGGCTCTCGTACAGGTAGCGGATCGCCAGCGTGATGTCGTATTGAACAGGCATCTGCCCCTCAGTTCATGTAGCGCGCGCCAAGCGCATCCGACACCGCCATCAGCCGCTCCGCCACCCCGAGCAGGTCCGCGGTGGTCACGGTCTCCGGCGTGGCGACGGCCAGGTCGGTCTCGAGCCGCAGGAGCGCGCGCGCCGTGTCGCCCATCTGCGTGCCCTCGTAGGGCTGCGGCAGGCGCGCCTGTTCCGCCCTCAGGATCTCCACCTGAGAGAAGATGGAGCGCGGGTTGTCCGGGTCGAGGGCCAGCATGTCGACCACCGTCTCGCGCTGTGCCACAACGGAGTAGCGGCGGCGGTGGGTCATGACGCTGTCGCCGATCTCGATCGCCGCGTCGAGCCCGCCGGGCGGCGCCTCCTCGTCGGCGAAGGCGGCCAGCAGCCGCGCGGTCTGGATGCCGCGTTCGACGCAGCGCCCCATGGTCATGAAGCGCCACCCCGAGGCGCGGAACATGTTGTCGTTCACAAGCCCCGCAAAGCCCGCGTTCTTGCGCAGGAGCTGGCTCATGGGGCGGGCCATGTCCACGTCCTCCGCCTCTTCGCCGGACAGCGTGCGGGCCAGCGCCGTCACCTCGTTCAGCGCGTACCAGCCGTCGTCGGAGAAGCGGTCGCGCACCTTGCCCGCGCAGGTCAGCGCGCTTTCGAAGAGGCGCAGCAGCCCCTGCGGGATCACCTGGTCGTCGTCCATGCCGAGGCCGCTCAGCATGTCGTCGAAGATGTCGAAAAGCGGGCTGTGCCCCAGACCGCTGTCGTCGCGCCTCAGCCGCACGGCGCGCAGCGTGCGCATGGCGAACTCCGCCCGTTCGACGTAGCGGCCCAGCCAGAAGAGGTTGTCGGCGGCCCGCGCCGGCAGCCGGGCGGAGCGATAGCGCACGAAGGGCGCGCCGCCGGTGTGGGTCAGGCTGTCGGGTTTCACCGGCTTCCTGGCCACCACCCAGACGTCCGCGACCGATCCGCCGGACTGCATCGCCAGCGCCGTGGGATCCTCCGTCCGGCCGATGCGGGCATAGCCGCCGGGCATCACCTCCCAGCCCTGCGGGGTGCGCACGGCGAAGGCGCGGATCACCATCGGGCGCGGCAGCAGCTTGCCGTCGATCATCGCGGGCGTCGTGGACAGCGTCACCGCCTCCTGCCCCACGAGGTCGGCGCCGTTCGCCTCCAGCCAGTCGCGGACCGCCATCTGCGCGGTGGAGCGGAACCGCCCCCCCAGCGCCGTCGAGCCGTCCATCTCGAACGGCAGGTCGGTGGACATGGCGGGCGCGATCATCATCCGTTCGAGGTTCTCGCGCACATGCGCCAGCTCGCGCCGCTGGCCGCACCACCATGTCGCGATGTTGGGCAGCTTCAGCGGTGCGCCGGTCACCTGCTCGCAGATCCGCGGCAGGAAGGCCATCAGCGCGCGCGCCTCCAGCACACCCGACCCCAGCGCGTTCAGCATCGACACCGTGCCCGCGCGCAGGGCGGACACCATCCCCGGCGTCCCGATGGCCGAACGTTCGTCCAGCTCCAGAGGGTCGGCAAAGCGCGCGTCCAGCCTGCGCCACAGCACCGACACCGGCTCAAGCCCGTTGATCGTGCGCACCATCAGCCCGTCCGGCGTCACCGTCAGGTCGGCGCATTCCAGCAGCAGCAGGCCCAGGTAGCGCGCGATATAGGCATGTTCGAAATAGGTGTCGGTGTGCTGGCCCGGCGTCAGGATCGCCACCTGCCCGCCGCCCGGCCCCTTCAGCCCGGTCAGGCTGTCGCGGAACGAGCGGAAGAACCCCGCCAGCCGGTGCACGTTGGCCTCCGGGAAGAAATCGGTGAAGGTCCGCGTCGTGGCCATGCGGTTTTCCAGCGCAAAGCCCGACCCCGAAGGCGCCTGCGTCCGGTCGCCCAGCACCAGCCAGCTGCCGTCGGGCGACCGCCCGATCTCGAAGGCGATCATGTGCAGGTAATGCCCCGAACGCGGCTGCACGCCCACCAGCGGGCGCAGCCACTCCGGGTTGTCGGCCACCAGCTGCGGCGGCAGCAGCCCCTTCTTCACCAGGTCGCCCGGCCCGTAAAGGTCCGCCATCAGCGCCTCAAGCAGGTCGGCGCGCTGGATCAGCCCCTCGGCCAGGTCGGCCCATTCGGATTCCGCGATCATCACCGGGATGTGCGACAGCGGCCAGTCGCGCATGGTGGAATCGCTGTCGGTGTACTGCCGGTAATAGACGCCCGCGTCCTTCAGGTACTGGTCGCCGCGCGCGAAATCCGCCGCCAGATCCTCGGGCGAGGTCCTGGCGAGGAACTCGATCATCGGCTTCCAGACCGGGCGCACCGTGCCGTCGGCGCGCAGAAGCTCGTCGGCCACCCCTTCGGGCGGCCGATAGCCTTCGATCGCCTTGAGGCGTGACTTGGCGGCCCTCCCTTCCGCCATGGATCACACCCCCGGCGAGCGGCGCAGGTCCAGCGTCATCGGGAACTCCGGGTGCGGGACCTCGCTTGCGGGCCAGAAGGCGCCAGCCGTGTGGCCGAACTTCTCGAACCGCGCAAGGCGGCGGGCATCGGCCTCGTTGGTGTTGACCGGGAAGGTGTCGTAGTTGCGCCCGCCCGGATGCGCCACGTGATAGGTGCAGCCGCCGATGGACCGCCCCGACCACGTGTCGAAGACGTCGAAGACCAGCGGCGCATCGACCGGCAGCACCGGGTGCAGCGCCTCCGCCGGCTGCCACGCCTTGAAGCGCACGCCGCCCACCTTCACGCCGCTCGTCTCCGTCGCGGTCAGCGGCACGGCGCGGCGGTTGCAGGTCACCGTGTAGCGGTCGGGGTTCAGCGAGGTCAGCTGCACCTGCATCCGCTCCACCGAGCTGTCGGTATAGCGCACCGTCCCGCCGATGGCGCCGCGCTCGCCCAGCACGTGCCATGGCTCCAGCGCCTGCCGGACCTCGAGGTTCACGCCCTCGTAGGTCACGTCGCCCGCATAGGGGAAGCGGAACTCCCGCTGCGCCTCGAACCACTCCGGCCGCAGGTCGAACCCGTTGTCGCGCAGGTCGCCCAGCACGTCGAGGAAATCGGCCCAGACGAAATGCGGCAGCATGAACCGGTCGTGAAGCTGCGTGCCCCAGCGCACCGGCCGGCCCTTGATCGGGTTCTTCCAGAGCCGCGCGAGGATCGCCCGGATCAGCAACTGCTGGGCAAGGCTCATGCGCGGGTCCGGCGGCATCTCGAAGCCGCGGAACTCCAGCAGGCCCAGCCGCCCCGTCGGCCCGTCCGGAGAGAACATCTTGTCGATGCACAGCTCCGCCCGGTGGGTGTTGCCCGTCACGTCGATCAGCATGTTCCTGAGCAGCCGGTCCACCAGCCAGGGCTGGGGCTGCGGATAGTCCTCGCCGGGATCGGGGATCTGCGCCAGCGCGATCTCCAGCTCGTAAAGCGTGTCGTGCCGCGCCTCGTCGATCCGCGGCGCCTGGCTGGTCGGGCCGATGAACAGCCCCGAGAACAGGTAGGAAAGCGCCGGGTGCCGTTGCCAGTAGAGGATCAGCGACCGCAGCAGGTCCGGACGCCGCAGGAAGGGCGAATCGTGGGTCGTGGCGCCGCCGACAACCACGTGGTTGCCGCCCCCGGTGCCGACATGCTTGCCGTCGATCATGAACTTGTCGGCGCCAAGCCGCGACTGCCGCGCCTCCTCGTAGACGCCGGTGGTGATGTCGACGCAGTCCTGCCAGTTCTGCGCGGGGTGGATGTTCACCTCGATCACGCCCGGATCGGGCGCCACGCGGATCACGTTCAGCCGGCTGTCGGACGGCGGCGCGTAGCCCTCGATGTGGATCGGCAGCCCCAGCTCGGCGGCGGTCGTCTCGGCCGCGGCGAGCAGTTCGAGGTAATCCTCAAGCGTGCCCACCGGCGGCATGAACAGGCACAACCGCCCGTCGCGCGGCTCCACCGCGATGGCGGTGCGCACATATCCCAGCGCCGGGTCGACGCCGTCCATGCTCATCGGATTCTGCCGTGCCTGCCGCCCGCCCTCCTCGGGCTTGACCCCCGACACCGGCTGGCTGCGCTCCTGCGTGACATCGGGCAGCACGTCCGCCTCCTCGGCGGCGATGCGCTCCAGCTCCTCGAGGATCGCCTTACGGCGGCGCTCAAGTTCCGCGTGGAAGTTCGGCAGCGCCGCGACCGGCACGCTCGGATCGGCGCTGTAGGTATAGGGATAGTCGGAGGCCGGGATATAGGGCAGCGTGCCCAGCGGCAGGCGGAAGCCCACGGGGCTGTCGCCGGGGATCAGGTAGAGATGCCCGCGCCGCGTCTTCCAGTGCTCCGACACCCAGGACGACTTCGACGCCTTCCCCTGCCAGCGCTGGATCGGCAACACGTGACCGGCAGGCTCCGTCAGCCCGCGGTTGAAGACCCGCGCGATCCGGGCGCGCGCCTCCGGGTCCTTCAGCTTCGGATCCTCCGGCGTGACGTTGATCGGCAGCCCGGCCTCCTTCAGCACCCATTCGGCGGGGTCCTCGTAGGCGGGCCGGACGAACTCCGGCTCGATCCCCAAGGTCTCCGCGAAGGTCTCCATGAACTTCTCGGAATCGGCGTTTGTCGCGCCCGACTGCGTTTCCGGCGCGACGAGGTCGGGGTTCTTCCAGATCGGCTCCCCGTCGCGGCGCCAGAACAGGCTGAAGGTCCAGCGCGGCAGGGTCTCGCCCGGATACCACTTGCCCTGCCCGTAATGCAGGAAGCCGCCCGGCGCGAAACGCTGCCGCAGGCGGCGGATCAGCAGGTCGGCCCGCATCCGCTTCGTCGGGCCCACGGCGGCGGTGTTCCACTCCGCGCTCTCGAAATCGTCGATGCTGACGAAGGTCGGCTCCCCGCCCATGGTCAGCCGCATGTCCTCGGCCTCCATCACCGCGTCGACCTCGCGCCCCAGCTTGTCGAGCGCCTGCCAGCTTTCCTCGCTGAACGGCTTGGTGATGCGCGGATGTTCCGCGACGCGATGCACCTCCATCTCGAAGTTGAAGGCGGTCTGCGTGTCCGGATCGCCGGTGAACCCGCCGACGATGGGGGCTGCGTTGGAATAGTGCGGCGTCGCGGCCAGCGGGATGTGGCTCTCGCCGGTCAGCAGGCCCGAGGTCGGGTCAAGCCCGATCCAGCCCGCGCCCGGCAGGTAGACCTCGCACCAGGCGTGCAGGTCGGTGAAGTCGTGATCCGTGCCGGACGGCCCGTCCAGCGCCTCGAGGTCGGGCTTCAGCTGGATCAGGTAGCCCGAGACGAAGCGCGCGGCAAAGCCGAGGCGCCGCAGGATGTTGATCAGCAGCCACGAGGTGTCGCGGCAGGAGCCCGAGCCCTTCTCCAGCGTCTCCTCCGGCGTCTGCACGCCCGGCTCCATGCGGATCAGGTAGTCGATCTCCTGCTCGAGCCGCGCGTTGAGCGCCACGAGGAAATCCACCGTGCCGGTCTTCTCGCGCGGGACGCTGTCGACCCAGGCCTTCACCTTCGGCGTCAGGTCGACCGCCTTGAGGTACTGCGCCAGGTCGCCCGCGATCTCCGCCGGGTAGTCGAAAGGCCACTCCCGCGCGCCCTCTTCGAGGAAGAAGTCGAACGGGTTGTAGACCGTCATGTCCGCAACGAGGTCCACCTCGATCGAGAACTCCGTCACCGGCTCCGGAAACACGAAGCGGGCCATCCAGTTGCCGTAGATGTCCTGCTGGTGATTGACGAAATGCCCCTCCGGCCCGACCTTCAGAGAGTGCGAGATCACGCGGGTCCGGCTGTGCGGCGCCGGCCTCAGGCGCACGATCTGCGGCGACAGGGTGACCGGCCGGTCGTACTTGTAATGTGTGAGATGCCGGATGCTTGCGGTGATCGCCATGAGGTGCCTTCCAGGGTGATGTCTTGCCCGACAGATGACCCGCCAGGCGCTCCGATGTAAAGCAAGCCCGCTTTGCTGCGCCACAAATCCGGGCATTCCCGCGACACCCTGCCATCGAAACACGCAGACCCGCCCGCCGCACCCGGCCCGTCCCGATAAGTGTTTCGTCGCGCTGACGCGCGCCGACCCGCGCGGGCTGCGCCCGCGCCGCCTCGGACCAAGCCTCCGCTCCTCCGACCGGATCGCACAGAGCTTGCCACAGCGCCTGTCGCGCTACGCGCGAAGGGGGGCGCTGCCCCGCCGCGCCTGCGGCGCGACTCCCCGAGGTATTTGTGCCAAGATGAAGGACAGGCGCCGCGCTTACACCTTCATCTTGGTCCAAATACCTAACACGACAGTGCCGCCATGCCTGCGGCCGGGCGAAGGCGGGCCCTTTGCGGCAGAAACAGCCACGGGGCGCGGGCAGCCGGTTTCAGGCGACGCGGTCGGGCGGCGCCCTGCCATCCAGCGCAGCGGCGAGGTTCTCGAGGGCGCGGAAACCCATGGCTTCCCGCGTTTCCCGGGTGGCGCTGCCGAGGTGCGGCAGCACGACGATGTTCGGACAGTCGAGGAGCCGCGCTTCGACCGCCGGTTCGCCGTCGAAGACGTCGAGCCCCGCACCGCCAAGCCGCCCCGCGCCGACCGCCTCGGCAAGCGCCGCCTCGTCGACCACCTCGCCGCGCGCAGTGTTGATCAGGAAGGCGCCGGGCTTCATCAGCGCCAGCCGCGCGGCATTGACGAGGTGCCGGTTCGCAGCCCCGCCCGGGCAGTGCAGCGAGACGAAGTCGCATTCGGGCATCAGTGCCTCCAGGCTCTCGACCTGCCGCGCGTTGCAGGCCCCCAGCACCTCCGGCGCCACGGCAGAACGGTTCTGGACGAGGATCCGCATGCCGAAACCATGATGCGCCCGGCGCGCCATCTCCTGCCCGATCCGCCCGAAGCCCACGATGCCCAGCGTCTTGCCGGTCACCTTCGTCCCCACGAGGTGGGTGGGCCGCCAGCCGGTCCACGCCCCGGCACGGACCTCGCGTTCGCCCTCGCCCGCCCGGCGCGCCGCCATCAGCAGAAGCGTCATGGCGATGTCCGCCGTGCAATCGCTCAGCACGTCCGGGGTGTTCGTCACCACGATGCCGAGCCGCGCCGCCGCCTCCGTGTCGATGTGCGAAAAGCCTACCCCGTAATTCGCCAGCACCCTGCAGCGCGGCGCCTCGATCCCGTCGAAGACCGCGCGGCCCATGGCATCCGTCACCGTGGGCAGGATCGCGTCGTGCGTCGCCAGCGCCTCCCGGAAGGCCGCGGTGTCGAGCGGCCTGTCCTCCGTGTTGAACGTCACGTCGTAGCGCTCCGCCAGCGCGGCCTCCACCGCCTCCGGCCAGCGGCGGCTTATCAGAACCTTCGGTCGCGACATCGCGCTCTCCCTCCTGTCTCGGCCGCGCATGGGTCCTGCCCGGCCATCTTGCCCGCAGGCGCCCCGCAGCGCCGCCCTGCTCCAGACAAACTCCGATGCCGGCGCGCCGTAAACCCAGTCTTTCGGCGCGGCCTCAGTAAAGCCCCGCCACCCTGCCGCGCAGCGCCACCAGCGCCAGCACCGTGTCGATCGCCGGCGTCGCCACCCCCGTCAGCCGGCCCAGCTCCTGGACCGAGGCCACCAGCGCGTCGATCTCCATCGGGCGCCCGGCGTCGAGGTCCTGCAGCATGGAGGTCCGGTGCGCGCCCACCGCCGCACCGCCGTCGATCCGCCGCTCCACGTCGATGGGGAACTTCACACCCAGCCGCTCGGCGATCTCCTGCGCCTCCAGCATCATCGCCTTCGCCACAGCGCGCGTGCCCGGATCGGTGCACAGCACGTCGAGCGTCGCGTGGGTCAGCGCCGAGATCGGGTTGAACGACAGGTTGCCCCAGAGCTTCACCCAGATCTCGTCCCTCAGCCGCGGCCGCACCGGCGCCTTCAGCCCCGCCGCGGTCAGCGCCTTCGACAGGGCCAGCGCGCGCTCCGACTTGCTGCCGTCAGGCTCCCCCAGCGAGAACCGGTTGCCCTCCACGTGCCTGACCACGCCCGGCCGGATCACCTCCGCCGCCGGGTAGACCACGCAGCCCAGCACCCGGTCGGGGCCGAAACCGTCCCACTGCCGGCCGCCGGGATCGACGGTCTCGAGCCGCGTGCCCTCCAGGTCTCCGCCGTGCTTGTGGAAATACCACCACGGCACGCCGTTCACTCCCGAAACCACGCAGGTCCCCGCGCCGATCAGCGGCGACATCGCGTCCACCACGCCCGGCACCGAATGCGCCTTCAGCGTCACGATCACGTAGTCCTGCTCGCCCAGCTCCGCCGCATCCGAAGAGGCGCGCACCGGCACCACCGTCTCCGTCCCCTCCTCGATCAGCCGCAAGCCGTCCGCCTGCATCGCCGCCAGGTGCGGGCCGCGCGCCACCAGCGACACCTCGGCCCCGGCCTGCGCCAGCTTCGCGCCCATGTAGCCGCCGATGGCCCCCGCGCCAAAGATACATATCCGCATGTCACCCCGTCCGGCCCGCGCCCGACGCCCCTGCTTCTCTGCTTTCCAAATACTCACCCGCGACACCCGCCGCGGGCGCGCCGGTCAGGACACCAGCCCCAGCTTCTCCGCCATGCCGATGCGCTGCATCTTGCCCGTCGCGCCCTTGGGGATCTCGTCGAGGATCACCACCCGCGCCGGCACCTTGAAGGCCGCCATCCGCTCCGTGGCAAAGGCGCGGATCTCCGCCTCGTCCGCCGACATGCCCTCGCGCAGGACCACCGCCGCCGCGACCTCCTCGCCCAGCTTGGGGTGCGGGCAGGCGAAGGCCACGCATTGCGCCACCGCCGGGTGGTCCATCAGCACGCCGTCCACCTCCAGCGGCGACACCTTCTCGCCCCCGCGGTTGATGATCTCCTTCAGCCGCCCCGTCAGGAACAGGTAGCCGTCGGCGTCGAAGGCACCCTGGTCGCCGGTGCGGAACCAGCGCCGGCCCTCCGCCTCGAAGAACGACTTCGCGTTGGCCTCCGGGTTGCCCTCGTAGCCGGGCGTCACGTTCGGGCCGGAAATCACGACCTCGCCGGTGCCCCCGGTCAGCCGGTCCTCCGCCTCGTCGGCGATGGCCACCTGCGGCCCGGCCGCGATCCCCACCGCGCCCGGCTTCTGCCGCGACAGCGGGTTGCAGCACATCTGGTGCGCGGCCTCGGTCATGCCGTAGGCCTCCACCACCGGCGCGCCGAAGGTCTCCGCCAGCGCCGTCATGACCTGCGCCGGAAGCGAGGCCGAGGACGAGCGCAGGAAGCGCAGCGGCACCTCCGCGATCACATCCGCGTTGCGTTCCGCGCGCGACAGGATCGCCTGGTGCATGGTCGGCACGGCGGTGTACCAGGTGGGCCGCGCCTCCTCCATCATCGCGAAGAAGTTCAGCGCGTTGAAGCCGCCGGTGCAGAAGATCGACGCCCCCGCCGCCAGCGAGGCCGAGACCGCCGCCACCAGCCCGTGGATGTGGAACAGCGGCATCACGTTCAGGCAGCGGTCGCCCGGCTCCAGCGACAGCGAGGCCGCAATGTGACCGGCCGAGGCCGCCACGTTCGACTGCAAGAGCGGCACGATCTTCGGGCGCGAGGTGGTGCCGGAGGTGTGCAGGATCAGCGCCACGTCCTCCGCGCCGGGCATATCACCCTCCGCCGGCGTGACCTCGCCCTCCGCCGTCAGCGCAAAGACCCCCGCCACCGAGGGGTCCTCCGCCAGCCGCAGCACCGTCAGACCGAAGCGCCGCGCCGCCGCCAGCGCCGGCCCGTCATAACCCGCCTCGAGGATGATCGCCCGGGCCTTCAGGTCCTCGAGGTAGAAGGCGAACTCGTCCTCGCGGTAGGCCGGGTTCAGCGGCGCGGTGCAGGCCGCCTGCGCCACGGTGACAAAGGCCGTGGCCATCGCCGCCCCGTTCGGCAGCACGATGGCCACCCGGTCGGACGGCCCGACACCGGCGGCGCGCAGGTCCTCGCGCACCCGCTCCGTCAGCGCCCGGAGCCCGTCGTAATCCAGCCAGTCGCGGCCCGGCCCGCCGATCGCCGGCGCCTCGCCCGGATGTTTCGCCAAGAGCGCGTTGATGGTCGTCATGCCATCCTCCCCTTCCAAGTTCCCCGGCCGGTTCCGGCCCTTGCCCCCGTTCTAGCGGATCGCGCCCGCAAGAACAGACCCCATCGCCCCGCCTGTACCGACGCGCCGCGCACCGCCCGGTCCCGGGCCTCCGGACACCCGCAAACCGAAGGGGCGCAGCCCGAAAGCCCCGCCCCTCATCCGTCCGGCCCGGAAGCCCCTGCGCCTCTGGGCCCCTGTGCCTCTGGGCTTCTCTGCCCCTGAGCCCATGCGCGCCCCCGGCCTACAGCACGACCCGCGCCGCCACGCCCTGCTCCTCCGCCAGCCGCGCCGCGACAGAGGCCACAGCGAGGTCCTGCAAGCCCACGCCCGTCCCGTCGAACAGGGTGATCTCCGTGTCGGAGGTCCGCCCGGGGTGCTCCCCGTTGATCACCGCGCCGATTGGCGTGATGTCGCCATCCGCCAGCAGCCCGGCCGCCACCGCGTGCTGCGCCTCGCCGATGCTGACCGACTGCGCCACCTCGTCGGCAAAGACCGTCGCCGCCGCCAGAAGCGCCGCGTCGACCTCCATCTTGCCCTTGGTGTCGGTGCCCATGCAGGCAACATGCGTACCGGGCCGGATCCAGTCCCGCATCAAGAGCGGCTCGAAGGCCGAGGTGATGGTGATGATCACATCCGCCTCCGCGCCCAGCGCCTCCGGCGTCACCGCCTCGAACGGCAGGCCGAGGCTCGGCGCCACCTCCGCCAGCTGCGGCAGCATCTCCGGGTGCGGGTTCCACGCCACGACCTTCTCGAAGGCACGCTGCTCCGCCGCCGCCCGCAACTGGAAGGCCGACTGGTGCCCGGCGCCCACCATGCCCAGCACCTTCGCGTCCCGCCGCGCCAGGTGCGCGATGGATACTGCCGAAGAGGCCGCCGTCCGCACCGCCGTCAGGTAGTTGCCGCCGACCAGCGCCGAAAGCCGCCCGGTATCCGGATCGAACAGGCAGACCGTCGACTGGTGGTTGGTCAGCCCGCGGCCCATGTTCCCCGGCCAGTAGCCCCCGGCCTTCACGCCCAGCACCATGCCCGCCCGGTCGAACCCGGACTTGAAGCCGTAAAGCGCCTCGGCATGGCCGATGGCCTCCCGCACCACCGGGAAATTCCGCGCCTGACCCGAGGCCATGGCGGCAAACACCGCCTCGACGGCGGCAAAGGCCTCCGCCCGGCCCACGAGCTCCCTGCAGACCTCCTCGCCCACGATGAGCACCCCATCGCCCTGCTGCGGCGTATCCTTCATGGCATCACCCTCCTGTCTCAGCCGCCGGTTCCCCGGCCCTTCGTTTCCCGGCCGCCCCCGCGGCGCCCCCCGCATCCGGGCAGATCGCCAGCCGCAACCGGCCAGTCTCGGCACGCAACAGACGCGGACACGCCCCCGCAACCGCGCCAGCCGCCACCGGCCAGCCCAGACGCCGGAACCCCCGACATCCCCCCTTCATCTTGGCAAAAATACCTCCGGGGGTCCGGGGGGCGGCGCCCCCCGGCGGATCGGGGCGCCCAAGGCGCCCCGAAACCGCAGGCAAAGGCTCAGTACGCCTTGCCGCGCGCCGACACCGGCCAGAGCGTCTCGACCTTGCCCTTGCGGACGCCCACGTACCAGTCGTGCACGTTGCAGGTCGGGTCGCAGTGCCCCGGCACCAGCCGCAGCCGGTCGTTCACCTTCAGCGCGCCCGCCGGGTCCGTCACCACGCCATGCTCGTCCGAGCACTTCACGTATTCCACGTCGTCGCGCCCGAAGACCACCGGCAGGCCCGAATCCACCGACTGCGCCTTCAGCCCGGCGTCCACGATGGCCTTGTCCGCCTTGGCGTGGCTCATGACGGAGGTCAGGATGAACAGCGCGTTCTCCCACTCGCCCCGGTCGATCCGCCGGCCGTCCGCGTCGAGGATGCGCCCGTAGTCCGCATCCATGAAGGCATAGGACCCGCACTGCAGCTCGTTGTAGACGCCCGAGGCCGTCTCGAAGTAATAGGACCCCGTGCCGCCGCCGCCGACGATGTCGCAGCCGAGGCCCACGGCCGCCAGCCCCTCGACCGCGTCCTTCACCATGGCCACCGCCACGTCGATCTTCGCCTTCCGGTCGGCATAGGCGTCGAGATGCTGCATCGCGCCCTGGTAGGCCTGGATGCCGGCGAACTTCAGCCCCTCCGCCCCGGCAATCGCCTGCGCGATCTCCACCACCTCGGGCGTCGTTGTCACGCCGCAGCGCCCGGCGCCGCAATCGATCTCCACGAGACACTCGATCTGCGTCCCGTGCCGCCGCGCCGCCGCCGAGAGGTCCTCGACGTTCGCAAGGTCGTCGACGCAGCACAGCACCCGCGCGCCCAGCTTGGGGATCTGCGCCATGCGGTCGATCTTCAACGGGTCGCGCACCTGGTTCGACACCATCACGTCGCGGATGCCGCCGCGGGCAAAGACCTCCGCCTCGCTCACCTTCTGGCAGCAGACGCCGCAGGCGCCGCCCATCTCGATCTGCAGAAGCGCCACGTCCACCGACTTGTGCATCTTGCCATGCACCCGGTGGCGCATCCCGTGCGCCGCCGCGTAGTCGCCCATCTTCCTCACGTTGCGCTCCAGCGCGTCGAGGTCGAGCACGAGGCACGGCGTCTGGATCTGCGCCTCGTCCATGCCCGGCAGCGCCGGAATGTCGAACCCCACCTCGTAGTCGTCGAACGTCTTCATGTCCTTCATCGCACCCGTCTCCCTCTGTTTCGTCATCCGCCGCGCTCGCGGCCTGTCTTGCCACCGGCCGCCCTCGCGGCCTTTCCGTCATCCGCCCGCGCCACCGGCCCGGACATCGCCCGGCACCGCCGCCGGGCGCGACCTCCCGTAGGGTGGGCTTTAGGCCACCCCTGCCCCGGCGTCCTTCACCCCCCGGGGCCCGTCACCCCGCCATCCACGGCAGGCGGTCCAGATCGACGTTGCCGCCGGTCACGATCACGCCCACGCGCTTGCCCGCGAACCGCGCGCGGTGTTTCAGCACCACCGCCAGCGCCACGGCAGAGGATGGCTCCATCACCACCCTCAGATGCTTCCACGCCAGCTTCATCGCGTCCACGATTTCCACCTCGGTCGCGGTCGGAATGTCGGTCACGAAGCGCGACACGAAATGCCATGTGTTTTCCTTGAGCGGCACCTTCAGCCCGTCCGCCACCGTGTCGGGGGCGTCGTCCGCGATGATCCGCCCGGCCTGCAGCGACCGCGCCGCGTCGTCGGCGTTCTGCGGCTCGGCGGCAAAGACCGCAACCTCCGGCGCGACATTGGACAGGGTCAGGCAGGTGCCCGAGATCATGCCGCCGCCGCCGATGGGCGCCACAACGGCCTCCAGTCCCTCCACCTGCTCCAGCAGTTCCATCGCGCAGGTCGCCTGCCCGCAGATCACCCGCGGGTCGTTGTAGGGGTGCACGAACTCGCCGCCCGTCGCCGCCTGCACTTCGGCAAAGACCGCCTCCCGCGAGGTGGTCGAGGGCTCGCATTCGGTGATCGTGCCGCCATAGCGCCGCACCGCGTCCTTCTTGGCCTCCGGCGCGGTGCGCGGCATGACCACGTGGCAGGGAATGCCCCGCCGCCCCGCCGCCCAGGACAGCGACAGCGCATGGTTGCCCGAGGAATGCGTGCACACCCCCTTCTCCGCCAGCGCCGCCTCCAGCCCGAAGACCGCGTTGGTCGCGCCCCGCACCTTGAAGGCCCCGGCCTCCTGCAGGTTCTCGCACTTGAAATGCAGCGCCGCCCCGGTCAGCGCGTCGAGGTAATCCGACCGCAACACCGGCGTGCGGCGCACATGCGGCCGGATCCGCTCATGGGCCGCGCGCACGTCATCGAACGTCAGGGCCGAGGCTTCGGTCATCGCATCCAGCATTGCCGACTCCCGCCTCAGGCCGCGTCGCGCAGGGCGCCCGCGCCCCGGCTCGACCGGTAATGCTCCTGCGCCGCCGCAACCCCGCTGCCCAGCCGCACCGGGTAGCCCAGGTCGGCCATCGCCATCTCCACCGTGGCCAGCCCCGACAGCACCATCACGTCGGTCAGCATGCCCAGGTGCCCGATCCGGAACGCCTTGCCGTTCAGCTGCCCCAGCCCGACGCCGAAGGACACGCCATAGGCCGTGTAGGCATGATCGGTCAGCGCGTTGCTGTCGAAGCCCTCCGGCACGCGCACCGCGCTCACTGTCGGCGAGCGAAGCTCGGGCGCGGCCGCGACCAGTTCCATCCCCCAGGCAGAGACGGCGCAGCGCACCCCCTCCGCCAGCCGGACATGGCGGGCATAGACGTTCTCCAGCCCCTCCTCGAACAGCATGTCCAGCGACTCGCGCATCCCGTAGATCAGCTGCAGCGGCGGCGTATAGGGAAAGCCGCCCCTGGCATTGTTCGCCAGCATGTCGCGGAAATCGAAGTAGCAGCGCGGCAGGCGGGCCTGCTCCATCGCCGCCATCGCCTTCTTCGAGACGCAGGTGATCGCCATGCCCGCGGGCAGCATGAAGCCCTTCTGCGAGCCCGACACCGCCACGTCCACGCCCCAGGCGTCGAAGTGGAACGGGGCGGAGGCCAGCGAGGACACGCAGTCGACGAACATCATCGCCGGGTGGCGCGCGGCGTCCATCGCCCGGCGCACCGCGCCCACGTCCGACAGCACGCCCGTCGCGGTCTCGTTGTGGGTCACCAGCACGACCTTGATCTCGTGGCCCGTGTCGGCGCTCAGGATCTCCTCGAAGCGCGCGGCGGGCGCGCCTTCGCCCCAGGGCACGTCGATCACCTGCACGTCCAGCCCGAAACGCTGGCAGAGGTCGATCCACTTGTGGCTGAACAGCCCGTAACGCGCCACCAGCACCCTGTCGCCGGGCGAGAGCGTGTTGGCCACCGCCGCCTCCCACCCGCCGGTGCCGGAGCCGGGGAAAGTGATGACCTCCCCCTCGGTGGTGCCGAAGACCTTTTTCGTGTCCTCCAGCATCGGGCGGAACACCCCGGCGAAATCGGGGGCCCGGTGGTCCATCGTCTGCGCCAGCATCTTCGCGCGCAGGCGGTCCGGCATGTTGGTCGGGCCGGGAATGAAAACGGGGTTCTGGTTGCTCATGGGATCTCCTCCGGTCGGGCTCAGCATCCGCGATCCGCCCGGCGCTTGCAATTTTCTTGAAAAACATTTTCACTCAGCGGAAAATAGGGGCAAGCCCCTGTTCCGCCTCACGATTCCATTTCTCATTTTCCCCGAACGCCGCAGCGCAGAGAGTTTTTCCGTCCCGCAGGACCCCGGAAACACCCCCTCCCGCGCGTCCCCGTGCCACCCGCCACCTCCCCGAAAGGAGCCGCCCATGCCCCCCGAAAGACGCCCCCGCGGCCGCCCCAAGTCCGCCTTCAAGGAAAGCTCCGCCGGCGGGCTGCAGTCGCTCGACCGGGCGCTGATGCTGCTCTCGGCCGTGGCGCGCAGGCAGTCGGCCACGCTCTCGGACCTCGCGCGCGAGACCGACATCCCCACCGCCACCACCCACCGCATCCTCACGACCCTTCAGGCCCAGCGCTACACCGCCTTCGACGAGGAGCGGCAGGAATGGCGCGTGGGGATCGAGGCCTACCGCACCGGCCTCTCGTTCCTCGCCCGCACCTCCGTGGCCGAGGTCGGCCGCCCGGTCATGCGCCGCCTGATGGCCGACACCGGCGAGACCGCCAACCTCGCCGTGCCGGACGGGGCAGAGGTGGTCTTCATCGGGCAGGTCGAGACGCCGAACCCGATCCGCGCCTTCTTTCCGCCGGGCACGCGCACCTCCATGCATGCCTCCGGCACCGGCAAGGCGATCCTCGCCGCGTTGCGCCCCGACCGGCTGGCGCGGGTGATGGAGCGCATCGCCTTCGACGCCTATACGCCCGGCACGCTGTCCACCGAAACAGCCCTGCGCGCCGACCTGTCGGAGACCGCGCGCCGCGGCTGGTCGCTCGACCTCGAGGAGCGGCACCCCGGCATGTCCTGCATCGGCGCCGCGATCCGCGACGAACAGGGGGAGCCCTGCGCCGGCATCTCCGTCTCCGGCCCCACGGCGCGCTTCTCGCCCGACCGGGTGGCGGACCTGGGCACGGCGGTGCGCGAGGCGGCGCGTGAGATCACCGAGCTGTCTGGCGGGCGCTGGGCCTGAGCTGTTTCGGGGCGCGGCCCCGCGGCGCGCCCGGGGGGGGGGGGGGGGGGGGGGGGCCCCCCCCCCCCCCGCGCCGGGGGGGGGGGGGGGGGGGGGGGCCCCCCCCCCCCCGCGGATCGGCGCGCGGCCGCGCGCCGAAACAGCTCAGGCCCAGCGCCCGCCAGACAGCTCGGTGATCTCACGCGCCGCCTCGCGCACCGCCGTGCCCAGGTCCGCCACCCGGTCGGGCGAGAAGCGCGCCGTGGGGCCG
>NZ_JBRBWD010000039.1:0-15528 GCF_052825245.1 Sagittula sp.
CCGTCACACGCCGTTCTTCAAGAACTACCGTCCGCAGTTCTACTTCCGCACGACCGACGTGACGGGCACCGTCGAGCTGCCGGAAGGCACCGAGATGGTGATGCCGGGCGACAACCTGAAGTTCAACGTCGAGCTGATCGCACCGATCGCGATGGAAGAAGGCCTGCGCTTCGCCATCCGCGAAGGCGGCCGCACCGTCGGTTCGGGCGTCGTCTCCAAGATCGTCGCCTGACGGCTGCCCCGTCAGAGTGTGATGCCGCATGGCAGTGTCTTTCCTAAGGAAAGGTCACGGGAATGCGGTGTCATCACACGGTAGAGATAGAGAAGGCCGCTCCTCACAGGGCGGCCTTTTCGTTTGACTGCATGGATAAGAATGGATGGTTCGATTGTGGCAAGCCGCTCAGAACTTTATGAGAAATTTGGAGTGACCGCTGAAGCGGCTCAGCTGTTCGAAACTGCTATTGGTACCATTGTGCTTGCCGCCCGAGGCCACAATCGGGGGTGGTTTCAGAAAACTGATCCCGACGCGGCGGCAGCTACGATGGCGGAAATCGACGCCTTGACATTAGGTCGTTCACTTGGGGAGTTGGATAAAGAACTGAAGATAGGCGACGGAACCGTGCTTGCCATATTTCGACGTGGTCTAAAGTCACGTAATCTTCTTTTTCACGGTTTCTTCGAGAGGCATAACTTCAAAATTCAAACCAGCGTGGGCCGCGACGAAATGATGTCCGATCTCGAAGACCTCCACGAAGACTTGTTTTCGTGTTGGCAATTGGCAGAAGCGGTTTCGACCTCTCTTTTTCAAGAACACGTTACCGAGCAGCATATCCGTGAAGTGTTGAGTGCCAAGTGGCCCCAAGAGTAAAGTCACGTCTTTTGTTGCGCGGAATAAAGGCCTTCAGGCCGCCGCGCATCGCAGACGCGCCCCCACGCGGCTGCGATCTGGTCGGGTCAGGCGCTGCGTGTGGAACGTCTTCGGACTTGGCAGGGATAAATCAAGAGGTTCGACGGTTTGGGTCGCAACCGCGCGCGTCAGCGATGCGCGGCTCATACATCTACCACACAGCGGAACACCCCCTTGCCCCACCCTCCCAAACCGCCTATACGCGCGCAACGTCCATACGGACGTTCAAGGGCGGGGTGATTCCCGCCCTTACGGTTCGATGAGGGTGTGCGGTGGTCGCCCATCCTCCTCTCAACCGAAACGCCAAAATAGGACTGTTCGATGAACCAGAACATCCGTATCCGGCTGAAGGCGTTCGACTTCCGCGTGCTCGACGCAAGCACCCAGGAAATCGTCAACACCGCCAAGCGTACCGGCGCACAGGTCCGCGGGCCGATCCCGCTGCCCAACAAGATCGAGAAATTCACCGTTCTGCGCGGCCCGCACGTGAACAAGAAGTCTCGGGACCAGTTCGAGATCCGCACGCACAAGCGTCTGCTCGACATCGTCGATCCGACTCCGCAGACCGTGGACGCCCTCATGAAGCTCGACCTCGCCGCCGGCGTTGACGTCGAGATCAAGGTATAAGGGGGTAGACATGCGCTCTGGTGTGATCGCAAAGAAGATCGGCATGACTCGCGTCTTCATGGAAGACGGCAAGCAGATCCCCGTCACCGTGCTGCAGCTCGACAACCTTCAGGTCGTCGCGCAGCGCACAGATGAAACCAACGGCTATTCCGCCGTGCAGCTCGGCTGTGGCACCGCCAAGGCAAAGCGCACGAGCCAGGCCATGCGCGGCCACTTCGCCAAGGCGAACGTGGAACCCAAGCGCAAGGTTGTCGAATTCCGCGTGACCGCGGACAACCTGATCGAAGTGGGCGAGGAAATCATCGCCGACCATTACTTCGAAGGTCAGTTCGTCGACGTGTCCGGCATCACCATCGGTAAAGGCTTTGCCGGCGGCATGAAGCGTCACAACTTCGGCGGTCTGCGTGCCTCGCACGGTGTGTCCATCTCTCACCGCTCGCACGGCTCCACCGGCCAGTGTCAGAACCCCGGCAAGGTGTTCAAGGGCAAGAAGATGGCCGGCCACATGGGCTCCGTCCGTGTGACCACGCAGAACCTGCAGGTCGTCAAGACCGACAGCGACCGCGGCGTGATCATGATCAAGGGTGCCGTTCCGGGCCCGAAGGGATCGTGGGTCACCGTCAAGGACGCCGTGAAGAAGCCCTTCCCGGAGAACGCAATCCTTCCGGCCGCTCTGGCGAGCGCCAAGAAGGAAGCGCAGCGCCAGGCAGAGGAAGCCGCAGCGGCAGCCGCCGCAGAGGCCGAAGCCGAAGCCAAGCGCCTCGCCGAGGAGCAGGCCGCGCAGGAGGCCCAGGCCCTGAAAGAGGCCGAGGCCGACATCGAGGCCGAGAAGAAGGAAGGTGAGGAATGAAACTCGACGTAATCAACCTCGACGGCGGTTCCGCTGGCGAAGTCGAGCTGGACGAGGCCCTCTTCGGGCTGGAGCCGCGCGCCGACATTCTCCACCGCGTCGTCCGCTGGCAGCGCAACAAGGCGCAGGCCGGTACGCACAAGGTCAAGACCCGCTCGGAAGTGTCGTATTCGACCAAGAAGATCTATCGCCAGAAGGGCACCGGTGGCGCACGTCACGGTTCCCGCAAGGCGCCGATCTTCCGCAAGGGTGGCATCTACAAGGGCCCGACCCCGCGGTCGCACGCCCATGACCTGCCCAAGAAGGTCCGCGCACTCGGCCTGAAGATGGCTCTGTCCGACAAGGCCCGCAACGGCGCCCTGATCGTGATCGACTCCATCGACGGCGCAAGCAAGACCAAGGCGCTCGCCGCCCAGGTGTCGAAGCTTGGCTGGAAGCGCGCGCTGATCATCGACGGTGCCGAGGTGAACGAGAACTTCGCCAAGGCGGCCCGCAACATCGAAGGTCTGGACGTCCTGCCGACCATCGGTGCCAACGTTTATGACATCCTGAAGCGTGACACCCTGGTGATCACGAAGGCGGGTGTCGAAGCACTGGAGGCTCGACTGAAATGACCGCGACGGCAGAACAGTACGACGTGATCCGCAAGCCGATCATCACCGAGAAGTCCACCATGGCGTCCGAGCACGGCGCGGTTGTCTTCGAAGTGGCCATCGACGCGAACAAGCCGCAGATCAAGGAAGCCGTCGAGGCGCTCTTTGGTGTGAAGGTGAAGGCCGTGAACACGACCATCACCAAGGGCAAGGTGAAGCGTTTCCGTGGCAAGACCGGCAAGCGCCGTGACGTGAAGAAGGCCTATGTGATGCTCGAAGAGGGCAACACCATCGACGTGTCCACCGGCCTCTGACCGGATCAAGGCGGGGGATGCCCCCGTCAGCGAGAACAGCGAAGGCCCCTGCATCTGCGGGGGCCTTTTGCTTTGGCGGGGGAGGGCTGCGGTCAGGATGTTTTGACGGGGAGGACCGTCACGGGCAGCGTCGTGACCGGGGCCAGGACCTCCTGCGCGTTGGCGGAGGCCTCGTGGATGGCGTGGTCCAGCGCCGTCCAGCCAAGCGCCCATGTCAGCGTGCAGGTGCGGTCCGGGTCCGCCCCGGCGGCCAGCAGGGTGCGGATCACCGCCGGCAGGTTCTGCCGAGCGGCCAGCATCAGTACGCTCTGGCCCGCGGCCACGGCGCCCTCCGGATCGGCGCCCGCCGCGATCAGCGCCGAGACGATCGGCAGGATCGCGTCGGGGTCGTCCTCGTGGATGCTGAACGACAGGGGCGAGGCGTGGTCGCTGTCGCGGTAGGCGTTCGGATCGGCGCCGAGGTCGAGCAGAAGCTGCACGAGGTCGATGTTGCCGAGCGCCGCCGCGGACATCAGCGGGGTGACGTTCTGCGCGTCCCTGAGGTCCGGATCGGCGCCAAGCTCCACCAGCAGCCGGGCCGCGGCGAGGTTGTGTTCCTGGATGGCAAGGAACAGCGCCGTCCGTTCGATCGAGGCGCTCATCATCGTCGCGAGGCTCAGGTTCGGATCGGCGCCGCGCTCGGTGATCAGCTCACCTATCCGCACCGTATCCCCCTCGTAGGCGGCGATATGGAGCGCATCGTCCTCAGCGCGGGGGCGCAGCCTCCCGTGCATGAAGTCGAACAGTTTTCCCATCTTGCCGCGCATGTCGTTTCCTTGAAGTTACACCTTTTAACAAGGCTGGACGGCGCGCGGTTCCGGCCTTGTTCCCGCAACCGGGCGGCACAGGCGGCCGGGATGGGGGCTGGGATGCGGGGCATTTGGGGCGTTGCAATGTGTCGGCGCCCTGAGGGCGTTCAATACCCGGAACTCGCCGGTTAGGACCGCAATTGGTTATTGGAGAGACGCCGTATCCATCGGATAAGACATTAAAAACCGGAGGAGCCAAGACGCTTTGCAGGCAGCCATGGCAAACCTGCGTGGCTGCGCTTTTCCCATCGACCGGCCAGTCTCCCGCGTTATGGGCAAGGTCGCCTTTTTGCCCCACCAAGGGCTGGCACATGATCGACGAGAAACGTCGGGTCGAAGGCGCATTTCGGCCCAAAAACAAAGGTGATGCCGCGGAAATGGGCAGTGGATTGCCGCCTCACGGCAGGCAAGACCTTTCGCATGATCCGATGTAACCAAGGGCCCATCCGGAGTTTGTTCGGCGGTTCAGTTCCGTCCCGGAGAAGGGGCGCGCGGCACACATTTACCCGTCTTCCAGGCTGTCGCGCGTCATGGAGCCTGCAGTAGCCGCACGTCCGGCGTCAAATGCACCACATGGCGGAGAAGCGGGTTTTTGCCCGTGAGGCCAAGCGCATAGTTGGCGGACGCAAAGGCCGCCCCCCAGCTCTCCGCATGTTTGGGGCCTCCCATCTCGTCATCGTTCAGGAAGCTCACAAACAGGAGGGACGCGTTTATTCCCCTCTGTCTCAGCCACCACAGATGAGCGATCCGATTGGCGTATTGGTAGTACGTCCGCGTCCAGTCGGTCGAAGATGAGATTCCCATGTCGGTCTGGACGGCATTGAACGCCTCCTCGATCTTCTGTCGGGATGTATCGCGCGATTGGGTGGGCGGCGAAAAGAACTCACGCAGGTGGGCCTTCGCTTCAACGAGCACCGGCCCTTGCGCGGTCATTCCGAGGGCGTCCCACTGGGGACCGCGCTTCGGCCAGAATTGCTCCAGTCCCGGACCAAGGTGACCCAGACCCAGCCTGTCGAGAAAGGCGCGGTCCCGGTATTCCGCGTAGGAATCCGTGGCGAGGGGTGACAGCCATTCGATCCGGGGGAGGTCGGGCGGTTGAACCAGATCCGGCGCCTGGTTGACTGCGATCTGCAGCCATTTCAGGCTGCCCCGGGTGCCGGATGGTTGTTGTACGCGCATGCCGCCGTCCCCAATCTTCAGTGTGCCCGGCCACTATGCCATGCTTTGCCGATGAGTCATGGTATCAACGGCTTTGGCCCTTGACCCGTTGTCCTGCATCCCCTACACGACCCCATCCGCAACGGCCCCGGATTCGTCCGGGGCTTCGCTTTTGCGCGATGCGGATAGCGAATCGGGCACCTTCGGGGGCCTATACCTCTGGCCACCTTCGGGGGGCTATTACATAAGCCGGGCAACCGGCTGCTAGCTAACGGAAGACAGAAAGCATGGCACTCAAGTCGTACAAGCCGACGACGCCGGGCCAGCGCGGGCTGGTGCTGATCGACCGTTCGGAGCTGTACAAAGGACGCCCCGTCAAGGCCCTCACCGAGGGTCTGACGAAGTCGGGCGGCCGGAACAACACCGGACGTATCACCTCCCGCCGTCGTGGCGGTGGCGCAAAGCGTCTCTACCGGATCGTCGATTTCAAGCGGAACAAGTTCGACGTGAACGGCATCGTCGTTCGCATTGAATACGACCCGAACCGCACCGCATTCATCGCACTGATCCAGTATGATGATGGTGAACAAGCCTACATCCTCGCGCCCCAGCGCCTCGGCATCGGCGACAAGGTGGTTGCCTCCGCCAAGGCCGACATCAAGCCGGGCAACTGCATGCCGTTCTCGGGCATGCCGATCGGGACGATCGTCCACAACATCGAGCTGAAGCCCGGCAAGGGCGGCCAGATCGCACGCGCCGCGGGCACCTACGCCCAGTTCGTCGGCCGTGACGGTGGCTACGCACAGATCCGCCTGTCCTCGGGCGAACTGCGCATGGTCCGTCAGGAGTGCATGGCGACCGTCGGTGCGGTGTCGAACCCCGACAACTCGAACCAGAACTTCGGTAAAGCGGGCCGTATGCGCCACAAGGGCATCCGTCCGTCCGTCCGCGGTGTCGTCATGAACCCGATCGACCACCCGCACGGCGGTGGTGAAGGCCGGACCTCCGGCGGTCGTCATCCGGTGACGCCGTGGGGCAAGCCGACCAAGGGCAAGAAGACCCGCAACACGAACAAGGCGTCGCAAAAGCTCATCATCCGCTCGCGCCACGCCAAGAAGAAGGGTCGCTAATCTATGGCACGCTCTGTTTGGAAAGGCCCCTTCGTCGACGCTTACGTGTTGAAGAAGGCCGAAAAATCGAAGGAATCCGGCAAGAACGAGGTCATCAAGATCTGGTCGCGCCGCTCCACCATCCTGCCGCACTTCGTTGGTCTCACCTTCGGTGTGTACAACGGCCAGAAGCACATCCCGGTCAACGTGACCGAGGACATGATCGGCCAGAAGTTCGGTGAATACGCTCCGACCCGCACCTACTACGGTCACGCGGCGGACAAGAAAGCCAAGAGGAAGTAAGCCATGGGCAAGGATAAGAATCCCCGCCGCGTGGCGGACAACGAAGCGATGGCGAAACTGCGCATGCTGCGCACCTCGCCGCAGAAGCTGAACCTCGTCGCGGCGCTCATTCGCGGCAAGAAGGTCGAGAAGGCCCTGACGGACCTGACCTTCTCCAAGAAGCGGATCTCGCAGGACGTTAAGAAGTGCCTTCAGTCCGCCATCGCCAACGCCGAGAACAACCACGGCCTGGACGTCGACGAACTGGTCGTCGCCGAGGCCTATGTGGGCAAGAACCTGGTCATGAAGCGCGGTCGCCCGCGTGCCCGTGGCCGTTTTGGCCGCATCAACAAGCCGTTCTCGGAGATCACCATCAAGGTGCGTCAGGTTGAGGAGCAAGCCTAATGGGTAACAAGACCAATCCGATCGGGATGCGCCTCCAGATCAACCGGACCTGGGATTCGCGTTGGTACGCGGACACCAAGGATTACGGCGATCTGCTGCTGGAAGACCTGCGCATTCGTGACTTCATCCACGAAGAGTGCAAGCAGGCCGGCATTGCCCGCGTGATCATCGAGCGCCCCCACAAGAAGTGCCGTGTGACCATTCACACCGCGCGTCCGGGCGTGATCATCGGCAAGAAAGGCGCGGACATCGAGGTGCTTCGCAAGAAGATCGCCCGCATGACCGACAGCGAGCTGCACCTGAACATCGTCGAGGTCCGGAAGCCGGAACTGGACGCCACGCTGGTCGGCGAATCGATCGCCCAGCAGCTTGAGCGCCGGGTTTCCTTCCGCCGCGCGATGAAGCGGGCCGTGCAGAACGCCATGCGCATGGGCGCCCTGGGTATCCGGGTGAACGTCGCTGGCCGTCTGGGTGGCGCGGAAATCGCACGGACCGAATGGTACCGCGAAGGCCGCGTGCCGCTGCACACGCTGCGCGCCGACATCGATTATGCCAACGTCGAGGCGACCACGCCTTACGGCATCATCGGTATCAAGGTCTGGATCTTCAAGGGCGAGATCATGGAACATGATCCCCAGGCCCGCGACCGGAAGAGCCAGGAAATCCAGGACGGCCCGGCACCTCGCGGTGCAGGCGGCGGTCGTCGTGACGACCGGAGGTAATCATGCTTCAGCCGAAACGCACTAAATTCCGGAAGGCCTTCAAAGGCCGGATCAAGGGTGAGGCGAAGGGCGGTTCCGACCTGAACTTCGGTCACTACGGTCTGAAGGCCACCGAGCCGGAGCGTGTCACCGCACGCCAGATCGAAGCAGCCCGCCGTGCCATGACGCGTCACATGAAGCGTCAGGGCCGCGTCTGGATCCGCATCTTCCCGGACACCCCGGTGACCGCGAAGCCCATCGAAGTTCGTATGGGTAAGGGTAAAGGCTCTGTCGACCGTTGGGTCTGCAAGGTGAAGCCCGGTCGCGTGATGTTCGAGATCGACGGCGTCGCCGAGGACATCGCCCGCGAGGCGCTGCGCCTGGCCGCGATGAAGTTGCCGATCAAGACCCGCGTCGTGGTTCGCGAGGACTGGTAAGCCCGGTCCTTCCGCTCACGCGGTTGAAATGCTTGAAACCCCGCCGGTCGCCGGCGGGGTTTTTTCGTGAGCTCTGACGTCTCTGTGCGCCGCTTGCTGCCGGGTCACGGGTTGACGTAACGTCCGCCGCGTTGCGCGAAGCGTGTAACAGTTTTAATTCATTTTCATGACGATTTATTCTTGCCCGATGAGACCCGTCTGAGGTTCCCTTTTCCCATGCCGTCCTACGCTCACCGCCGCAGCCCCGTCTATTACTGGCACCCGACCCGTTGGATCAAATCCGTCGAAGCGCATGTGCCGCACAAGGTCCTGCGTGACATGATCAACCGCGTCCGGTTCGGCGCGGTGGTGCCGCCCTCGGATTCCGCGATCTACGTGGACCCGGCTGAGGTGCGCTTCGAGTACACTGGCGGGGCCAGGCTGCGGCTCAGGCGGCATGACAGCGCCCGGGTCGTCGGCGGCGACTGGGACCGGCACCGTAGCGAAATCGGCGAAACGATCCGCATGAAGAGCTGCCGGATGCGGTTCTTCGAAGGCGCGGACTGGGAAGACACGCCGATGTACCAGCGGATGCTGCGGCAGATCGGGGAAGGGAAGAAACCGGACGGCTGCGCCTCGGTCGAGGATCTGCGGCGCCGGTTTGCCGGCATCGACCTGCTGAAGGCCCGGACGCTGGCGGAGGGCCGGTTCCTCAACCGCGAGGAACTGCCGGAGAACTTCCGGAGAGAGCACGGCGGCATCCTCCTGCACGTGGCGCGGGACGGTACCCTGCTGCGGTCGGGCGGGGCAGGGCACCGCTTTGCCATCGCGCGCCTGCTGAACCTGCCGGAGATTCCCGCCCAGATCGGCGCGATCCACCGCGAGGCGGTCGACAACGGCGTGCTGGCATCCCTGCGGCGGACCAGCCGGCTGGCCTGAGGCTGCTCAGGCGGCTGCGGCGTCCCGGCCGATGAAGTTCAGGGGCACGGCGGTTGTGCCCGCGCCGGTAACGATGACGTCGTCCACGGTCAGCCCGCTTGCCCCGCTCAGCGTCAGGATCACGTCGCGGTTGGCGACATCGGTCGCGTCGATCTCGTAGACCAGCCGCACCACGGTCGAGAGCGGGGCACCGTCGGGCGCCGTCTCTTCCAACTCGATGGCGGCGAGAGTGAACTGGCTGGCATTTGTCGCCCCGTCTATCAGCAGCAGGTCCTCGCCCGCCGAGAAGTCGGTGATCGTGCCGATGTCGACCTGGACCGTGCCGTCCGCCAGCATGGAGATCGCTGTGGGCGGCGTATCTGGGATGTCGGACCCGCCCGGTGCGACGATGAGATCGAAGATGTCCGCGCCGTCCCCGCCCGTGACGCTGACCCCGGCCTCCCACTGCTGGATCGGCGGCGTGACGGCGTTGATGACGAGGTGATCGCTGCCTTCGCCGCCGTCGATTTCGGTCGGGGTGGTGGGCGCGGGGTTGGCGAAGATCAGGTCGTTGCCTGCCCCGCCGTCGACCCGCCCCCCGTCCATGAAGGCAGAGATCGTGTCGGCCCCGACGTCGCCCCTGATGTCGGACCCGGCACCCTCCTCCGACGAGGTGATGGAGACGAGGTCGTTGCCCGCGCCGCCGTCGATGCTGGCACCGTCGTGCCGCCCGGAAATCGTGTCGTTACCGCCATCGCCGGTGATGGTCGATGCGGTACTGTAGGCCTCGATCAGGTCGTTGCCGTCGCCACCGGACAGGAGCGCACCGTCGAGAAGCTGCGCGTCCAGTTCCACCGGGTCGGTCGAGCCGTCGTAGAGGTCGATCAGATCGTTGCCAGCGCCTGCCGACACCTCGATGCCCGGGCCCGCAGGGCGGTCCAGAGTGATGGTGTCCGCGCCGTCGGTGCCGGTCAGCGTCTCACCCGCGCCGCCGCCGCCGGTGTCCTCTTCGTCGGGAGTGCCGCTGCCGGTATCGTCCCCGGTGTCGACGTCAAAGCTGTCGCCGGTGTCCGTCGGCGCCTCGGCGCTTTCGTCACCTTCGCCGGAGTCGCCGTCATCGTCGCTGGTGTAATCGTGCTGGTTGACCGCGACGGCAAAGAGGCCGAGGCCCACGAGGCCGAGTAGAATGAGTGGCGACATTGAAACCCTCTCTGTAGACATGCGACGAACCGAATCCCCACGAAGGCCGGGGTAACATCCATTTGCTTAAAGTTGCGTGCACGACCGGGGGGCGGCGGCTTCCGATCCCCACAGCGCCGCGCAGCGAAGACGGAGACCAAGATGGCAACGATCACTCCCCTGTTCACGACCCCCCTGTACCGCGCCGCGCTGTCCGAACACGGAGAGGTCGACGCGGCAGAGCTGGAGGCGTCCTGCTATTCCATCGCCGAGGACGACGAGGCCGGTCAGGAATGGTGCGAGACGCAGGGCTATCCCGGCTACACCTCCTATGCGTCGCTGACCGACCTGCCGTGGCGCTTCCCGATCTTCGCGGACCTCGTGAAGGTGATCGACAGGCACGTGGCGGCCTTCGTGGCGGATCTGGATTTCGACCTTGGCGACAAGGAGATCGTGCTGGAGGACATCTGGATCAACATCCTGCCCCCGGGCGGCACGCATTCGAGCCACATCCACCCGCACTCGGTGATCTCGGGGACGACCTACGTGGCGATGCCGGAGGGCGCGAGCGCGCTGAAGCTGGAGGACCCGCGCCTGCAGATGATGATGGCCGCCCCGGCCCGCAAGAAGGACGCGCGCGAGACGCTGAAACCCTTCATCTACGTGCAGCCGGCGGTCGGTGACATCGTGCTATGGGAAAGCTGGCTGCGCCACGAGGTGCCGATGAACATGGCCGAGGAAGACGAGCGGATCTCTGTCAGCTTCAACTACAAGTGGGGCGACTGAGGCGCGCGGTTCGCTTGGATTGAAGCGATTTTGCGCGGGCGCGTTGGTCCGGTGTTTACACTCATGACGCACCCTTTCCGGGCGAACGGAAAGGGGAAAGACATGCAGGCAACATCGGCAATGCAGCCCGCACAGGGCCATCTTCATAATCGTCCGGCGGAGGGCGCGCGGGGCTCCGCTGCGCAGTCCATCGGTCACCGCGCCAAGGCGGAGCGGCAGGAAGGGGAGAGCCAGGGCCAGGCTGCCTCCCGCATCGCGCATGAGCGGAACGCCCTGCGCGCGGGCAGCGAAACGTCCGTGGTGGTTGAGGCGGTCTTCGTCAGCCTCTCCATGAGTTTCACTGGCGTCGCCGTGACCGGGGCGCCTGTGGGCGCGGATGACGCGGGCAGCGACGGGGCGGGTGCGGCGGACGTGCCCGAGACGATGCCCGAGCCCGAGGCGGCTGTGACGGATGAGGCAGCGGCGCCCGGCGCGCCGGAAGACGGGGTGCCTGACGGGGCGGAGAGCGGCTACACGGCCTATCTGACGACATTTTCCGCGCAGGTGAGCTATTCCTCGGCCAGCATCGCCCTGCAGCTTCTCCGCTGACGCCGCACGGCTTTGCGGCCCCACGGCTTTGCGCTAATCCGGTGGCGAGTGATCGCAGACGGGGGCCGAGGCATGGATTCGCGCAAGCTGGAAATGACGGTGCTGATGACGCCGGACATGGCGAACTTCAGCGGGAAGGTGCACGGCGGCGCGCTGCTGAACCTGCTGGACCGGGTGGCGTTTTCCTGTGCCTCGCGGTTCTCGCAGCGGTACGCGGTGACGCTTTCGGTCGACCAGGTGGTGTTCAAGGAGCCGATCAACGTCGGCGAACTGGTGACCTTCCGGGCCAGCGTGAACAGCGCCGGGCGCACCTCGATGGAGATCGGCATCCGGGTGGAGGCGCAGGACATCCGGACCGGGCGCAGCCGGCACACCAACTCCTGCTATTTCACCATGGTCGCCGTGGACGACGACGGCCGCCCGGCGGAAGTGCCGGAGCTGAAGATCCTCGACGTGGTAGAAGAGCGGCGGCAGAAGGCGGCGGCCGCGCGCAAGCAGTTGCGCCGTCAGTTCGAGGAAGAGATGGCGAAGGCGGCGAGGGGCTGACCCCGGCGGGCGCGGTCAGCTTCGCGGCAGCGAGGCGGGGATCGAGATCGGGCGCGCCTCCGAACTGAGGCAGCCGTCCTGAACGCGCCGCCAGGTGAGCACGTTCTGGGACATGGCACAGCGTGCGAGAAAGCTCTCGCCGCCGACCGTCAGGCAGGCGATCTGACCCAGCGGGGTCTCGGAGCCGTCGCGATTGATGCAGGCGCAGTCAGGGGTGCCCGGGTCCGCGAGGGCGGGCGCTGCTGTCAGGGCGAGAATGGCAATCGCGGCGAGTCTCATTCGGCAAGCATAGCAGATTTTCGGCCAAACCGGCATGGTTTTCGCGATGCGGCCAGGGACGACGGGAGGAAGGCCGTCCCTGGCCGTGGTGCAGGGTGGGTCAACTCGGCCCATGGGCCGGAAAATCCACCCTGCACGGCGCCTGACGCGGGCGGGCTGCGTCAGGTCAAACGCCGCGGTATGGGCGCAGAGCGGGGCTGTGCGCCCGGATCAGCATGTTCAGCAGGACACCGGCGACGATGCCGCCGCCCACCGGACCCAGCTTGCCACCGTGCTGCTCGGCCTCGGCCAGCATGTAGAACCACAGGGGCGTGCGGCCTTCCAGCCCGGCGTCCTTCACCTTGTCGTGCGTGTCGATCAGGGGCGCTTCCATCCACTCCGCCATCTTCTCGCCGGTGGGCAGCTTGAAGGTCAGGTGGCCGCGGATCATGTTCCGCGCCGCGAGGTTCTTGTCGCTGGTGGCCACGCTGTCGGGCAGGTTCAGCAGCGCGGCGGGCAGGCGGGTGTCGATCGGACGGGATTTCTGCGCGCCCGGACCGAAGAACAGTCCCATGTCGAGATTGTTGTCCTTCTCCACGGGGGCGAAGCCGTCGAGCTTCACGGCGTCGGCTTCGCGCGCGAAGATCCGGACCTCCGCACGGTCGGGGTTGTCGTTCAGCTTGTAGGTTTCCCGGATCAGCGAATGGCCGAAGCGAAAGGCGGCCGCGGAAAACTCCACCGGCATTGCGGGCGCATTGGCCCAGGACAGGCGTCCGATGTCCTCGAGGTGCATGTTGTGGGCCTGTGCCAGCATCGGGGTCAGCACATCCTCGTGGATCACGGCGGGCAGGAACTGGTGCAGGATGCGGTCGTGGTACTCCCAGGTCAGCTCTGCGCGCGCCTCGTGCAGTCGGTCCTCGGCGTCGGCAATGTCGGAGAGCCTTTCCATGTTGTTGTTATGACCCATGACGAACATCCGGCCGTGCACTTGGCTGACGAAGAGGTTCTCGTCGTTGCGCGGGTCGCCGATCAGCGCCCGTCCGTTGACGTTGCGCTGCAGGTCCAGGGGGTTCTCGTCGGGCCCGGTGCGCTCGGTGGGGCCGCGGCCGAAGATCAGACGGTTGTCGGGTTCGTAGAGCCAGGGGTTCACCTCCGGTCCGTTGCCGTAGACGCAGTCGAGGTCGAGCGCAGGGGTACGGAAGTTGCGGATCTTGGTCACTGCGCCTGCGACCTCGCCCAGCTTGGTCGTGGCGTCGAGCGTGATGTCGTGGTCGATGAACTGCCCGAGGAAGGCGATGCCGGCATCGGCAGGGCCATCCTCGGCGCTGGCTTCGTCGTCGAGCATGACGGCGGCAAGCGCCTCGCAGCCTTCCTTGCTGGGTTGCTGGTCGAGCGGCATCATGTCGACCATGCGGCCAAAGACGAACTCGGCGGTGCCTTCCTGAGGTTCGGCGCGGTTGCAGGTGCCGGTGCGCTGGTTGTCGCAGGCAAGTTTCACGATGTCGCGGAAGCCGGTGGCGCCGTGGCCCGGCGCGCAGCATGTGGCCTTCAGGTTCTGGTCCAGGTCTTTCATTTTGTACCTCGGTGCTGAAATGGTGCGGACTTCAAAAATTGCGTGCGGCGAAATGGGTGCCGCAGGGTCAATCTTGAGCAGGGGCCGCTCATCCGTAAAGAGAGTTGGGGCGAATTCACGCTACGATAGCGATTATCTGCCCGGTACGCCCCGGATTCTGCCGCCACCCCGGCCAAAGGGGCTTGCATTAAGGTGGGGTTGGACGTATTGGGGCCGCTCATCCACGGACTCCACTGGAATCAGGGTGACCCTGCGCGGCAACGCAGGCAGGGGCCTACCAGTGATGTTGATTGAAAAGGAGAGGTGCAATGAGCGCCCAGGAACTCCGTGACAAGACACCGGACCAGCTCCGGGACCAGCTTGTCCAATTGAAGAAAGAAGCGTTCAACCTGCGCTTCCAGATGGCCACCGGTGAAGTGTCCAACCCCGCCCGCATCCGTCAGGTGCGCCGCGAGGTTGCGCGCATCAAGACCATCCTGAACGAAAAGGCCGCCGCGGCCGCATCTGTGGAGGCATAACGAAATGCCCAAGCGTATCCTGCAAGGCACCGTCACCTCCACGGCCAACAAGCAGACCGTGACCGTTCAGGTCGTGCGTCGCTTCAAGCACCCCGTGCTTCAGAAGACGATCAAGAAGTCCAAGAAGTACCGCGCACATGACGAGAACGAACAGTTCAACGTCGGCGAGACCGTCCTCATCCGTGAGTGCGCGCCGAAGTCGAAGACGAAGCGTTGGGAAGTCATGACGGAAACGATGCTGGAAGAGCACAACAAGCAGCGCGCCGAAGCTGCTACCGAGGCTCAGAAGGTCGAAGACGCCGCGCACGAAGCAGAAGCCGCCCACTAAGGGCACGCTCGGGGCCGTTATCGCGGCCCCGATACCATTCGAAACCCCCGGGTCAATGTTCTCTGCAGAGCGGCCCGGGACGTCGGGAGAAAATCCATGATCCAGATGCAGACCAATCTGGATGTCGCTGACAACTCCGGAGCCCGGAAAGTTCAGTGCATCAAGGTTCTGGGCGGTTCCCACCGCCGCTATGCCTCTGTCGGCGACATCATCGTGGTGTCGGTGAAGGAGGCCATTCCGCGTGGTCGCGTGAAGAAGGGTGACGTCCGCAAGGCCGTCGTCGTGCGCACCGCAAAGGAAGTCCGCCGTGAAGACGGCACCTCGATCCGCTTTGACCGCAACGCCGCCGTGATCCTGAACAACGCAGGTGAGCCGGTCGGTACCCGTATCTTCGGGCCGGTCGTGCGCGAGCTGCGTGCCAAGAACTTCATGAAGATCATCTCGCTCGCCCCGGAGGTGCTGTAAGATGGCAGCCAAGCTGAAGAAAGGCGACAAGGTCGTCGTCCTCACCGGCAAGGACAAGGGCAAGACCGGAGAGATCCAGTCTGTTGACCCGAAAGCCGGCAAGGCTGTCGTGGAAGGTCTGAACATGGCCATCCGTCACACCCGCCAGAGCCAGACCTC
>NZ_JBRBWD010000040.1:0-2400 GCF_052825245.1 Sagittula sp.
CAACAATCGCCGCCTTCTCGAACCCATCGGGAACATTCCGCCCGCAGAGGCCGAGGCAAACTTCTACGCTGCTCGGGAAACATCAGGCATGGCCGCGTAACTAAGACAAATCAGCCTCCGGCAAACCCGGCGCGGTTCACCGGGCGCACAGCCGCTGAGGGCGGGGTGGTCGGCGCTTCGCCGTCGCGCGCGGTCTGGCTGAGCCTGTGTTTTGTCCTCGGCTTCTCCACCATCTTCATGGGACTTGGCGCATCCGCGACTGCAATGGGTCAGGCCCTGCTTCGGTGGCGGTATGAACTCAACCTCGTTGGGGGCGGCATCATCATTTTCTTCGGGCTCTTCATGATAGGAGCCGCGCGTGTTTCGGTCATGGAACGCGACTTCCGATTCAATCTCAACATCCCCGGGGGCCAACCCGCTGCGTCCTATGTCCTCGGTCTTGCCTTCGGTTTCGGCTGGACTCCGTGCATCGGCCCGATCCTCGGCGCGATCCTGACAGCCAGTGCGGCGAGTGCCACGATGGGCGAAGGTATCATGCTGCTTGCCGTCTATTCCGCCGGCCTTGGAATACCGTTTCTGATCGTGGCCGGATTCACCGACCAGATCGCGGGACGGTTGCGGGCCATCGGCCGGGTTGGCCGCCGCCTCCACCAGCTTGCGGGCATAGTGATGATCTTGATGGGGCTGGCGATGATGACAGGGCAGTTGAGCGCGCTGTCATACTGGATGCTCGACGTATTTCCGGTTCTGGGACGGATCGGATAGCTCCATTAGTAGCAGCGTCTATTGATAACAGAAAATTTTCTTGAACCTCTAGTAGCTTTAGGAGTTAAGCCACCGACAAAGAACGGCACCATGGAGCAAGTTGCCAATAACGCCTCACTCCTTCCCGGGCGAACAACACTGCGTTCGGGGTAAGGTTCGGTTTGCCGTCCAATGCGTGAACGGAGCAATCTATATGCTGACAAGACGACATTTCATCCAGACGACCACCGCGCTGTTTTCGGCATCGATATCCAGCCCGCTCCTTGCAGACACGTGGCCTACCGATGCGCAGAAGGCAGCTTGGGACGCACAGGTTACACCTCCCGGCTACGACCCGGCCACGTCCAACCCTTGGGGCCTTCACCCTCGCTTCCTGCCACAGCGGGTCCTCGCGAAGGACGGACTTGTACCCGGTGATATCCATGTCGATGCTGTTGCGCGCTATCTCTACCACATCGAAGAAGGCGGCACGGCGATGCGCTATGGCGTGGCGATCGCGCGCGGTAAACTTTACGAACCGGGCACCTATACGATCAAGCGCAAGGTCAGGTGGCCGCATTGGCAGCCGACACAAAACATGATCGACCGCGACCCAGAGCTCTACGCCGATATCGCTGACGGTATGGAACCCGGACCTGAAAACGCGCTCGGATCGCGAGCCCTCTATCTCTTCGTCGGCGACCGAGACACCTATCTAAGGATTCACGGGACACCGTATCCAAGAAGCATTGGCGGCCGTGCGAGTTCCGGCTGCGTCCGAATGGTCATGGCACACATCAATGATCTCTATCCCAACGTCGAGATTGGCTCGACGGCATTCCTGTACTCGGCGGAAGACAGCGTCACCCCGAGAAGTTGACTGGCGCATCATGTGTTACGCGTGGGCTTGACGCATCTATGGGCTGATCAGGACTGGCGCGAAGTGCAGATGGGGTTGCCACCTGCCGAGCGTAGCGGAACCAAGGTGTTTTCCACCGGACCGCTGTGTTCATACCAATAACAGCCATCCTCGGGACGAAGCCGCGCCGTGGTGAGATCCTGACCAGGCGCAGCAAGGGCAATGACGGCCTCGGGAACACTTCCCACTTCGTTGCGAGCGCCGCCGTCGTCCAGCGTTGGCACCGCGCAGCCAGCAAGCACCAATGTCGCTGCGATAATCGGCGCGTTTCGTTTCTGCATGTCTACCTCACTCATTCTGATCGCTTCGTACCGGCAAGCGTTGCTCCAACCGCGTCGTTTCAAGGGGGCGGCTAGCTTCAAGCCTCCGCAGGGCGCCTTTCTTGCTGGACGAATATCCACTTGTTGCCCTTGAAGCTCTAGTTACTGTAGGGGCTATGTCAATGTGGAATCAATGAATCCTGAGGTCAATCCATGTCTTCCGACGGCAACCGCAACGATCACGGTCATCCGGGTGATCAAGAGCATTCTGACCCAAGAGGCAACTCCTGTTGCGACGCCAGCAAGGACGTCGCGTCCACGGCGCCAGCGCCGTCTGGCGGAAGGAGCTTTCAGGTCTCCGGGCTCGATTGCGCCGAAGAGGTGGCGATCCTGAACCGGGTTGTCGGGCCGAAAGTGGGCGGAACCGAACACCTGGCATTCGACGTGATCAACGGGCGAATGACCATCCTCGATAGC
>NZ_JBRBWD010000041.1:0-97573 GCF_052825245.1 Sagittula sp.
GCCTCTTCGCCGATCCGCGCCATGCCCCAGTGTATACCGGGTGCATGCAGCCGCTCGATCAGCGTCAGCAGAGCCTGTTGCGGGCCGGTCATCTCTGGCCGCTTCCGGTGCGGTTTCGGACCGCTGACGCGGCCCGACCCGCCGGGGGGCGCCGCCCCCCGGACCCCCCGGAGGTATTTCGGCCAAGATGAAGGCAGGGGGAGGGCGGCACAGGTCACGCGCGTCTGCGGCTGCGCATTTCGCGGCGGCGCGCCATGGCGTCGGAGCGGGCGCTGGCGCGCGTGGCGGCGGTCTGTTCGGGCATCTGCGCGACCTTGACCGGTTCGGGGGCCGCTGCCCTGGTTTGCGCGGGCACCGCCTTTGGCACGACGGGACCTGCCAGTTCCGCCACCTTCTTCCCGAGGTCCGAGAGGACCGGCAGGCGGAAGATGTCGGTGATCGACAGTTTCACCGCGCCCAGTTCCTCGCGGATGGCGCGGTGGACCTGCACGGCCAGCAGCGAGTGGCCGCCAAGGTCGAAGAAGTTGTCCGAGCCTTTCGGTTTCTGCACGCCGAGGAAGCGTTCCCAGATCGCCGCCACCTGCGCCTGAACGGCCTGGGCGTCGGCGCCCGGTCCGGTCGCCACCTGCGCAGGGGCCGGGGCGGCTTTGGGCGTGGCCTGCGGCCTTGGCGCGGCTTTCGGGACGGCAATGGCTTCGGGACGCGGCAGGGCCTTGCGGTCGACCTTGCGGTTCGGCGTCAGCGGGAAACGGGCGAGCGCCACGAAGCGGCCCGGGACCATGTAGGCGGGCAGGTCCCGTGCCATGGCGGCCTTCAGCGCGGCCTCGTCCTGCGGCGCGCCGGTGTAGTAGCCCACCAGCCGCATGTCGCCCGGCGTGTCCTCGCGCGCCATGACGACGGCCTGTGTGACGCCGGGGACCGCCTCGAGCACGGCCTCGATCTCGCCCAGTTCGATGCGGTGGCCGCGCAGCTTCACCTGGTGGTCGACCCGGCCGACGAAGTCGATGCGCCCGTCGGGGCGCCTGCGCACGAGGTCGCCGGTGCGGTACATCCGGCCCGGGTGGAACGGGTTCGGCACGAAGCGTTCGGCGGTCAGGTCGGGCCGCTGCCAGTAGCCGCGGGTCACGCCCTCGCCGCCGATCCAGAGCTCGCCCTCCATGCCGATGCCCACCGGCTGTTGCGCCTCGTCCAGCACGTAGAGCTGCTGGTTGGCGAGCGGCAGGCCGATGTTGACCACCTGTTCGCCGGGGGCGGCGCGGGTGCAGGAGGACCAGATCGTCGTCTCCGTCGGGCCGTACATGTTGGTCACGGTGGCGCCGGTGATGCGGGCGAACTCTGCCACAAGGGCGCCGGGCAGCGGCTCGCCCCCCAGGTATACATGCTGCACACCCTTCAGGGCAAAGCGCGCCTCGTCGTTCATCGCGATCATCCGCGCCATGGACGGTGTGCATTGCAGGTGGGTCACGCCGTGCCGCACGATCTGCGCCGCGATGGAAAAGTCGTCGGGCGCCAGCGCGCGGGCCTCGTTGGCCTTTGCCACCACCCTGGCGAGCGGGCGCAGCCCCTCCAGCACCACCTCGCGGTCGATGCCATAGTCGATCAGGCAGGCCACTTCGGTCACGCCGATGGCCCGGACCTCCTCGACCCGTGCCAGCGCGTCCTCCACCGTGCCGAACAACCCGCTGTCGTTGAAGTAGCGTTCGAAGGCGAAGTCGAGGATCGCGTCCAGTTCATCCGGCTCCAGCCCGTCGAGCTGCAGGTCGAAGGCGTTCGACACGCCCTCCGGCCGCTTGAAGGCGGGGAAGGCCCAGGCGTACTGCTTGATGAGGCCCGCCGCCGAGTTCAGGTAGTCCTTCATCGGGCCGCGGGCGATCTCGCGGGCGTGGTCGCGGGTGTCGGCGATGAAGGTGTGCAGCATCAGCGTCACCTTGAAGTCCGCCGGGTCGTGCCCCGCCTCGCGCAGCGCCGCGTGGTAGAGGTCGATCTTGCCCTTCACCTCGGCGACCGACTGGCCCAGCAGGTGGGTCAGCACGTTGCAGCCGTTGGCGCCCGCCTCCTTCCAGGTGGCCGGGTTGCCCGCCGTCGTCACCCAGACCGGCAGTTCGGAGGACACCGGGCGCGGCTGGGTCACCACCTCGTGCAGCGTTCCGTCCTTGCGCGGGAAGGCCACCGCCTCGCCGCGCCAGAGCTTCCGCACCGTGTCGAGGTCGCGCATCATCGCGGGCTTGTTTTCCGGCGGCGTGTTCTCGGGGCGCAGCACGAAGTCGTCCGGCTGCCAGCCGCTGGCGATGGCCATGCCCGCGCGCCCGTTGGTCAGGTTGTCGATGACCGCCCATTCCTCCGCGATGCGGGCGGGATGGTGCAGTGGCGCCACGACCGAGCCTGCACGCACGCCGATGTTCTTCGTGATCGACGCGACGGCGGCGCCGGTGACGGAGGGGTTCGGGTAAGGCCCGCCAAAGGCGTGGAAGTGCCGCTCCGGCGTCCAGACCGCGACGAATCCGTTCTCGTCCGCGAACTTCGCGCCCTCCAGCAGCAGGGCGTACTTGTCCCGGCCCGCGCCGTCGTCGTTGCCCCAGTAGTACAGCGAGAAGTCCATACCGCCGACCGTGGGCATCGGCCCCTTCGAGATCATGCCGCGGTCCTCGTCGCCGGTCAGCACCACCGTCATGCCGCGCGCCGTGGTCCAGAACAGTTCAAGCACCGAAATGTCGAAGGACAGCGAGGTGACGGCCAGCCAGACGCCCTCTGCCGGGATGTGCTGGTCCATGCCGACATAGAAGTTCACGGCGTTGCGGTGTTCGACCATGACGCCCTTCGGCTTGCCGGTCGAGCCGCTTGTATAAATCATGTATGCAAGATCGGACGGGCCGCTGGCAGGCGCCGGATCACCCTCCGGCATGGCGTCCAGCCGCGGCTCCGCGTCCAGCACCAGAAGTGCCGCGTCATGACGGGGCAGCTTCGCGTCCAGCGCGGCCTGCGTCACGATCACCTTGGCGCCGCTGTCCTCGACGAAGTGCTGCAGCCGGTCCGCCGGGTAGGACGGGTCCATCGGCAGATAGGCCCCGCCCGCCTTCAGGATCGCCAGCGCGCCGACCATCAGGTCGACGGAGCGCGAGGTGCACAGCCCCACGACCTGCCCGGCCGCCACGCCCATCTCGCGCAAAAGGTGCGCGGCGCGGTTGGCGCGGGCGTTGAGCTGGGCATAGGTCAGCTTCGTGTCCTCGAAGATCAGCGCCACGGCGTCGGGCGTCCGGGCGACCTGCGCCTCGAACGCGGTCTGCATGGTCAGGGCGCGGTCATGCGCCATCTCCGTCCTGTTCCATTCGTCCACGACCTGCGCGCGCTCCGCCTCCGGCAGCGGCAGCTCGGGCGTCGTGGCCCAGCATTCCAGCCGTGCGGCGAGGATCTCGGCCATGCGCGGCGCAAGGCGGCCCGCGTCGTAGGTCAGCGCCCGGGTCTGCAGGTCCACCGTGACCACCGTTCCGGGGACGTGGCCGCCGTGGCTGACGCCGATCTCCGGCATCTCCGGCCAGGACAGTTCCGGCGCGCGGGCGAAGAGGTCGGTGGCAAAGGGCAGCGGCTCGGACGGCTCCGCCCCGCAGCGCCACAGCGCCCAGTCGGACACGAGGTCGCTGCCGGTGTGCCAGGCGCGCGCAAGGTCCGCGACCTCCAGCCCGGTGACCCGCCGCGCCCAGAGCGACACCGCCGCCTCCGTCACGTTCTCCAGTTCCAGCGCGCGGATGTCGCCCGGCGTGCCGCCCGCCCCGGGCACCGTCGCCGGCGCATAAGTGCGGAAGGCCGCGCGCGCCGCCTTCTCGGCCCGCACCGCGTCCGTGACCGTGCCCTCCGCGCCCAGCGGCAGCACGTCGCCCACCGCCGCGATCTCAGACGCCTCCGCCGGCATCCCGCAGATGCGCGTCAGCCCGGTCAGGACCAGCGCGCCGCCGCCGCAGGCCACGACCAGCCGGTCGCCCGCCTCCAGCACCGTGCCGGGCGCGGCGTGGCTTTGTTCGACCCGCGCGCCACCCACCAGCCAGAGCGCATCGCGCGACCGCAGCTTCGCGGCGCACAGCGGGTTCCAGTAGGGCCCGTGGTCCAGCGCGCGCACCAGCCGCTCAAGCTCGGTGGCGGGGCGGGCGAAATCCAGAAGGCCGAAGCCCGCGGGCCGGTCCTTCAGCGCATGGTAGCTGCGCTGCGACAGGTCCTGCGGCTGGCGTTTCAGCCCGGTCTCCAACTGGTCCAGCACCTCGGGGAAAGAGCCGATCGCCGCCTCCCACGCCTTGGTGTTCAGCGTCAGCGCCGTATCCTCCGGCGTCACGTCAAAGCCGCGCTGCACCAGCACGTCGCCCTCGTCCACGCCGCCCTCGATCATGTGCCAGGACACGCCATGCGTCGTCTCGCCCTCGATCAGCGCCCAGACCGGCGCGTTCAGCCCGGCATGGCGCGGCAGCGGCCCGTCGTGAAAGTTCACCGCCCCCGACACCGCGCAGCGCAGCACGTTGTCCTGGATCATCTCGAGGTTGGCGATGGACAGGAGCCAGTCGAAGATGCCCAGCCGTTCCGACAGGCCCGGACCGTAATCCTCCACCCGCAGCCCGCGCCCCGACGCCCAGCGGCGGACATCATCGCTTTTCGTGACGACCGCGCGAATGTGGTGGCCGCGCTTCAGCACCATCTCGGCGCATTGCACCAGCAGAGATTCGTTTCCCATCAGGACGCAGTCAAACGCGGGCATGGTCTTCCCTCCGTTGCGGGCCGGCTGTCGCCGGAAGCGGGCGCAGCATGGCATTCAGGTCGTGTTTCACGAGATCGCGCAGGAAATGCGCGGGATCGGCGGGCGGCTTCTTCTGCAACAGCACCCTCAGCCGCCACAGCAGGCCACCGGCCACATGCGCGGCGGTCGCGGCCATGGCATAGGCCCGCCCGTGGTTCTTCGAGAAGTAATGCCAGCGGCTGTCCAGCCAGAAGCCCGGCACCCGCTGCCACCGGCGCATCCCCGTCGAGACAGAGCCGATGTGCATCACTTCGCTTTCGCATACATAATGTGTACCGTGCCCGGCACGCGCCGCGCGCAGGCACAGGTCGGTCTCCTCGAAGTAGAGGAAGAAGGTCTCGTCAAAGCCGCCGATGCGGTCCAGCAAGCTCTGCCGGATCATCATGGACGCCCCCGCCAGCCAGTCGACGGGGCGCGTCGCCTCGGGCACGCCCAGCGGCACCCTGTGCGCCTCCAGCATCCGCGAGATCGGCCCGAGGCGCGCCGCGCCCTCCAGCTCCGACGCGACAGAGGGGAAGCGGAAGGCGGTCCAGTGCGGTTCCCCGTCCTCGCCCACGATGCGCGACCCGGCGATGCCGGTGTCCGGATGCGCCTCCATGTGGCGGACCAGCGCGGCAATCGCACCGGGCGCGGGAAAGGCGTCGGAGTTCAGCAGGTAGACGTAATCGGGCGCCGACCCGTCCGCCATGCGCGCCGCGATCCCCACGTTGTTGCCCGCGCCGAAGCCGCCGTTGTGGCCCGACTGGATCACGCGCACGTCCAGCCCCTCGGCCTCCACCGCGTCCCGGATCGCCTCGAACGACCCGTCGCCGCTGTCGTTGTCGACGCAGACCACGTCGGCCTCGACACCGTCCAGCGCGCCCAGCGCCGCGCGCAGCGACCGCAGCGTCATCTCCGGGGTCCGGTAGTTCAGCGATACGACCAGCACACGCGCCATGACCTACTCCGCCGCGTGCCCCGGAAAGCGGAGCACCTCTCCGCCGCCGCGCTGCCCGGCCTCCGCCGCCTCGATGGCGTCGCGCATCAGCGCCGCCAGGACACGCACGTTCGGCTCCAGCACCATGGAATCGTGGTCGCCCGGCACCTCGTGGACCTCCACCTGCGGCGCCACCGTGCGCCAGTCGTTGTCCTCCAGCACGTAGGTCCGTTCCGAGTTGACCAGCTTTCCGCCGGACACCCGCCACTTGCCCTTCAGCGGCGGACGGTACAGCACAAGCCGCCCATCCCATGGATGCACGTTGTATGCAGAGATAGCGCGGTAGAAGGCCGCCTCGATCTCGGCGTTGTGGAAACCGTGCGCCTCCTCCGTCACCCCGGACTGGCGGCGCTTGGCAAACTCCCAGGCGATGCGGTTCCGCGCCCAGACGAAGGGATACAGCACCCCCTTCTCGCGCGCCTTGTGGCCCTGGATGATCAGCCGGTCGGGCAGCGACAACGGACGGCGCTGCGGCAGCGGCGTGTCCAAAAGGACGACCAGCGACACCGCCTGCCCTTCGGCCTCGAGCTGCCGGGCGACCTCGTAGGCGGTGATCCCCCCGCCCGAGAACCCGCCCAGCATGTAAGGCCCTTCCGGCTGCACCTGCCGGATCTCGGAGATGTAGTCGCGGGCCGCCTCCTCGATCGTCTCGTGCGGCGCCTCGCCGCCGTACAACCCGCGCGCCTGCACGCCATAGAACGGCCGGTCGGTGCCCAGCAGGTGCGCGAGGTGGCGCAGGTTCAGCACGTTGCCGAACATGCCCGCGATCAGGAAGAACGGCTGCTGCGCGCCGCCGTCGCCGTCGTGCATGGCAACGAGGTGCTTGAACCGCCGCACCGGCGCGGCCTGCACGTCCGGGGTATCGCCGCCGACCGGGCCGATCTCCGCCTCGATCAGGCGGGCACAGGCGCGGATCGTCGGCGCCTCGAACAGGACCGAGATCGGGAAGTCGACGCGGAACGCCTTCTTGACCATGGCGAACAGCCGCACCGCGATCAGCGAATGCCCCCCGAGGTCGAAGAAGCTGTCCTCGACGCCGACGTTCGACACGCCCAGCAGGTCCTGCCAGAAGCCCGCCAGCCGCACCTCGATCTCGCCCTCCGGCGCGACGAAATCGCTGTCCAGCTGCGGCCGGTCGAAGGACTGGCTCGCCACGCTTTCCACCACCGACGCCTGCCGGACCAGCGACGGCAGGTCCATGGAGGACACCACCACCTGCCGCTCGCCCGAGGCCAGGACCCGGCGGAACGCCTCTGCCCCCTCGTCGGGCAGGATGCCCTGCGACAGGTTGTGGGCCAGCCGTTCCTCCGCGGGCGACAGCGCCTGCGTCGCGCCCGGTTCGTCGAACTCCACCTCCGCCGAGGTCAGGCGCGTGGCCGACAGGGCGTCCGGGCTGTCCAGCTTGCGGATGGTGAACCCCTTGATCTCGGCCACGACGGTCCCGTCCGTGTCGCACAGCGTCACGTCGAAGGACGCCGCCGCGCGGTCGGCGCGGTTCTCGGCGGCGTTGCGCACCCAGGACACGATGCGGTCGGGCAGCGGCGCGTGCACCTTGACCGAGGCATAGCGCACCGGCACCCAGAGGTGCATCGCCTGGTAGCCCTCGATCAGGTCCATCGCCCAGCCGGTCGCGATATCCAGAAGCGCCGGGTGCAGGAGGCAGCGGTCGCCTTCCGCCACGGCGCCCAGCGACAGTTCCGCGATGCCCTCGCCTCGGCCCAGCGCCGTGCGGTCCAGCACCTTCCAGCGCGGGCCGAAGGCGAGATGGACCTCCTGCGCGGCGGTCATCTTGCCACCCTCGCCGTCCCGCTTCGACACGCAGCGCGCGCGGATCGCGTCGAGGTCCAGCGCCTCGGGCCGCGAAAGCGGCATCAGCGACAGCGCCCCTTCGGCATGGGCGGCAAAGCCGTGCCGCCCGTTCAGGCTCACATCCGCCAGCACCGCGAAATCATAGCCGGAATCCGTCCGCTCCAGCCGCACCTTGACCTCGCGCGTGCCCTGCTCCGCCACCTTCAGCGGCCGCAGGAAGTTCAGGTCGCGCACCTCGAAGGCGCCGTCCTCGTGGTGAGCGCGCAGCGCATGGGCGGCCAGCGTCAGGTAGCCGGTGCCGGGCAGCAGCGCGTCGCCCGCGCGGGTCCGGTGCTCTCCGATCCACCAGTCGTTCACCGACCAGTGGGCGTGGAAGACGCGGTTGCCCTGCGCGTCGAAACTGGCGGTGTCCAGCATCGGCAGCGCCACATCCGTCACCGGCGGCTTCGGCAGGTCGCCGGTGCGCGCGGCCACGGCCTCTGCCGCCATGCCGACCTCGTTCCAGATGCCCCAGTTCAGCGCCACGACCCGTGTCTTGCCGGACCGCGCCTGCGCAAAGGCGTTGAGGAATTCGTTGGCGGCGACGTAATCCACCTGCCCGGCCGGCGCCGTCACGGTGGAGGACGAGGCAAACAGCACCATCCAGTCGGCATCGCCGTCGGGAAAGACCTCGCCCAGCACGTCGGTGCCGTGGATCTTCGGCGTGAACACGTCCTCGACGCTGGCCGGTGTCTTGGCCAGCATCGGCGCGTCGTCGATCACGCCCGCGCCGTGCACGATGCCGGTGATCCGGCCATAGGCCTTTTCGACCTCGGCGCGGACCTCGCGCATCCGCGACGCGTTGCAGACGTCACCGGCCAGCACCATGACCTCGGCGCCCTGCGCCTCCAGCGCCATGACCGCCCGGATGCGCCGGGCGCCCGCGTCCTGCGGGGCGTGGCGCATCAGGTAATCGTCCCACTCCGACCGCTCCGGCAGGGCCTTGCGCGCCAGAAGCGCCAGTTTCGCCCCGCGCTTGGCCAGGTCGCCCGCCAGCGTCAGGCCGATGCCGCCGAAGCCGCCGGTGATCAGCACCACGCCGCCCTCCGGGACCTCCTGTGCCGGCGGCAGGGCCACCGGCTTCATCGCGCATTCGTAACGGCGGTCGCCGCGCAGCGCGGCGATGCGGTTGCCCGGCTCGGCCAGCAGTTCCTCCAGCACGCGGGTATCCAGCGCCTCCAGCGCGGCGGCGCGCGCCGCCTCCGCCTTGGTGCGCGCCCAGAACGGCGCCTCCCCGGCGACCGGCAGCACCACGTCGAGGGTGGAGACGGTGACACCCGACAGCTCCTTCGGCATGACCCGCGCGGGACCGGCGATGGTGGCCTTCGCCGGGTAGGGCAGCGCCTCGTCCCGCAGCCGGGCCGCGCCGTTGGTCACGACCGTCATGTGCAGCGGGCGCGGCGTGTTCTCCGCCTCCAGCGCCTGCGCAAGGAACAGCAGCGCGTAGAAACCCTGCTCCTGCACCCGGTGGAAGAAGGACGACCCGGGCCGGTGGCCCTCGCCCTCCGTCAGAAGCCACAGGTGCGCGATGCGCGTCGGCAGCAGCCCGCGCGCCGAAAGGTCCGCGACCAGCAGGTCATAGCCCTCGCGCCCGCGCTCCGCCGCCAGCACGTAGTTGCCGTCGGACAGCCGGGCAAAGGCGTCGCCGGGGCGCACCTCGACCACGTCGTGACCGGCGGCGCGCAGCCGGGCGGACACCCGCGTGCCCACGCCCGCCTCATCGCGGAACACCAGCCAGACCTGCCGCTCCGCGTCCTCCAGCCCGTGCGCCACGTCGACCTCGACCTCTGCCGCGCGCGGGCGCCAGACCGGCTTCCAGCCCCAGCTCTCGATCTCGTCGCTGCGCATCAGGTAGGTGGAGCCCTGCGTCCGCGCGGTGCCCGGCGCGATGAAATAGCTCTGCCGCTGGAAGGCGTAGGTCGGCAGGACCACGCGCTTGCGCCGCGCCTCGCCCCAGACTTGGCCCCAGTCGATTTCGACGCCCAGCGCGGCCAGCCGCCCCAGCACCTCGAACATGAAACGGTCGTCGGGCACATCCTCGTCCCGGTGCCGGAGGCTCGACAGAACCGCCTGCGCCGCGACCGACGGATGCTGCCGCGCCAGCGAGGACAGCGCCTTGCCCGGCCCGACCTCGAGGAACACGCGCCCCTCGCCCGCGACCGCGCCGATGCAGTCGCCGAACAGCACCGTGCTGCGCAGGTGGGACACCCAGTAGTCCGGGTCCGTGGCCTGCGCGTCGGTCATCCGCGCGCCCGTCACGTTGGAGGTCAGCGGCAGCACCGGGGCGCGCAGCTCCAGCCCGCGCAGGTATGCCCCGAACTCCGCAAGGATCGGCTCCAGCATCCGGCTGTGCGCCGCCACGTCGATGCCGATCCGCTGGCAGTCGATGCCCTCGCGCTCCAGTCGCGCGCGCAGGTCCTCAAGCGCCGCCACCGGGCCGGAGGCGACAGACAGCCCCGGGCCGTTCACCACGGCAAGGTCCAGCGCGTCGCCCAGCATGGGCCGCAGCGCATCCGCCGACAGCGCGACCGACAGCATTCCGCCCGGCTCCACCGTGTCGAACAGCCGTCCGCGCAGATGCACGAGGCCGATGCACGCCTCGAAGGACATCACGCCCGCAAGGCAGGCCGCCGTGTTCTCGCCCATGGAATGGCCGGTCAGCGCCACCGGCGTGACGCCCCAGCCCATCCACATCTGCGCCAGCGCGTATTCGGTGATCATGATCAGCGGAAGCTGGACCGAGGGGCGCAGCAGCGCCCGGTCCGCCGCCGCCACGTCCTCTGCCGTCTCCGGCAACCACAGCGCCTTCAGCGTCTGCGCCTTCTCGGCCGCCAGACCACCCGCGGCCTCCGCCTCAAGCCCCGCCAGATGCTCCAGCCCGCGGTCCATCCACTCCGCAAAGACCGGCTCCGTCTCATAGAGATCGCGCGCCATGCCCGCGTATTGCGCACCGCCGCCGGGGAACATGAAGACCACCTCGGGCCGTTCCAACGCCTCGTGCAGGTGCCTCCGCCGCGCGTCGCCGTCGAGGTAGCGCGCCGCCTGTTCGTGGCTCTCGGCGACCACCACCATGCGCTTTTCGAACGCCCGGCGGCCTTCGCGCAGCGTATAGGCCACGTCCGCCAGCTTCTGTTCGGGATGGGCGCGCAGATGCGCCGCCAGCCGCGCCGCGTTGTCTTCCAGAGCGGCCTTCGACCGGCCCGAGACGGTCAGGATCTGGAACGGCCAGTCGCTCTCTTCGCTGGCGATCTCCGGCGCCTCTTCCAGCACGACGTGCGCGTTGGTCCCGCCCACGCCAAGCGAGTTCACCCCGGCGCGGCGCGGATGCGCCCCGCGCTCCCAGGCGGTCAGCCGGTCGTTCACCACGAAGGGCGAGCCCTCGAACCCGATGGCCGGGTTCGGCGCCTCGAAGCCCAGCGAGGGCGGCATCTGCCGGTGATGCAGCGCCAGCGACGCCTTCACCAGCGAGGCGACGCCCGCCGCCGTGTCGAGGTGCCCGATGTTGGTCTTGACCGACCCGATGCGGCAATGGCCCACCGCCTCCGATGTCTCGCGGAAGGCCTCCGTCAGGGCGGCGACCTCGATGGGGTCGCCCAGATAGGTGCCGGTGCCGTGGCATTCCACGTAATCCACCGTGTCCGAGGTGACGCCCGCCACCGCCTGCGCCTCGGCGATGGCCTCCGCCTGCCCTTCCACCGAAGGGGCGAGGTAGCCCGCCTTGGCCGAACCGTCGTTGTTGACCGCCGTGCCCTTGATGACCGCCCAGATGTGATCGCCGTCGGCCACCGCGTCGGCCATGCGGCGCAGCACCACGACCCCCGCGCCGGACCCGAACACCGTGCCCTGCGCGCGGTGGTCGAAGGCGTGGCAGGCGCCGTCCGGGCTGAGGATCTCGTTCTCCTTGTAGAGGTATCCGCGGTTCTGCGGCAGCTCGATCGTCACGCCGCCCGCAAGCACCATGTCGCATTCGCCGTTCAGCAGCGCCTGCACCCCGTAGTGCACCGCCACGAGCGAGGTCGAACACGCCGTCTGAAGGTTCACCGAAGGGCCCTTCAGGTTCAGGATGTGCGACAGGCGCGTCGTCATGAAATCCTTGTCGTTCCCGGTGTGCCGCAGCAGGAACATCCCCGTGCTGTCCACGAGGTCCGGGTTCGAACAGACGTTGAAATAGAAATACGACCCCATCCCGCAGCCGGCAAAGACGCCGATCCGGCCGTCGAAGCCTTCGGGCACGTGGCCCGCGGTCTCCAGCGCCTCCCATGCGCATTCGAGGAACTGGCGGTGCTGCGGGTCCATCACTCCCGCGTCCTTGGGCGACAGCCCGTAGAAATCCGCGTCGAACATCTCGAACCCGTCGAGCGGCGCGGCAAAGGGGACGTAGTCGCGGTGGCGCATCAGGCCGGGATCTTCGCCCGCCTCGCGCAGCTCTTCTTCGGAAAGGCGCCGGATGGAGGACACCCCGTCGCGCAGGTTGCGCCAGTAGGCGTCGATATCCGCCGCACCCGGAAGATGCGCCGCCATCCCGACAATTGCGATGTCGTTCTCGCCGTAAGCGTCCGTCATGCCCAACACACCATGCCCCTCACTACGCCACCACCCTGAATGGTAAATGCGGGGTGAATACGGCGATTTTTAGGTAATCCCCCGCAAATGGTCTTATTTGCAGGGGCCTTGTCTCCGGGTGCTGCACAATGCGGCACCCTGATTTGAATCGCGGCAGGTCGTACTGATAATCGACCTATCCGAAGGGGTGGGGTCACATGGCCGCCAATGCCACAATTGCGCCCCAATTCACCCACAATGCGAGCGATGTTAAACATACTGCAACCAATGCGAAACCCACGTCATGCGCGGCGTCCCAGGCGCCCATGCGCACCGCCAGCCAGACCACCGCCGGGTAGGCGGCCAGGTAGGCCGCCCCCATGCCGATCAGCGCCCCCAGCAGGCCGTGCTCCCAGACGCCCACGATCAGGCCGATCCAGATCAGCACGGCGCGCGTCAGCGCCAGGTAGAAGAACCGCCGCGAGTCGCCCGCCGCCAGCGCCGCCTGGTCGTAGGTCATCACGATCAGCAACGGCATCTGTGCGCAGGCCAGCACCACGGCCACCGCCCCCGCCGCCGCGTAACGGTCATCGTACAACATTCCCACCAGCCACACACCCAGTACCGAGAAGATGCCGACAAAGACCATCAGCAGGCTCGTCACGATCACCCGCATCTTGCGCAGCTTGGCAAAGTTGCGGGCGCTCGCGCGCGGGGGCGCCTCCCGGTAGATCGGGATCAGGATCTTCTGCGTCACCATGTAGCCCAGCATCAGCGGGAAGGACGCCCAGAAGAACCCGATGTTGTAGACGCCGAACACGTCGAGCGGCAGGAATTTCCCCATCAGGATCTTGTCGGCCTGATTGTAGAAGAACCCGCACACGGTGGCGAGGAAGACCCATTTGCCGAACGAGATGAGCTCCTGCGCGGCGCTCTGGTCCCAGCGCAGGCGGTCGCGCACGCCGGGCAGGAAGCGGGTGTTGAGGTAAAGCTGCACGCAGGACCCGACCAGCGCCGAGGCGACCAGCGCCCAGACGCTGCCCCACCACCACGCCAGCAGGATCGCGGCCACCACGCCAGACAGCTGCGTGACCATGTCCAGAAGCGTCACCCGCTCCAGCATCAGGTGGCGGTTCGCGGTGACCATCTTGGTCGGCCTGAACCCGTCGATCACCAGCGTCAGCGCGGCCACCGGCAGCATGTGCGCCAGTTGCGGCGCCCCGAAGAACTGCGCCGCGGGCCAGGCCAGCGCACAGGCCACCACCCACAGGCCGAAGCCGCGCACCACCTGCATGGTCCACGCCGTATCTAGGAAATCCCGGTCGTCACCGCGCTTCGACTGCATGATCGCGGGCACCACGCCCACGTCGCTGAACTGGTGCAGGCCCATCAGGAAGACCATCACCAGCGCCATCAGGCCGAAGGCCTCGGGGAACAGCAGCCGCGTCAGGATCAGGTTCGACGCCAGCCGCACCATCTGGCTGAAGCCGAAGCCCCCCACCGTCAGCAGCGAGGACCGCATCACCCGCGCGCCCAGCGACCCGCCGCGCAGCCTCGACAGCGCGATCATCGCCCGCGACTCCAGCCGCTCTGCCGCCCGCGGGTGGCCTTCACCGCCAGCGCGACACCGGAATAGACGCCGAAGCCCAGCGGATCGCGCAGCGCCATCCGCAGCTTCGCGCCCGTCCCCAGCGGCGCCTTGTCCTCGTTCTTCAGCAATTGCGGGTACATACGCCCGATCTCCTCGACACCGGCATCCTGCCTGCGTCTTACACGCACGAGCCGGGAAAAACCCTCGGCGATTGGCCAGCGGTAGGCGGCGTCGACCCGCACCCGCTCTGCCGGAGTAAAGTTCAGCCGCACGAAGGTGTCATCGGAAATGATGTCGGGAAAGGCCCCCCAGCGCGCGCGGCCCGCGGCATTGACCGCGAACAGACCACATCCCGGCACACCTGCCGCCATGAAAGGCACCTGCCGCCAGATCCGGGCGTAGGCGCGCGACACCGCGCCCTCCGCCGCGATCTCCACCCGGCCGCTGGCATAACGCGGGGCGTCGACCTCCAGCGCCTCGACGACCTGCCGGATCACCCCCGGCCCGACCGTCACATCGGCGTCGAGGTAGATCCGCACCGGCGCCGACACCGCGGCGTCGCCGGCGTTCAGCGCGCCCAGCTTGCCGCCCTCCGCCAGCTCCAGCACCGTCAGCCGCCACTCCTTCGCGGCAAAGGCCCCGGCATGGTCCCGCGCCCGCTCGGCCGTGTCGTCGGTGCAGCCGTTGGCCACCACGATGACCTCCACGCCATCCGGGCCGGGCCACTCCGACGCGACAAGCGCCGAAAGGCAGCCGCCGATCAGCGCCGCCTCGTTGCTGGCCGGGACGATCACCGCCGCCCGCATCGCATATGTGTTGTCACTCTTACGCACGAACCCGTACCCGCTGCGCCACACCCCAGGAAAAACCGGGTCGGTGGCAGACCCTTACTTTCAGTTAACTATGGCCAAATGATGATACCCCCCGGAATAGTTGGCCCACCTGTCTGTGGGAGGGCAGGGCTGCCAAACTTCAGGGAATCATTCGTGCCGCAAGGCCTCCGCATCGGTTATCTGGTCCCGCAATTCCCGGGACAAACTCACATCTTCTTCTGGCGCGAAATCAAGGCGCTCGAAGCGATGGGGCATTCCGTTCACGTCTTTTCCACACGCAGACCCCCCGCAGGGCTCATTTCGCACGACTGGTCCGGAGAGGCCATCGCCCGCACCACGTATCTCGGCCGTCTCGACCCGTTCCGCGCCAGCGCCGCCATCGCCAGGCTTCTGCCCAAGGGTCTGGCGAAATGGGTGCTGTCGGAACCGCGCACCTTCATGAAGGACGTGACCGTCTGCCTCGCCGCCGCCGACCGGCTTCATGCCGCGTCGCGCCGCCTGCAACTGGATCACATCCACGCCCATTCCGCCGCCCGCGCCGCCTTCATCGCCGCGCTGTCGCACCGCATGGGCGGGCCGAACTACTCGCTGACGCTGCACGGCCCGCTGTCCGACTACGGCCCCGGCCAGCGCTTCAAGTGGCGCCGCGCCTCCTTTGCCACGGTCATCACCGAAAAGCTGCTGGCCGAGGTGCACGAGGAACTCGCCGGCGACCTGCCCGAACGGCTGATCGTGCGGCCCATGGGCGTCGACACCGACATCCTGTCGCGCAAGGCCCCGTACGCCCCGCCGGAACACGGCCGCCCGCTGCGCATCTTCTCCTGCGCGCGGCTCAACATCGTTAAGGGCCATCAGGACCTGATGACCGCCACCCGCCAGCTCATCGACCAGGGCACCGACGTGCGGGTCGAGATCGCGGGCGAAGACGACGACGGCGGCACCGGCTACCGGCAGGAGCTCGAGGCCCACCTCAAGAAGCTCCGCCTGCAGGACCACGTGAAACTGCTGGGCGCGATCTCGGCCGAACAGGTGAAGGCCAAGCTGGAAGAGGCCCACCTTTTCGTCCTCGCCTCCTGGCACGAACCGCTGGGCGTCGCCTACATGGAGGCGATGTCCATGGGCGTCCCCACCATCGGCACCGACGCGGGCGGGGTGCGTGAACTGATCGACGACGGGTCGACCGGCTATCTCGTCGAACCGAAGAACCCCGGACAACTGGCGCGCACCATCCGCGCGCTGGCGGGCGACCCCGACGCGCTGCTCCGCCTCTCTGCCGCGGGCCGCGCGCATATAGAGGACAAGTTCCGCGCCTCCCTAGGGGCAGAGGTGCTGGTGGAGGAAATCCGGCGCCTCTCCAGGAAGGACTCCTGAGGACGCCTTCGGGAGGAGGTGCGGCGGAATTCGTCCCTCTGTTCACGGAAACGTGTGGCGCGTCAGTGCGCTTTTCCGGTCCGCCCCGGGCGAACCCGGGATTTTTGCCGGATCGCGCGTGAATCGCCGGTTTCCATAGTTAACAACCGGCCGGTTCGAGGGGCTGAACCGGCCGGGACTCACCATAAGAATGGGTTAACGCGCGCGGATGAACGCCGCGGGCGGCGGGTTAACCCCCGAGGCTCTCGACCGCCATGTCGGGGCCGTTCTCGACCTCGAATCGCAGCACCTCGACCCCGGCCATGCGGATCGTGCCATCCGGGCCCGTGGCCTCCAGCCGGTCGCCAACCTGCTGGAATTCATAGCTTTCCTGCGGCAGGGGCAGCACCACCACGTCGCGCCCGGCCCCGCCGTGCACCACGTCCGCGCCGCCGCCGGTCAGGATAATATCGTCCCCGCCCAGCGCGACGAGGTAATCCTCTGCCGCCGTGCCCTCCACCCGCTCGTCCGAGCCCGAGCCCAGCGCCCGGATTCCGTCTTCGAAAACAACGGGATCGCGGGTTTCCCACTGGGGTCCGCTGGCGTTGTAGGCCATCAGCATGTCCCAGCGCGGGTTGGAATCCTCAAGATGTCTTAATGCGCCCCAGGACCCCCATTGCGTGGCCGGCGCCACGTCCACGAAGGCGTTGAACAGCGTGCCCCCGGCAGCCGCCCAGCCGCCCATCAGGATCTCGTAAAGTTTCGCCATTTCAGGGGTATAGTTGAATTCCCGGAAGAAGGCGGTCAGCCGTTCGTCGTTCACCCGCGCGCCATGCCCGGCGACATGGGTGCCGCCTTCGTACATCACCAGCGTCAGGTCGTATTTCATTGCCGCGTCGGCGTGGTACGGGAACACTTCGTTAACGAGTTGCGATAAAGACCCTTCTTCCAAGGCCTTGGCCACCGGCGCGATGGCCCCTTCGAAGCGCGCGTCCTTCACGAACTCCCGCAGGGCGACACGGCGCAGGCCCTCGGCCTCTCCGGCCTTGGTGGCCAGCTCCTCAGACTGGTCGAGCCACCCGTCCATCCGTCGGGCCATCTCCTCCGTGCCCATCTCGTACCCGAAATAGCCCGTCACCGCATAGGCATCGAAGCTTTCCACCGGCTTCTTGCCCAGCGCCAGATAGGCCAGCGGCGCCACGAGGATGTTCTCCTCCAGCCCCGGCCAGCCGGTGTGCGTCGCCGCCACACGGACCAGCCGCTCCTGCGCCGCATCGCGGTAAACTTCGGTCCAGATGTCCATCACTTGTGCCGAGCGCAGCCCGTACCACTGCATCCAGCCCATCTCGCTCTCACCCCAGAGGGTCGTCGCCTGCTCCCGCGCATAGACGGCCTGCGGAAAGATCTGGTTCCAGACCTCGTTGGAGTACTCGACATAGGCCTTCAGCCCGGGGTCCAGATCGCGCTCCACCATCTCGGCGAACTGCCGGACATAGGCGTCGTCGGCCTGGTGCGGCATGGTGAACCACGGGTCGGCACCGATCACGTTGGCCAGCCGGATCATCACCTCAAGCGGCACGCCCCACTCGCTCCACGTCGACAATTCCATGACCGGGCGATCCTCCCAGGTCATCACCGGAGAGCCGTTCGTCATCATCCAGTCCATGAACCGGATTTCCCGAACGTCCTGAATTGTATCAAGAAACAAGGGGTTGAAGAGCGCGCCCGCCTCCCACAGCGGCACCAGTTCCTCCTTCACGACCGAGATGTTGCGGATCGGATCGTCGGCCGAGGTCTCGGTGATCCTGACCCCCACCACCCCCTCGCCCGGCTCGTAGAAGAAGCCCACCTCGTGCTCGTCATAGCGCACCCGTTTCGCGCGGCCCGACAGCTTCAACTCTCCGGTGCCCTCGTAGCGCAGCACGTAGGACCCGCGCAGCCAGGACTGGTCAGGGTTCTGGTCCGTCAGCAGCACCGCCTCAAGCGCGGTCGCCTCTTCCGGAACACGCACCGGCCAGTCGTTCTCGTCGAGGTAGCCACCGGCCCGCAGTTCCACGGTGGATATCGCGCCCCAGCCCTCCGCTGTGTGCCCGACCCAGCCGCGCGCGGATTTCATCATGTCCACAAAGGGATGCTGGGTCGACCAGTCGGCAATCCCGTTCAGCCCCATGCCCAGCGACGGCACCCCGTCGGGCCGGATGCCCGCGGGCGGCAGGATCACCGCCTCACGCTCCGGCAGGTCGGCGGCAGCGACCTCGGCCTCCTCCGCGACCGTCTCTGCGCCCCCGGTTTCGGCGGGCGCCCGTGCGTCGCGTTCCGGGGCGGCCTCCCAGATCAGGCGGGCGATCTCGGCGTAGTTCTCCACCACCTCGGGCAGAAGCGTCGCGGGCGGGCGGTATCCCTCCGGCGGCGGCACTTCGTAGATCCAGGCGTAAGTGACCATGGCTGCAAGGAAATACAGCGACGAGGTGCCATGCGGGGCGCTGTCCTCGTACAGGTCCGCGGGCGGCACATCGGCCAGCGGACCACCCTCCGCCATCAGCCCCGCCAGCACGGAGGCAACCGGGATCAGCTCCACCTCGTAGTCGGGGCGCGTGACCTCCAGCATTCCGATCAGGTCGAGATACCACTGGTGATAATCGCCCCGGTTGACCTCGTGATAGGTCTCGAACGCCCGTTCGCGCGGGGGGAAGCGGCCGGTGATGCCGTCCATCTCCGCCCAGCCTTCATAAACATAGAGCGCGCTCTCGGGGCTTTCCTCGTGCACCCAGTCGAACAGCTTCTGCATGGCGCCCAGAGGCGTTTCGCCAGAGGGGTTGTCGCCTTCGTAGGGCACGTCGGGCAACTGGTACTGGATGAAGTTCGCGGGCGTCACCACCACCGCGTCGAAGCCCGCATCGCCGAAAGACCCCTGCGTCGGCCCCCACACGCCCTGCACACCTTCGAAGGACCAATTGGCGGTCGGCGGCAGCCCGTCCGAGAAGTTCCGCAGAAACCCCCACTGGCCGTCGACACCGAACGACCGCCCGTCCGCCTTCGCCAGTTCGTTCATCCAGTGCGGGACGTTGGTCTGCTTCGACTGCTCGCTCAGGTGATGCACCAGCGAGTTGCCGAAGAAGTAGACTTCCGCGACCGAAAGCTCTGCCCGGCCCGCGCCGGGGACGATGCCCAAAGCCAGCGCGCCCGCCGTTACCCATGTCCTGATCATCACCCTGCCCTGCCTGTTTTCAACGAGTATGCCCCAACTCGGCCCACCCGCAAAGAACCGCCGGACCGCCCCGGCATCATTTCGCGAACTTCATGGGTTTTCATTCACGATTCCGTCCGTATAGTGGCGGCCATGATGACCTTGGCCCATATCGCGACCATCCAGCGCCTTCCGGCGCCGTTTGCGCGTGGCCTGGACCTGCTGCTAACTCGCCTCTGAGCGTGGCCCGATCGGCGCGCGTGCTCAGAGGACATGTGTGACGCGCCGACCCACTTCACGCACGAGTTAGGACACTTCATGAAAGCGATAAATCTGGCTGAAAAGCTGGCCCTGTTCTCCACCCACTGGGACCCGCACGTGGTCGCCGGTTACAACGGCAACGACGTCATGGTGGTGAAATTCCAGGGAGAATTCCCGTTCCACAAGCATGACACGACCGATGACTTCTTCCTTGTTCTCGAGGGCGAGATGGTCATGGAATACGACGACCGCGACCCGGTGACGGTGCGCGCGGGCGAGATCGTCGTCGTGCCCGCCGGACAGACCCACAGGCCCCGCGCCGAGGAGGAGGTGAAGGTCCTCCTGATCGAGCCCAGGGGCGAACCCAATTCCGGAGACGCCGACGTGACCCCGGCCTCCAAACCGAGCATCTGAGGAATCAAGACCATGAGCACCGACAGCAACCGCGTCCTCATCTTCGACACCACGCTCCGCGACGGCGAGCAATCCCCCGGCGCCACCATGACCCACGAGGAGAAGCTGGAGATCGCCGAGCTTCTGGACGACATGGGTGTCGACATCATCGAGGCGGGCTTTCCCATCGCGTCCGAGGGTGACTTCCGCGCCGTGTCCGAGATCGCCGAACGGTCGAAGAACGCCGTGATCTGCGGCCTCGCGCGCGCCCAGCTTCCCGACATCGACCGCTGCTGGGACGCGGTGAAGAAGTCGGAGCGTCCGCGCATCCACACCTTCATCGGCACCTCGCCGCTGCACCGCGCCATCCCGAACCTGACCATGGACGAGATGGCCGAGCGGATCGAACAGACCGTGAGCCACGCCCGCAACCTCTGTGACAACGTGCAGTGGTCGCCGATGGACGCGACGCGGACGGAATGGGATTACCTCTGCCGCGTGATCGAGATCGCCATCAAGGCAGGCGCCACGACGATCAACATCCCCGATACGGTGGGCTACACCGCGCCCCGCGAAAGCGCCGACCTGATCCGCCGCCTGATCGAGACGGTGCCGGGCGCGGACGAGGTGGTCTTTGCCACGCATTGCCACAACGACCTCGGCATGGCGACGGCGAACTCCCTTGCCGCGGTGGAGGCCGGTGCCCGTCAGATCGAATGCACGATCAACGGCCTGGGCGAACGCGCGGGCAACACCGCGCTGGAAGAGGTCGTGATGGCGATGCGCGTCCGCCACGACATCATGCCCTTCGACACGCAGATCGACACGAAGAAGATCATGCACATTTCGCGCCGCGTCGCGACGGTGTCGGGATTCCAGGTGCAGCCGAACAAGGCGATCGTCGGCAAGAACGCCTTCGCGCACGAGTCGGGCATCCACCAGGACGGGATGCTGAAGAACGCGGAAACCTTCGAGATCATGCGCCCCGAGGACGTGGGCCTTGCCGGCACCTCGCTGCCGCTTGGCAAGCACTCCGGCCGGGCCGCGCTGCGGGCAAAGCTGAAGGACCTCGGGACAGAGGTGGGCGACAACCAGCTCAAGGACATCTTCGTCCGCTTCAAGGACCTCGCCGACCGCAAGAAGGAGGTCTTCGACGACGACATCCTCGCGCTTGTGTCCGCGACGACCGAAGGCGCCGACGCGATCACGCTCGTCAATCTTCGGGTGGTCTGCGGCACCGGCGGCCCGGCCGAGGCACAGGTCGAGCTCGAGATCGACGGCAAGGACCTGACGGCCACCTGCGAAGGCGACGGTCCGGTGGATGCGACCTTCAAGGCGATCCGCGCGCTGCACCCGAACATGGCGCGGCTCCAGCTTTACCAGGTGAACGCGGTGACGGCTGGCACGGACGCGCAGGCCACCGTGTCGGTGCGGCTGGAAGAGGACGGCGTGATCGCCACGGGCCAGTCCGCGGATACGGACACCGTGGTCGCATCGGCGCTTGCCTATATCCAGGCATTGAACCGTCTGATCGTCCGTCGCGAAAAGGTCGGCGCCGGGGCCGACAAGCGCGAGATCAGCTACAAGGAACTCTGAAACACGACGCGCCGGGGCCTGTCCCCGGCGCCTTCAGTTCACGAAGTCCCAGGCGGTGCTGCGCTTCTGCGGTGCTTTCTTCTCGGCGTAGGTCGCGCCGACGCACTTGTAGAGCGCGCGCACCAGCTTTTCGGTGAGGTAGCGGCTGGCGCTGAATTCCCAGCCGCTTGCGCGTGCCGTGGCATATGTCACGAATGCGGCCACGATAGCGAGGATCGTCATATCTGAGGACATCGTCGTTTTCCCATCTTCCACTCGCATCGAAAGATGACGGCGCAATCGGGCAAGAATGTGCACAACCGTGGGCGGTGTCGGGATATTTTGACGGATTTCCTTGGTCAGCGCGCCTGCGTGTCAGCCGCGCGGCAGCGTGTCCAGCGTGCCGCCAGCAACGAGGTGGTCGAGGATTGCGCGCCGCGTCACGGGGTCGGCGGCTTCCAGAGCCTGCATTTCCTGCGGGGTCAGGTCGCGCCGGGTAAAGCCGCGTTTCTTCATGCAGCGGTCCATGCCGGAAACCTCGCCGTTGTAGCGCAGTGCCGGTGCGTTCGATGCGACGAAGATCGGCCCGACGACCACACCACCCCAAAGCACGCTGCCGATGTAATGACCGGCCATGGTGTTCTGTCCCGCCTGCTGGGCGGGGCCAAGGCAGCTCTGGAATGCCGCGCGGGCGGAGGCAAGGCTTGCGCCCTGCTGGTAGGGGACCGAAGGTCCGGGAGTCTGAGCTGCGCAGGCCGCCAGAAGCGCGGAACACAGGAGCACACCAAGGGCACGAATGGGAAAAAGCACGGTCATGCGCGAAGGCGTATCCGCCGCACCGTTGAGTCGCAAGGAACTGGTCCGCAAAGGAAAATGGATGTGGTGCCGGTGTGACAGGAGTTATGCCGTGCCGCCGTCATCCCTTCTTGGCGGACGCCCCGGCCGGCGGGGCGCCCGTGTCGCTCATTCACCCAGGGCGATGCCTTCGCGCCGGGGATCGGCACCGCCGGACAGCCCGTCAGCCGCCACGGCAATGGCATGAAGGCCCGAGGTCAGACCCTGCACGCTGACCTCGAATCCCATCTCCGTCAGGGCGTCCTGCATCCCGGCCATGTCGGTCCCTTCTTCCAGATCGAAGGTGCCGAAACGGTTCAGCCCGTGCGGCATGGCAACCGCCTGTTGAACGTCCATCCCCCAGTCGATGAAGGCGATGATCGCCTGCGCGGTGTAACCGATGATCCGCGACCCGCCGGGCGAGCCGATCACCAGCACCGGCGCACCGTCCTTGCGCACGATGGTCGGGCTCATGGAGGAGCGCGGCCGCTTGCCCGGCTCAACCCGGTTGGCAATCGGCACGCCGCCGTCATGCGACCGGAAGGAGAAGTCCGTCAGTTCGTTGTTCAGCAGGAAGCCGTTCGTCATCAGGCGCGAGCCGAAGCCGTTCTCGATGGTTGTCGTCATCGACAACGCGTTGCCGTACTGGTCGACGATGGAGATGTGCGAGGTCGACGGGAACTCGATGCTCTCGTCATCGGCGTAGAGCATGGCGTGATCCCACTCCGGCGCACCCGGGGCGACCTCCGGCAGCGCGTCGTCGCCTTCCAGCAGCTTGGCGCGTTCGGCGAGGTAGGCGGGATCGACAAGGCCCTTGGTCGGCATCGGAACGAAATCGCTGTCGGCCATGTAGCGGCCACGGTCCGCGAAGGCGAGACGCGAGGCATCGCCGATCTTGCGCCACGTGTCCGGATCGTCTGCTGCGCCCGGCTCCGACGCGTCGAGCATCCCGAGGATCTGGCCCACGGTCAGCGCGCCGGAGGACGGAGGACCCATGCCGCAGACCTCGTGATCGCGGAACTCCGCACAGACGGCAGGCCGCTCTTTCACCTCGTAAAGAGAAAGGTCGAGCAGGGACATCACGCCGGGATTGTCCGTGAATCCGGTGACGGTGTCGACGATGCCCTGCGCGATCTCACCTTCGTAAAACCCCTTTGCGCCCTCAGCCGCGAGGGTCTTCATGACTTCGGCGTAATCCGGGTTGGTCAGCGTCGTCCCCGCCGCGATGGGTTCGCCGTCCGGGAAGAAATAGGAGGCCGCAACCTCCTGCCGTGTCAGCTTCAGCGGATCCTCGGCCACCAGCGCAGCGAGGCGGGGAGAGACCTCGAACCCGTCCTCTGCCAGCCCGATGGCCGCATCGAACAGGCCGGCCCACTCCGCCTTGCCCCATTTGTCATGCGCGGCCTGCATCAGGGCGGGTGTGCCCGGCACACCGACCGACCGGCCGCCGACCACCGCGTCCCAGAAGCCCAGCGGCTCGCCCGCCTCGTCCTGGAACAGCAGCGGCGTCGCGTCCAGCGGCGCGGTTTCGCGCCCGTCGAGTGTCGTGATCTCGCCCGTCTCTCCATCGTGCCAGACAAGGAACGCGCCGCCTCCCATGCCGGAGGACTGCGGCTCCACCAGCCCCAGCACGGTCTGGACGGCGATCATCGCGTCCGCCGCCGTGCCGCCGTTGCGCAGCACCTCTGCACCTGCGGACACCGCATGCGGGTTGGCCGCCGCAACCATCCACTTCGACGCCGTCACGGGTTCGCCCGCCTCCTTGGACGCCAGCGCCGCGCCGACCTCTTCGGAGATGGCGGCGAAGCCTGTCGTTCCCCCGGTTTCCGCCTCTGCGTCCACCGCATCCGCCGCCTGTTGCGCCATCGCCGTCCCGGCCATGACACCCAACAGTGCCACCCATCCTGACATACGCATCGCCACACTCCCTGATTGTATTAACTTCTACCCTGAAGGTACTCGATTCTGCCGAAAGGCCAATGCCCTTGCGGCCTGGAACTGGCGGCTCAGAACAGGATGCCGACGACCAGCGGGGCGAGCATCGCGGTCAGGATCGCGTTCAATCCCATGCCGATGCCAGAGAACGCACCTGCCGTGGGGTGGATGCGGAAGGCGTGCGCCGTGCCGATCCCATGCGCCGCGACACCCACCGCAAAGCCCCGCGCCCGCCAGTCGGTCACCCCCAGGGCGTTCAGCATCGGCGTGGCAACAACGGCACCGACGATGCCCGTAAGAATGACCAGCGCCGCCGTGAGGGTCGGCAGACCGCCCACCGCCTCCGACACGCCAAGCGCCACAGGGGCCGTCGCGCTTTTCGGTGCCAGGGACAGCAGAACCGGCCCGCGCACCCCGAACAGCCATGCGATCCCCAGCGCCGAGAGCATCGCCACCAGCGACCCGGCCAGCAGCGCCGCCAGCATCGGCCAGAGCGCCCGCTTCACCCGGCCGAGGTTCAGGTACAACGGCAGCGCCAGCCCGACCGTCGCGGGGCCCAGCATGAAGTGCACGAATTGCGCGCCTTCGAAATAGGTATTGTACGGCGTGCCGGTCACCCGCAGCACACCCGCCAGCAGGATGACGGAGATCAGCACAGGGTTGGCCAGCGCGTGGCGCCCCAGCGCCTGCGACAACGCCTCTGCCGCGATGTAGGCCGACAGGGTCAGGGTCAGCCACAGCAGCGGTTCGCGGGCCAGATAGGACCAGAGCGCCAGCGCCTCACTCATCACCGACCCCCGCCATGCGCGCCACCAGCACGAAGGCCCCCACCCCGGCAAGGATCGCAAGGATCGTGCTCGCCACCAGCGCGACGGCCAGCCCGATCCCGTACTGCGTGAAAGCGTCCAGATGCGCGACCACGCCGACGCCCGCCGGGACGAACAGAAGGGACAGATGCCCCAGCAGTCCGGTCACCGTCTCGCGCATCCACTCCGCAAGGCGGGGCGCGGCAAGGAAGGTGACGAACAGCGCGGCAAGGCCGATCACCGGGCCGGGCACCGCCAGATCGAAGGCGCGCGACAGGGTCTCTCCGCCAAGCTGGTACAGCAGCAGGACGGCGAAGACGCGGATCACAGCATCGAGGGGACGACCTGGTCCGGGGGACGATGGCCGTCGGCGAAGGTCTTGATGTTGATGATGACCTTCTCGCCCATCTCGATCCGGCCCTCGCGGGTGGCCGACCCCATGTGCGGCGTCATCACGACGTTCGGCATGGCCCGCAGCTCAGGGTTGCCCTGCGTGCCCTGCTGGTAGACGTCCAGACCGGCACCCGCCAGCTTGCCCGCCTTCAGCATCCGGACCAGCGCGTTCTCGTCGATCACCTCGCCGCGCGACGTGTTGACGATCACCGCGGTCGGTTTCATCAGCTGCAGCCGCCTTGCGTTCAGCAGGTGGAAGGTGGAGGGCGTGGAGGGACAGTTCACGCTGATCACATCCATGCGCGCGACCATCTGGTCGAGGCTTTCCCACCACGTGGCTTCGACGCTCTCCTCCACCTCGGGGCGCAGGCGGCGGCGGTTGTGATAGTGGATCTGCATCCCGAAGGCCTGCGCCCGGCGCGCCACGGCCAGCCCGATGCGCCCCATCCCGAGGATACCCAGCCGCTTGCCGCCCAGACGTCCTCCGAGGAAAGCGTTCGGCGCCCACCCCTGCCAGGATCCTTCCTGCATCGCGGTCAGCCCCTCCGGGATGCGCCGGGTCACGCCCAGCATCAGCGCCATTGCCATGTCGGCGGTGTCGTCGGTCACCACCCCGGGCGTGTTCGACACCAGGATGCCGCGCGACCGGGCCGTGGCCACGTCGATGTGGTCGAAACCGGCACCGTAGTTGGCGATCAGCTTCAGCCGTTCGCCGGCCTGCCCGATCAGCCCCGCATCGACCCTGTCGGTGATCGTCGGCACCAGGACATCCGCATCCTGCACCGCCGAAACAAGCTGTTCGCGAGTCATCGGGGTGTCGTCGCTGCGCAGCCGGACGTCGAACAGCTCGGACAGGCGGGTCTCCACCACCTCCGGCAAGCGTCGCGTCACGACAACACTCAGACGTTTTGATGGCATGAAATCTCTCCCAAAGCTTCTCGCGGATGCCGTTCGTTTGCTAACCTGCGTCAGGACCGGACGGGGCACAAGAACCCCGCCGCAATAATTCGGGCAGCAACTCATGTTCAGACATATCCTGTCGGCGATCCTGTCGCTGAACGTCCTGGCCTCGGCTTCCTTTGCGGCAGAGCGCGGCCCGGTCACCAACCTGCCGCTTCCCCGCTTCGTCTCGATGAAGGCCGCAGAGGTCAACGTGCGCAGGGGGCCCTCCCTGTCGCACCGGATCGACTGGGTCTACAAGCGCCGCGACATGCCGCTCGAGATCACGGCGGAATACGGACACTGGCGCCGCGTGCGCGACCGCGACGGCGCAGGCGGCTGGGTGCATTACGCGCTCCTGTCGGGCGTGCGGACCGTCATCGTCGACCAGGACCTGCTGGCGCTGCACCAGAGGCCGGAGGCGGACAGCAACGTCACCGCGCGGCTGGAAATGGGCGTCATTGCCCGGCTCGGCGAATGCGGCATCGACTGGTGCGAGCTGAGCGCCGACGGCTACAAGGGCTGGGCGGACAAGTCCGCGCTCTGGGGCGTCGGCCTGCACGAGATCCGGGACTGACCCCAGACCTTCATCTTGGCCGAAATACCTCGGGGGAGTCGCGGCACGCGACGGGGGCAGAGCCCCCTCCCCCGTTCGGCCCGGTGCCGCCCGGAGGGTCACTCACGACGGGCCGCGGCGGACCGCGACCCCGCCGGTCCTGACCTAGGCCGCCTCGTGCAGCAGGATCGCCGCCTCGGAGCTCGACAGATTGCGCCGCGCGTAGGAGCCGTAGGCATGCGGGTTGTCCGCGATCAGCGGCAGATGGCTCAGCAGCCGGGCGCGATCCGCCTCCGAGATTGTCGAGAGCGCGGTATTGGCCGGATGAAAGCTTTCCGTCTCGACGCCGTTGGCGAACAGCACCTCGTGGCGGGACAGCAGGAGGTGGATGTAGGTCACCTCCTTCAGGGTCATGTCCAACCGCACCGTGCTGCCGTTCACGAGGTCACGCGCCGCCACCAGCACCTCGGGCGTGTTGAACAGCGCCCGCGCCACCACACCCTTCACCACCATGCGGTGTTCCGGCGAAACGAGGATCTCGTCGTCCGGCTCGCCGATTCCGAACGCGCCGGGACGGATGCGGATCGGCCTGAGCTTCGGCATCGCAAAGAGCCGCGCCCCCGACATACGCCGCGACCCGATCCACTGGATCTGTTGCGGCCCGGAGTCCTTGGTCTGCACCATGTCGCCTTCGCGCAGCTCCTCGACGTGAAGCGGCCCGTGGGGCGTCAGGATGCGTGTGCCGGGCGTGAAGCAGATCACGCCGCTGGACTGTTCTCCGGCCGCGTGGGTGCCCAGCGGGTCGAGGTTGTGATGCACGATCCACAGATCGCGCCCGGCGGGCGGGATCTCGTCGAGGAACATCAGGAGCGGTCGCGACCCGCGCTCCACCTCGATCAGCGTCACCATGTAGCTGGACGACCCGTCTGTCACGACAAAGCTGGAATCCGTCAGCGGATGCTCCACCTCGACATCGTCGACCCGTATCTTCTGTGTCAGTGCGGCGCCGACAAGTCGCCGCACCATGCGTGCCGCCCGTCTGCGCAAGTCCGCTTCGCCGTCAGCCTGGTCCAATCGCAAGACCGATGACGGGCCGTCGACCCGCACCGGTTCACCCGCCCAGGACCACGCGGCCCCGACGGTCAATGCAGACGTGGGTGCGGCCTTCAGGCCGTCTATTTCCGTCTGCGACCAGGAAATGACGAACGTGCCTCTATAGCCCGTTCCCATACCTGTACTACCTGCCTCAAAGTACTACCATTTTTATATTTATTATTGGAAGGTTAACCGAACAACCTTCACCTGTGAACCCTACCCTATACTTTCGAGCGCAGGCCTACGGCTAAAGCCTTTTAACCGTAGCGGTTATGCATCAGAAACGGAGGTCCAGCCGCACCGATCCCAGCACCTGGCCCTCGGGTTGCGTGTCGAACTCCTTCGACATCCAGGTGAAGCCGTAGAACATGGCGTTGCTCTGCCCCTGCCAATGCAGGCCGGCGCGGGCGCGGGTCCGGGTGTTGCTCAGATCGTAGCCGTGGCCGGACGGCAGGAACACCGAACTGTCCACGTAGGCGATGTCGCCGCCCATGACGAAGCTGAATCCGGGCACTGAATCGGTCACCGCCCGGTATCGCTGGCCGGTCACGGAGTCGCGCACCAGAAGCTCGCCCTGCCCCACGGATCCGATGGTCAGGTCGAACCCCGCACGGACCAGCGTCTCGACCCCGGCGCGCGCCTCGCCGAAGGGCCGCAGCACGGATTGTCCGCCCATCGAGATACTGTTGGCCGCCTCGAGCACCAGCGTCGGATGCACGCCGTTCTCGATCTGGTTCGACAGCACCGATCTGGAGGCGGGCTGTTCGCCGATGGCATCGTGCACGAAGGTCTGGAGGTCGCCGAGGCCGGTCTGCGGGCCGGTCACCACAAGGTCGCCACCCATGCTCATTTCCACCGGGCCGCGCATGAAGTGGGTGTGCAGGCCCAGCGAGAGCGCACCGGCCCAGGGCCGATCGTCCGGGTCGGGCGTGCGCATGTTCTCCGGCGCGATGATCTGACCGGCGAGACGGTACTCGAGGATGTCGAACGGCCGGTCCGGCAGCATGCCCGACCAGTTCCGTCCCACCACGCGGGACGAGGACACCGATCCGGTCTGCCAGCGGTCGTCGAGATCGCCCAGAAGGTCGTTGTTCGTCAGGCGCCCGTGACCCAGCACGATGCGCCCCGACGTGCCGTAGTTCGCGGGCGCGGCATAGACCGGCTCTGCCCCATAGCTGGCGTCCGGGTCATAACCCGCATCGGCGTCATAACTCTGGGAATGCGCTGCGGGGGCAAGCGCAAACGTGGCAGTCAGTGCCACGGCAAACAGACGGATCATCTCTGTCCTCGGTCTTCGTGCCCCCCCGGGCCCGATTGACATAACACGCAGGCCGCCGCTCCGAAAAGGGAGACCGGTCAATTTAGGGGAATGATGTTGCGCGTTTGCCTTTACTCGGAAAATCCAGACCGGCCGATGCTGTCATAAGCGGTAAACCCTGCCTCCCGCGCGGCATCTGCGCTGTAGATGTTGCGCAGATCGGCCATCCGCCGGCCACGCATGCCCTGTGCCATCCTCGGCAGGTCGAGCGCGCGGAACTCGTTCCATTCCGTCAGGAAGACGACGAGGTCGGCCTCGGCCGCCGCAGAATAGGGATCTTCGTACCAGGAAACACCGGGCAGAAGGTGCTCGCCCTCGCGCCGGCCCTGCGGGTCGCAGACACGGACCTCTGCCCCGCCGCCGATCAGCGCGGGAACGATGGTCAGGGACGGCGCATCGCGCATGTCGTCTGTGTTGGGCTTGAAGGTCACGCCCAGCACCGCCACCCGCTTGCCGTTGAACGAGCCGCTGCACAGGTCCATCAGCTTTTCGATCATCCGGCGCTTCACGTCCTCGTTCACCTTGATGACCGTTTCCACAAGGCTGACGGGGCTGGCGTGGTCCTGACCGATGCGCGCCAGCGCCTTGGTGTCCTTCGGGAAGCACGACCCGCCGTAGCCCGGCCCGGCGTGCAGGAACTTGTTGCCGATCCGACCGTCGAGGCCCATCCCCTTCGAGACCTGCTTCACGTCGGCGCCGACCCGTTCGCACAGGGCGGCGATCTCGTTGATGAAGGTGATCTTCGTCGCGAGGAAGGCGTTGGCCGCGTACTTGATCATCTCGGCGGACTGGAGGTCGGTCGTCATGATCGGGAAGTCGCGCAGGTAGAGCGGGCGGTAGATGTCTTCCATGACCTTGGCGGCACGCTCGGTTTCCACGCCGACGACCACGCGGTCGGGCTTCATGAAGTCGTCGATGGCCGCACCTTCGCGCAGGAACTCGGGGTTGGAGGCGACGTCGAAGTCGAGATCCGGGTTGGCCTTCGCCACCACGTCGCGCACCTGCGCGTTGGTGCCCACGGGCACGGTCGACTTCGTAACGACCACGACATAATCCTTCGCCGCCCTGGCGATCTCCTCGGCCGCGGCCATGACGTAGGTCAGGTCGGCATGGCCGTCACCGCGCCGCGTCGGCGTGCCCACGGCGATGAACACCGCGTCGGCGCCGTCGATGGCCTGCTGCAGGTCCAGCGTGAAGCTGAGGCGCCCGGCCTCCACGTTCTTGGCCATCAGCACGTCGAGGCCCGGCTCGTAGATCGGCACCTTGCCCGCCTCGAGCATCTCGATCTTGCGGGGGTCCTTGTCGACGCAGACGACGTCGTGCCCGAAGTCCGAGAAACAGACACCCGACACGAGGCCCACGTAGCCGGTTCCGATCATCGCGATTTTCATGAACGCACTCCTAAACTGCCCGCCGTTCGGTGCAGACCCTTGGGCGGCGCGCAGGTGTTTGTCAACGCACCCGGGGCGCGCAGTCCTTCCTTCGGCGCCCTCGCGCCCGCGTCAGGCCAGCCGGTCGCGCAGCTTTCCGAGCGTTTTGGTGACCAGCTCTTCGGCTTCATCGCGGGTCGCCGCTTCGGCGTAGCAGCGGAATTCCGGGGCATTGCCGGAGGGGCGCAGATGCACCACGCTGCCATCAGTGAAGGTCGTGCGCAGGCCGTCGGTTTCGTCCACCGATGCCTCGGTCCCGTAGCCGTCGAAGAACGCCGCCCGCGCCTCGGCAGAGCCCCTGAGTTCCGCGATGAAGGCCTTAGACACGTCCGTCTCGATCCCCTGTATGCGGTCGGCGGCGGTAAACACCGCCGGAAGCGCGTCCCACAGGGCCGACAGGGTCACGCCCTCTGCCCGCGCGGCGGCCAGCGGCGCCACGATGGGCAGCAGGCAGTCGCGGGTCATCAGTGGCTTCAGCGCACCGGCAGGCGCGTCGGCGGTGAACCCCAGAAGGAAACCGCCGTTCGCCTCGTAGCCTGCGACACGCGCGGCGGGATCACTGGCCAGCGCATCTTCCATCGCGGCGATGACGAAGGGCGAACCGATCTTCGTCCGCTCCACCCGGTCGAAACCGAAACCAGCATCAGAGATCATGGAGTTCGAGGACACCGGCGTGCAGACCACCTTTGCCCCCAACGCCTGCGCCGTCAGCGCGCCCAGCACGTCGCCCGGCACAACCCGCTGCGCGTCATCGACCACCATCGGCCGGTCGGCGTCGCCATCGGTGGAGACGAGGACATCCAGCCCGTGCGCGTCGAACCATCCGGCGAACAGCTCCTTGGTTTCGGGGTCCAGTGCCTCCGTATCGACGGGGATGAATGTGTCGGAGCGGGCGATGGCGACGGTCGTGGCACCCAGCGCCTCGAACACCTCCATCATCAGGTCGCGCGCTACAGAGCTGTGCTGGTAGACGCCCACGGTCAGCCCGTCGAGGCACCGGCCAAAGGCGGACACGTAGCGCGCCCTGTAGGCGTCCTGCGCGTTGGCCACGGCAAGATCGCCCTGCCCGCCGGATGCCCGGGGCTGCCCGAGGGCCGCGTTGATCCGGGTCTCGTCGGCCTTGGAAATCTCGCCCGTTGGCACGTAGAACTTCAGTCCGTTGCGGTCCGCCGGAATATGGGAGCCGGTGACCATGACCGCCGCCGCCCCGGCCTCCAGCGAGGACAGCGCGAGCGCGGGTGTCGGAAGCGCACCGCAATCGACCGCCTCAAGCCCGGCGGCGCGCACCGCGTCGATCACCCAGCCCGCGATCTGAGGAGAGGAGGGGCGCAGGTCCCGGCCCACATGCACCGAGCCGCCATGCGGGCAGGACGCAAGGAACGCCGACACGTAGTCGTGCACCAGGTCTTCGGTCAGCTCCACCACGAGGCCGCGCAGGCCGCTTGTTCCGAACTTTGGCGCCATGTCTTTACTCCGTTCGTGCGTCGGTTGCGTTGTCCCGCAGGGCGTCGGCCATGGCAAGGGAAAGCTGGGGGCCGGGCGTCCGGCCACGTCAGGTCGCGCAGGCGATGGGCGATCGCCCCCTTGGCGCCCGGCTGACAATCTCCCTGCGCCGCGCAACTGCCCGTTTCGGCGCTTTCGACCCGAGGATTTTGCCGCGCGCAGACAGCGACCCATTGGCGACGGCCGAACAATGCACCATTCTGCACACTGTGGCATGCAAAGCCGCTCCACGACCAGAAAGAGGAACATCCGTGCCTGACCAGACCGCCGCGCCCCGTATCGACACCGAAGGCCTGTCCATCGACGCCGGGCTGAAACGCTTTGTCGAGGAGGAGGTCCTGCCCGGCACCGGGATCGACGCCGCAGACCTGTGGTCCGGCCTCTCGGCCCTGGTGCATGACTTCGGCCCGCAGAACCGCGCGCTGCTGGAAAAGCGCGAAACGATCCAGAAACAACTGGATACCTGGCACAAGGAGCGCCGCAGCGCGCCGCACAACCGGGTCGCCTACAAGGGGTTCCTCGAACAGATCGGCTATATCGTGCCCGAGGGCGGCGATTTCACAATCGAGACCGCAAACGTCGACCCGGAGATTGCCACCGTGCCCGGGCCGCAGCTTGTCGTGCCGGTGACAAACGCCCGCTTCGTGCTGAACGCGGCGAACGCGCGCTGGGGCAGCTTCTACGATTGTCTGTACGGCACGGATGCCATGGGTGTCCTGCCGCCGCCGGGCGGATTCGACGACGGGCGCGGCACCCGCGTCGTGGCGCGCGCCGCCGTGTTCCTCGACGAGATATTCCCGCTGACCGCCACCAGCCACGCGAAGGCCACAAGCTACGTTGTGAAGGACGGCGCGCTTGAGGTTGACGGGTCCGCCCTGAAGACGCCGGAGGCCTTTGCCGGCTACAAGGGCGATCCCGACGCACCCACCGCGATCCTCCTGAAGAACAACGGGCTGCACGTGGAACTGGTCTTTGACGCCAGCCACCCCATCGGTAGCCAGACGCCCTCCGGCCTGGCGGACGTGCAGCTCGAATCCGCAATCTCCGCGATCATCGACTGCGAGGATTCGGTGGCCTGTGTCGATGCGGAGGACAAGACGCTTGCCTACCGCAACTGGCTCGGCCTGATGAAGGGCGATCTGGATGACACGTTCGAGAAGGGCGGCAAGCAGATGACCCGCCGCCTGCACGGCGACCGGACCTACACCGCACCGGACGGGTCGGAGATCACCCTGAAGGGGCGCGCGCTGCTCTTGGTGCGCAACGTCGGCCACCTGATGACCAACCCGGCAATCCTCGACCGCGACGGGGGCGAGATCTACGAAGGGCTGATGGACGCGATGTTCACCACGCTCATCGCCATGCACGACCTGAAGAAGACGGCAGGGCCGCGCAACTCCGTCGAAGGGTCGGTCTACGTGGTGAAACCGAAGATGCACGGGCCCGAGGAAGTGGCTTTCACCGACGCGATCTTCACCCATGTCGAGAAGGTCCTGGGCCTGCCGCAGTACACGGTCAAGCTGGGCATCATGGACGAGGAGCGGCGCACCTCGGTCAACCTGAAGGCTTGCATCCGCGCCGCCCGCCACCGCGTCTGCTTCATCAACACCGGCTTCCTCGACCGGACCGGGGACGAGATCCACACCTCGATGGAGGCGGGGCCGTTCTCGCGCAAGGACTTCATCAAGCGCAAGTCGTGGATCACCGCCTACGAGAACCAGAACGTCGACATCGGCCTTGAATGCGGGCTGTCGGGCAAGGCGCAGATCGGCAAGGGCATGTGGGCCGTCCCCGACAAGATGGCCGCGATGCTGGAACAGAAGATCGAGCACCCGCGCGCCGGGGCGACCTGCGCCTGGGTGCCCTCGCCCACGGCCGCGACGCTGCACGCCACGCATTACCACAAGGTCGACGTGATGGCGGTGCAGGCGGAACTGGCCAAGGGCGGACGCCGCGCCTATGTCGACGCCCTGCTGGACATCCCGCTGGCCGCCTACCGCCAGTGGACCCGCAAGCAGATCCGCCGCGAGGTGGAGAACAACGCGCAGGGCATCCTCGGCTACGTTGTGCGCTGGATCGACCAGGGTGTCGGCTGCTCGAAAGTGCCGGACATCAACGACGTGGGCCTGATGGAAGACCGCGCCACCTGCCGGATCTCCGCCCAGCATATCGCGAACTGGCTGCATCACGGGGTGGTCTCGAACGACGAGGTCGAGGAGATCATGAAGCAGATGGCCGAGGTGGTGGACCGCCAGAACGCCGAGGACCCGAACTACGTACCGATGGCGCCGGGCTTCGATGACATCGCGTTCAAGGCGGCCTGCGACCTGGTGTTCGACGGGCGCAAGCAGCCCTCCGGCTACACCGAGCCCGTCCTGCACCGCCGCCGCCTGCAACTGAAGGCGCGCCAGCACTGAGCCAACGCAGCCTCTGAAACGCGAAAAGCCCCCGGATCGGGGGCTTTTTCATGATCCCGGCAAGCTCCGGGAGGGAAGTGGTGCCGGTGAAGGGACTCGAACCCCCGACCCCATCATTACGAATGACGTGCTCTACCAGCTGAGCTACACCGGCATCTGGTGGGCGGCCTATTAGCAGGCCGCCCGACCGAGGGGAAGGCCTATTTTGATCCGGCGGCCGCTTCGGCTCGCGCGGCCTCGTTGGGTTCGCCGAGGATCTCAGCGTCCGCTGGCTCCGTTGCGTCGGGGGCCTTCGGTTTGCGTTCGACCGGGCTGACGTCGATCATGCCGGGGGCGGCTTCGGGCACCACCGCGGTGTCCTCCACGGGGGACTTGTCCTCCAGCGCGCCGATGATGAGCGGCAGCATGTTGGCCTGGGCGGGCAGCACGACCTCGGACTGGGCCGGGGTTGTCCACGACAGCGTGTCGAAAGCCCCGCAGTTTGTGCAGGTCGGGCGCCACTCTCCGTGGATGGTCTTGCAGTTGTCGCAGACCCACTGCGGGCCGCGCGGGGCTGTGACGGCCTTTGCCAGCCAGCCACGCACCACCTGATCGGGCGCGCCTTCGCCCTTCTCGATGGCCGCCATGATCGCCAGGACACGGGCGTCCGGTTCCTTCTCCACCAGATCACCCAGCGAACGGCGCGCTTCGGGGAAGTGTTCCGCCGCGAGGTTCAGTTCCGCCTTCAGAAGCCGCGTCTCTCGGTGATCCGGGTTGATCCGGGTCAGCGGAACGAACCGCTTGATGCGCTCGTCCGGGGTCTCGTTCGGCTCGATTTCCGCGTAGGCCGCGGCGAGGTCCGGGTGCGGATGGCTTTCCCAAGCCTTCTTCAGAACGCGGATCGCGTTGCGCGGACGGCTTTGGGCGATGTAGGCGCGCGCAGCCTTTGCCGCGGCGGGCACGAGGTCGGGAGAATTCCGGTTCGCCTCGATCGCCTTCTCGGCGGCCGCAATGCTTTCGTCCCGGTTCTCGATCTCCGTCGCCTGGCTCAGCGCCAGCACTGCGTCACGCCGTTTGTAGACGTCGCGCGGCAGGGTACCGTGCTTCAGCTTGGCCTGAAGGGTCTTGCGGGCGCCGGACCAATCGGCCTTCTCGGCCTGAAGCTGGAGAAGGGTGTCCTGCACCTCCTCGTGCTTCGGCTTCAGCGCAAAGGCGCGTTCGGCCAGTTGCAGCGCGGTATCGGTGTCGCCCGAGGCCAGCTTCTGCTTCATGATTCCGCGGATGCCGACAAAACGGGTGCCGTCGCGGGTCAGGAGCTTCTTGTAGGTCTCTTCGGCCTTCTTGCGATCGCCCATCATCTCGGCAGCCTGAGCGGTCACGAGGTCTGTCAGTTCCGGCTTGTGCAGGTACTTCTCGGCCTTCTGGGCCTTGGCGATGGCCAGCCGGCCCTCACCCGAGGCCAGTGCCATCATGCCGTCCGCCAGTGCCTCGTAGCCCTTGCGTTCGCGGTTGCGGTGGAAGTGCCGCGACAGGGCGGTTTCATCGCCGTTGATGAACCGCAGCAGGGCGACAAGCAGGCTCGCCAGTTTCAGCAGCAGCCAGACCGCCAGCAGCAGGACAAGCGCGCCGATGAGCATCATCACCGGGGTCAGCGTGTATTCCACGCCGTTCAGCGTGATGCGTGCCTGCGCCAGCCCGGTACCGTCCGCCTCGATGAGATACCCCAGCCCCAGGGTCAGCGCCGCCACGATGACGACGAATACGACGATCTTGATCAGTGACCACAACATGATTTCCGGACCCTTATTGCTGGTTCAGTTCCTGGGCGAGCGAGTCCGCCCCGGCGAGCGCGTCTGCACGCAACTGGGCCAGCGCGATCCAGTCGGACATCGCGGCCTTCGCCTCCTCCGGCAGTGCCTCCAGCTCCACGAGCGCGGTCTGCAGGTCCCCCCCCTTGATGGCCGCTTCCGCGCGCGACAGAATCGCGTCGGCGGAGTTGCCTTCCTTCGGTACGACAGAGCGTGCGCCCATCTGGCTGGTCAGGAAGCTGGCGAACCCGCCGCCGCCCTCCTCGCCGTCCGCGGCCGGAGCCCTGCGGGCCGCGGCCAGCGCATCGCGCGCCGCGTCCGGGAAGCTTTCGGCCAGCGTCGGGATCGAGGGAACCCCGTCGCCTGCCGTCGCCTCCAGCGCGCCGGGGATCGAGACGCCGTTAGTCGTCAGGATGTTGACCGGCTCGGAGAACGGGCGTCCGTCCTGCACGCGCGCCGTCAGATCGGCCAGCGCGGCGCGGTTCTCGGCCAGGCGGGCCTGATCCTCGGCGCTGGTCTCCAGTGCCTGCGCTTCCGACAGGACGCGCTCCATCTCGGCGGTCTGCGCCTCGATCTGCTGGCTCAGGGCGGCCTTCTCGGCCTCCAACGCCTCTTTCTGTGCGGTCACCTCGTCGCGGAGGGCTTCGAGTTCACGCTCATAGGCGGCAATGGCTTCGGGAGAGACGGACTCTTCGATCGGGCGCTTTTCCAAAGCGGTCAGGCGTCCGTCAATGGCCGCCATCTCGTCGCCCATCCCGGTGATCCGGCTGTCGATGTCGTTCAACGCCGACTGCACCGCCGTCAGACCGCCTTCGAGGGCGGACAGGTCGATGCCTTCGACCTGCGCCCGGATGGCATCCAGATCGCTGCGAGAGCTGTCGGCACCGGCAGACAGACGTTCCAGTTCCGCGCCCTGGTCGGACAGGGCGGCACGGGTTTCGGCAAAGAAGGGATCGGGCTCCTCGGGGCCGCCCGCCGTCAGTCCGTAATAGGCGGCGCCGTAGCCGAGGCCGGCGGCGATCACGCCCCCCAGCAGCATCGGAACGAAACCGCCGGACTTCTTCTCCGCCTGCGGGGCCACCGGAACCATCCCGGTCGCGGCCTTGCTGTCGCCGGCAGCGCGCTTGTCGCCCGTGGATGTGGGTTCGTCGGCAACGAAAGCGGGCTGCTCAGATGTAACTTCATCGTCAGGCGTCACACCCTGTTCGGGCGCTGCCGCTTCGTCCACCGTGCCGTCAATCGAGGCCTCGTTCCCGGTTTCGTCTACCGTGCCCTCGGTGCCGGCATCTTCGTCAGGTCTTGCGGCAGCGGTGTCAGAGGACGTCTCGACAGTCTCTTCCGTCTCCTGTGGTGTCAGGTCCGTCTTGCGGCCTTCCTCCGGTCCGGTTTCGGTTGCGGCGTCGGTCTCTTCCTTCGCCGATTTGTCCTCAGTCGTGTCTGCCACGTCCTGTCACCCTTTCAACCTTCGTCCGGAGAGGCCCCGGATCCTTTTATCTGCGCCTGCGCCCTGTCGAGCGTCTCGAGCACCGCAGTCACCATCGCGCCCGAGTCGGGGCGGTCCGCGACCTTCAGAAACACTATATGAAGCGGAGGCAGGGCCAAGGCCACCGCTTCGCTCATTGCCGCGACAAGAAGCGGCGCTTTTGCCCTTTCCTGCGCCAGTAATGAAGCCGTCCGGGGAGAAAACACCGGAGCGACGACCGGAGCGTCCCCGACCAACGCGGCCCGCGCGGTTTCGTTCAATGCCAACTGCGGCTGATCGTAGACGGCAACGGCGCGGGTATAAAGCCCGTCAAAAGTCAGACGCCTGGCGATGTCCCCGCGCGTGTGGGTCCCGTGCAGATGAAGAAGCGGCCCCTCGATCCCCGCCCCCAGCAATTCCTTCACGAGGCTCGCAGCGGTCGGCTGCACAATGGCCGGGCGCAGACCGGCGGCCTGCGCCGCCTGCGCCGTGGCCTGTCCGACGGTGTAACACGGTATCTGCAGCTTCAGCCCGCGCGCCTTCCAAGCCGCCACGCCATGCACCGAACTGAAGATCAGGCCCTTCACGCCATCCAGCGGCAGCGCGGTCTCCGTCTGCACGATCTCGAACAGGGGCGACACGACCGGCCTGAAGCGCCCACCCGCCCGGTCCAGTTCTGCCACGAATCGTTCGGAGGCGGCGCGGGGCCGTGTCATCAGCAGAACGGGAAGCGTTTCATGCATGTGGCCTCTGGCGTTGTCGGGCGCGTTCTCCGGTGGTACTCGCTGTGCTCACGCATGTCCACGGGAGCGCCGGATGAACGACCCCCTGATCCTCGGGCTGGAAAGCAGTTGCGACGACACCGCCGCAGCTCTGCTGCGCGGCCGGGAGATCCTCGCCTCCGTGGTGGAGGGCCAGAGCGCGCTGCATGCGGACTTCGGCGGGGTGGTCCCGGAAATCGCGGCGCGCGCCCATGCCGAAAGGCTCGACCTCTGCGTCGAACGGGCGCTGGAGCAGGCAGGTGTCCCCCTGTCGGAGGTCGACGCGATTGCGGTCACCGCCGGGCCGGGGCTGATCGGCGGCGTGCTGTCCGGTGTGATGCTGGCCAAGGGGCTGGCGACCGGGCTGGGCAAACCCATGATCGGCGTGAATCACCTTGCCGGGCACGCGCTGACGCCACGGCTGACGGACGGGCTGCGCTATCCCTATCTAATGCTGCTGGTCTCGGGCGGTCACTGCCAGTTCCTCATCGTGCGCGACGCGCAGGATTTCACCCGTCTGGGCGGCACCATCGACGATGCCCCCGGCGAGGCCTTCGACAAGACCGCGCGCCTTCTGGGCCTGCCTCAACCCGGCGGGCCGTCGGTGGAGGCAGAGGCCCGGCTGGGGGACGAGCGCCGCTATCGCTTCCCGCGCCCGCTTCTGGACCGTCCGGGCTGCGACCTGTCGTTCTCCGGCCTGAAGACCGCGCTGATGCGTCAGCGTGACAAGATCGTGGCCGAGAAGAACGGCCTGACACGGCAGGACCGGGCCGACCTCTGCGCCGGGTTCCAGGCGGCGGTGCGTGACACGCTGGCCGAGAAGACCCGCCGCGCCGTCGCCATGTACCTCGACGAACAGCCCGGCGCTCCGGCCCTTGCCGTTGCGGGCGGCGTCGCAGCCAACATGGCGATCCGCGGTGCGATGGAGACCGTCTGCACCGAGACCGGCCTGAGGTTCACTGCACCGCCGTTGGCACTTTGTACGGACAACGCGGCGATGATCGCCTATGCCGGTTCCGAACTTCTGGCCGCGGGCGCCGAGGACGACATGACCCTCGCCGCACGTCCGCGCTGGCCGCTGGACACGCAGGCGGCACCACTCATCGGCCACGGCCGGAAAGGAGCCAAGGCATGAGCATCTCCATCCTGGGCGCCGGAGCCTTCGGCACGGCACTGGCCACCACGCTTGCCCGGGAGGGCCGACCCGTCACGCTCTGGGCCCGCGATCCCTATGCCGTGTCGCGCATCCGCGACCACCGGGAGAGCCCGCGCCTGCCGGGTGTGCAGCTTCCCGAGATCGTCAGCGCGACCACCGACCTCAACGCCGCGGCAAGCGCGGAAACCGTCCTGGTGAGCGTGCCGACGCAGACCCTGCGCAGCGTCCTGGAGCGCATCGACAGCCCACTTGACGACCGCGCCCTTGTGCTGTGCTGCAAGGGCATCGACCTCGAAACCGGGCTGGGTGTATCGGATGCCGCGCGGAAGGTGAAACCCGGCCTGGTCCCTGCGGTCCTCACCGGCCCGAGCTTTGCCGCCGACATCGCCAAGGGGCTGCCGACCGCCCTGACACTGGCCTGTGCCGACGAAAACATCGGTCAAACGCTCCAGCACCAGCTCTCTACCTCGTCCCTGCGACTGTACCGCACCACCGACGTGACCGGGGCGGAACTGGGCGGGGCGCTGAAGAACGTGATTGCCATTGCCTGCGGCGCCTGCATCGGTGCGGGGCTGGGCGACAGCGCCCGTGCCGCGCTGATGACACGGGGCTTCGCCGAGATGATGCGCCTTGCCGAACAGCTCGGCGCCAGGCCCGAGACGCTGTCCGGGCTCTCCGGTCTTGGCGACCTGACGCTGACCTGCACGTCCGACCTGTCGCGGAACTACCGCTACGGCATTTCGCTTGGCCGGGGCGAGGCCTTCGATCCCGAGATCACGGTCGAAGGGGCCGCCACCGCCCGGGCCGCCGCGCGGCTGGCCGACGACAAGGGTCTTTCTGCCCCCATCGCCACCGTGACCTCGCGCCTGACCACCGGTGCCCTGACGGTGCGCGAGGCGATGGACGACCTGCTTTCACGACCACTCAAGGAAGAATGACGATGCTCATTGCACTCATGGCCCGGGACAAGCCCGGCCACCTCCAGACCCGCAAGGACAACCGTGATGCCCACCTCGCCTATATCGAGGCGACGGGTGTTGTGACGCAGGCCGGTCCCCTGCTGGACGAAGCCGGCGAAATGGCCGGTTCGCTGGTGATCCTCGACGTCGAGGACATGGCCAGCGCCCGCGCCTGGGCCGACTCCGATCCCTACGCCAAGGCCGGACTGTTCGAGAACGTCACCCTGACCGCCTGGAAAAAGGTGATCGGATGAAGTTCTGGCTGTTCAAGTCAGAGCCCTCCACCTGGTCGTGGGACGACCAGGTGGCCAAGGGCGACGCGGGCGAGGAATGGGACGGCGTGCGCAACTACCAGGCCCGCAACTTCATGCGGGAGATGACGCCGGGCGATCTCGGGTTCTTCTACCACTCCCAGAAAGACCGGGAGATCGTCGGCATCGTCGAGGTCAGCGCGCCCGCACATCCCGACAGCACCACCGATGACGACCGATGGGAGTGCGTGGACATCAAGGCGGTGGAGCCCCTGCCGAGGCCGGTCACGCTCGACGAGATCAAGGCGGAGCCGCGGCTGGCAGACATGGTTCTGGTCCGGAACTCGCGGCTGTCCGTGCAGCCGGTGACCGCCGCGGAGTGGGACGTGATCTGCGCCATGGGCGGCAAGACCGGCTGACAGCTGCGGCCCGTTTCAGACGGTGTCGGGTTTGGAGGCGCCCCCGCCCTGGGCAAGAGCGGCCCGCCATCCCGGGCTCAGCCGCCGGAGCATCGCGTTCAGCCCGGTTTCCGGCTCCGGCGCTGCGGGCAGTTCACTCAGGTCGAGAAAGGCAAGCGCCACCGACCTGACCCGCGTGACGCAGAATTCGTACGGCGCACAGAGCTCGACCAGCTGCTGGCACATCCGCCCGACGCCGAAGGCCAGCGCGCCCGGCGCAAAGACCGCGACCCTGACGGGCGCCCGGCGCACCCCTTCGTTGATGTCCTGAAGGCGCTGCGACACCTCCAGCCAGTCGACGAAGGTGATATCGGCGCGCGTCATGCCGGAGAGATCGAAGAACACGGCGTTGCGTCGAAGATCCTGCTGGCCAAGGAACGCCGCTTCGATGCAATCGAACACATCGGCTCGGGTCAGCGCCCCTTCGCACCGGATGACCGCCAACCCCTGAATTGGGAATTTTTCCAATGAAAGCATACCAACCTCACTTTCAACCGGGCCCCAGCAAGAGCTGACGCCAACAAGATACACACACCGATCCGCCCACTATCTATCTCTGGTTGCAGTAGTAAAGACTTCTTTGCGTTGGAAGGCGTGACCGACTGTCCGGAAGCGCGCGCAGATCGGCGTTGACAGCGCCTGGCAGGTTGCAATTCTGGATGTGGCCAAAACGGTTCTGCACACTACCGGAGGGAATGATCGTTGATGGACCTTGTCAGCGTCATCTGTGCCACGCTCGCCGCGTTCATCGCCGGGGCGGTCTGGTACAACGTCATGTCGAAGCCGTGGCTCAGGGCCACCGGCATCCCGACGGATGAGAACGGCAGACCAAAGGGCGGCGGATCGCCCGCGGTCATTTACGGGCTGGGGTTCGTGATGCAGCTGATCGTGGCGGGCATGATGCGCCACGTCTTCGTGCTGAGCGGGATCGAGACGCTCGGCGCCGGTCTTGTCGGCGGACTGGGGATCGGCCTGTTCTTCATCACGCCATGGATCGCGCTGAACAACATGTACGCGATGCGGGACCGGAAACTGACCCTGATCGACGGCGGCTACGCGACGCTGGCCTGTACGATCATGGGGATCGTGCTGAGCCTTTTCTGAACGGCAAAGCCTAGTTGAAAAGAAACGGGGGGCCGGACGAACCGGACCCCCCTCTCACCCACGTGCTCCCTACGCACCACACGTGAAACCGGATTGGGGTCCAGCCATTCTGGCCAGATGTCACGGAAACCCTAGCGTCGGGTGACCGCTGCCGCAATCGAGATGTCCCGGCAATTTTTGGCAAACCCAAGCCGATCGGACATGACGGACGCCGCCGGTTTCACGCGGCGGCGTCAGAGGCAAAGGCGTCCCGGCTCAGCCGTAGACGGCTTCCTTGCCGAAATGCTTGGTGAGCATGTAATAGACCACGGCCCGGTACTTGTTGCGCTCGGACTTGCCGTAGGTCTCGATCACCTGGTTGATGGCTTCCATCAGGTCGGGGCTGTCTTTCAGGCCAAGCTTCTTGACGAGGAAGTTGTCCTTCACCGTCTCGAGCTCGCCCGGCTGGCTGGAGGCCACGGTGGAGGAATCGGCGTTGTAGATCGACGGCCCGCAACCGATGGTCACCTTGGTCAGGAGGTCCATGTCCGGCTCCATCCCGCATTTGGTGCGCAGATCCTCGGCGTATTTCTGAATCAGTTCGTCACGTTTTCCCATGACAGCAGGCTCCCTCGTTCCCGGCGCATTGTGCGCACTTTGCTTGAATTCTCGGCCCTCGCGACCGTGTCGGGCATGGTTAACCGTTCCGGTCGGGCAGGCAAGGAAAATGACCCGAGGAGGATCCGAGTGCCTTGGCCCAAAATCCGCTGGCCCGCCGCCCGAAACGCTGCCAGCATCGGCCCTGTCACAGAAGGAAGCCGCAGATGACCGATACCCGTACCGTCACCTTCACGCAGATGAAGGACGGAACGCGCGAGGACTATCTCTTGCTTGAGGAAAAGGAGAAGCCGTTCCTCGCGCTGACCGCCGACCGCGTGCTCGGAGAGCTGCGCCGCGCCGGCGAGGTCACGCTGGAGGGCTACCGGATCACACGTCTGGAACACGGCCTGCAATCCGCGACGCGGGCGGAACGGGACGGCGCCGACCTCGACTGGATCGTGGGCGCCCTGCTGCACGACATCGGCGACGGCCTTGCCCCGCAGAACCACGACCGCATGTCAGCCGAGGTCATCCGGCCCTTCGTGCGCTGGGACGTGGCCTGGGTGGTGGAGCATCACGGCATCTTCCAGATGCTGTACTACGCGCACCACTACGGCTGGGACCGCAATGCGCGCGACCGGTTCCGGGATCATCCCTGTTTCGACAATTGCGCCGAGTTCTGCGAGCGCTGGGACCAATCGTCCTTCGACCCGGACTACGACACGCTGCCGCTGGACCACTTCGAGCCCATGGTCGAGGACGTCTTTTCGCGGAAAGCCTACGACCCGGCCGTGCTGCGCGAGGGGTTCGTCTCCCGGCTGGTGGGCTGAAGCGGTTCAGCAGGTCTTAATCGGCCTGCGGTATCGAGGGCGCAACCGCCCACGGCCCGCAGGACCGCATGCACCGCATCGTCTACATCGTTTCTGCCTGTGTCTTCGCGCTGGCGATCAGCCTCTGGCTGGGCAACCGGCTGGCGCTTGACGCCGCCCGGCAGGACCTCGTCTCACGCGCGGAGGAACGGGCCTCCATCTGGTTGCATCATGCAGAGGGAGAGTACACGGGCCTGCGTGCCCTGCTGGACGGGAGTCCGCCCGCCCCCATGGCCCGCGACCGCCTCTGGCAGATGGCCCGCGACGAAGGGGTGCTGGAGTTCCGGATTTTCGACAGCCGGGGACAGCCGGTGTTTTCCCTGAACGGACCCACCCGCCTGCCCCACAAGTCCGATGCAGGGTCAAATGCCGGGAAGGTGCTGCGGACCGGAAAGGCCGTGACGGAAATCGTCGCCTCCGACAGCGCCGCCAGACGCTACGCGGAGATCTACAGCCCGGTCCGCTTCAATGGCGAAATCCGCGGCGTCTACGAGGTCTACATCGACATCACGCGCGCGTCCGACGCCATCGCGAAACTCTACAGCCACCTCGTGCTGAGCGTCGCGCTTCTGATCTCGACCACCATGCTGATCCCGGTCGCCACCGGGCTTTTTTACTGGGTGCAGCTGAAGAAGACAGCTGCCGGTCTCGACCACGCCCGCAAGCGCGCGGAGGAGGCGGAGCGCATCAAGTCCGCCTTCCTTGCAAACATGAGCCACGAGATACGGACCCCGATGAACGGCATCATCGCCATGTCCGAACTGCTGGAACAGGGCACGCTGAACCCCGAGCAGCGCTCCATGACTTCGACTATCTCCTCGTCTGCCGTGGCGCTTCTGGCGATCATCAACGACATCCTCGACTTCTCGAAGATCGAGGCCGGCAAGATGCTGGTGCATTCCGAACCCTTCGACCCGATCAAGCTGGTGGAGGAGGTGGCCACGCTGTTCTCTCCGGCTGCGGCGGCCAAGGGGGTCGAGATCTGCGTGGAGTCGGTTCTGGAAATGCCGCTGATGGTCATGGGCGACAGCACACGCCTGCGGCAATGCCTCCTGAACGTCATCGGCAACGCGGTCAAGTTCACCGCCATGGGCCACGTGCACATCTGGCTGAACAGGTCGGAGGACGGCCAGATCGTCGTGAAGGTGACGGACACCGGTGTCGGCATCGCCGAGGACAAGCTGGACCACATCTTCGAGGAGTTCTCGCAGATCGACAGCACCCACACGCGCCGGTACGACGGGACCGGCCTTGGGCTGGCGATCTCGCTCCGGCTGGTCCGGCTGATGGGGGGAAGCCTGTCGGCCCGGTCGCGCCCCGCTGTGGGCTCCGTCTTCGAACTGCGCCTGCCGCTTCCCGAGACCGACGCCCCGCCGGGCAAGGTTGCGTTCTGGCGGATGGCCCGGCGCGACCTGTCGGGCAAACGCATCCTCCTGACCGATGCATCGGCAGTCACATGTGCGGCCCTTCGCACGGTTCTGGGCGGCATGGGCCTGCGCCCGGTGGTGGCCCGCAACGGGGAAGAGGCCCTTTCGCTCGCCCGGACCTACGCGCAACAGGGCACGATCTTCCAGCTTGCGATCCTGTCCGACGAACTGCCCGACATGACGGCCACGGCGCTGGCAGACGCGCTGCGCCGGTCGCTCGGACCGGAAAGCCCGGGCAGCCTGCTGATGCTTCGCGCAGACCGGGATGTGCCGATGGAAACGCTGGAGGAGCAGGGGTTCGTCGGCGCCCTGCGCAAACCGCTCTTGCAGGAGACGTTGGCCAGCGAACTTTGCCGCACCCAAAGCCCGCTCCAGATCGGCAAGTCACCCGTCCCGCCACGAGCCACCGCCCGCGTCCCGGACTTTTCCGCGCGCCGCATTCTCCTGGCGGAGGACAACGCCACCAACCAGCTCGTGATCCGCAAGCTGCTGGCCGGAACCGGCGTGACGCTCCAGATCGCCGCCAATGGGGCAGAGGCCGTGACCAGCTACATCAACGACCCGCCGGACATCGTCCTGATGGACGTCTCCATGCCGGTGATGAACGGCTACGAGGCCACCCGCCGCATGCGCGAACTTGAGGAAGCCTCGGGCGTGTCCGGCGTACCGATCATCGCACTGACCGCCAATGCCATGGCAGAGGATCGGGCCGCCTGCCTCGAGGCGGGCATGTCCGATTTCCTGGCTAAGCCCGTCCGCAGGATCGAACTGCTGGAAATGATCGCCCGCTGGCTGGACGCGGTGCCGCAGGAGCGCCGCGCCTGACCTCAGACCGTGTTGCCGACCTCGGCCATCAGATCGGCCAGGGTCAGGTCCCCGGGCCGCAGCCCGTCGCGCACCATCCGCGCGCCCACCCGCTGCATCGCGGCGTTGGCGGGCGTCGGCACGCCATGTAGCCGGCCAAGGCGGGTGATCTCGCCGTTGAGGTAATCTGTCTCGATCGACCCGGCGCCGCGCAGCAGGCTCTGCGCCGAGGAGCTGCCGGACCGCGCCTCGCCCGGAAGGTCGGAAATCTGCGCCAGCCCCCGCCGTTCCGGCACAAGTTGGGCGCGGTCCTCCCACGCGATCCCGGCAGCGTCGAGGACGGCCAGCGCCTCCTTCCGCATCAGATCGGGAAGCGGGCCCTTTTCCGCCTCCGGCCCCATCGCCGCGTTCAGGATGTTTTCGAGGTTCATCAGCAGCTTGCCGTACTTCGATGCCATCACCTTCGGATGCGTGAACCCGGCCATGCCCGCCGCGTCGAAGGCGTCCACGAACCGCTCGTCATCCGCATCCAGCCCGCCGGGGAAAAGCCCGGTCTCGAACACTCCGAACTTCGGAGCGGCAAAGCAGAGCACGCGCCCGGGATCGATGTAGGTCGCGGGCATCCAGACCATGACGCCATGGACCTTGGGGAAAAGCCGCAGCGCCATGTCCTCGTTGACGACACCGTTCTGCAGGCAGAACAGCGGCTGATCGGCGGCACCCGCTGCGCGCAGATCCTCCAGCGCGCCCGCCATGTGCTGCGCCTTCATGCACATCAGGATCATGTCGCCATTGCGGAAGACGATCTCGGTCGGATGGCCGACCACGGTCAGGGGCACGGCTTCGTCCAGGTCATGCCCCTTCAGCCAGAGGCCGTCCGCCCGGACCGCGTCGAGCATGGCGCCGCGCGCGATGCCGATGACCTCTGTCCCCGACCGCGCCAGCAGCCCGGCGACGCATCCGCCTATGGCGCCCAATCCGTAAACGATGATCCGCATGTGCCGCCCCCTGTCCCGTTCCGCGGCTTCACCCTAAACGCGGTCATGCACCGTTGGAAACCGCTCCCGATCCGCCACGGAACACAAAGGCTGGGCGCGTCGCGACGCGGCCTCCAAATGGTGCAACAGGATGTAGGGCGGAGATTCTCCGCCCCGCTGCCCGCCGTCAGTAGCGGTAGTGTTCCGGCTTGAACGGGCCTTCCGGTTTCACACCGATGTAGGCCGCCTGTTCCGCCGAAAGCTGGGTCAGCTTGACGCCGATCCGGCCGAGGTGCAGGCGCGCCACCTTCTCGTCGAGGTGCTTGGGCAGGATGTAGACGCCCGGCTTGTAGCTGTCGCCGTTCTTCCACAGCTCGATCTGCGCCAGCACCTGGTTGGTGAAGGAGGCCGACATCACGAAGGACGGGTGCCCGGTGGCGTTGCCGAGGTTCAGCAGGCGTCCCTCGGACAGCAGGATCAGACGATTGCCCGAGGGCATCTCGATCATGTCCACCTGTTCCTTGATGTTGGTCCACTTGTGGTTCTTCAGCGCGGCGACCTGGATCTCGTTGTCGAAGTGGCCGATGTTGCCGACGATGGCCATGTCCTTCATCTCGCGCATGTGCTCGATGCGGATCACGTCCTTGTTGCCGGTCGTGGTGATGAAGATGTCGGCGCTGTCGACGACGTCTTCAAGCAGCACGACCTCGAACCCGTCCATGGCAGCCTGAAGCGCGCAGATCGGATCGGCCTCTGTCACTTTCACGCGCGCGCCCGCACCGCGCAGCGAGGCGGCAGAGCCCTTGCCCACGTCGCCGTAGCCGCAGACAACTGCCACCTTGCCGGCCATCATCGTGTCGGTGGCGCGGCGGATGCCGTCGACCAGCGATTCCTTGCACCCGTACTTGTTGTCGAACTTCGACTTGGTGACGGAGTCGTTCACGTTGATCGCCGGGAACGGCAGACGCCCTTCCTTCTGCAGCTCGTACAGGCGGTGGACGCCGGTGGTGGTTTCCTCCGACACGCCCTGGATCGCGTCGCGTACCTTGGTGAACCAGCCCGGGGACGCTTCCATCCGCTTCTTGATCTGCGCCTTGATGACGGCCTCTTCCTCGGACTGCGGGACGGGGATGATGTCCTCACCGGCCTCGGCACGGGCGCCGAGCAGGACGTAGAGCGTCGCGTCGCCGCCGTCGTCGAGGATCATGTTCGCGCCTTCCGGGAACAGGAAGGACTTGTCGAGGTAGTCCCAGTGTTCTTCCAGCGACTGGCCCTTGATGGCGAAGACGGGGATACCCGCCTCCGCGATCGCGGCCGCGGCGTGGTCCTGGGTCGAAAAGATGTTGCAGGATGCCCAGCGGACGTCGGCGCCAAGCGCCACGAGCGTTTCTATCAGGACGGCAGTCTGGATGGTCATGTGCAGCGAACCGACGATGCGCGCACCCGCAAGCGGCTTCGCCTCGCCGTATTCCTCGCGAAGGGCCATCAGGCCCGGCATCTCGGTTTCGGCGATATCCAGTTCCTTGCGACCGAAGGCGGCCAGCGAAATGTCCTTGACGATATAATCTTGCGACATTGCAGTTCCTCTGCATCCTGTGAGCGACCCGGAACCGGGCCAAATTCCTCCCGGCGCAGGTAACATCCTGACGGATGCCACACAATGCGCTTGTACCGCGCATAGGCTGAACGCGGTTAAGAAGTCCTTTCATCAGGCGCGGTTGCCCGCGAAGTACCCCCGATTTACACCGCCGCCGCGAAACCTTAACCAAAGGGCGCACAGGACAGGACACCGGAGACGTCATGGCCAAACCCCCTCGCGCGTGGCAACGGATGTTGTCCGGACGCAGGCTCGACCTGCTGGACCCGACCCCCATGGACATCGAGGTCGAAGATATCGCCCACGGGCTGGCCTTCGTGGCCCGCTGGAACGGCCAGACCCATGGCGACTACGCCTATTCCGTGGCCGAACATTCGCTGCTGGTGGAGGAACTCTTTGGCCGCCTGTGCCCGAAGGCCAGCGCGACCGAACGGCTGACGGCACTGTTGCACGACGCGCCGGAGTACGTGATCGGCGACATGATCAGCCCGGTGAAGGCGGCGGTCGGTCCCGGCTACGAGGAACTGGACAAGCGGTTGTCGGCAGCGATCCACATCCGGTTCGGCCTGCCCGCCGTCACGCCCGCGCGACTGAAGAAGCAGATCAAGAAGGCCGACCGGATCTCGGCCTGGATGGAGGCGACGCAGATCGCCGGTTTCACCCGCGCTGAGGCCGACCGTTTCTTCGGCGCGCCCGATCTTGACATGATCGCCGACCTGTCGATCCGCCTGCGCCCGCCCGTCGATGCGCGGCACGATTTCACTGCGCGCCACGCCAGCCTGATGGACATGCTCTGATGCTGAAGACCCGACCGATGACCGCCGACGACATGCCCGCCTGCATGGAGATCGTGAACTTCACCATCGCGCAGGGGGGCACGACCGCCTACGAGGAACCGTTCACCGAACAGAGCTTTACCGAGGAATTCATCGACGGCCCCGCCATCAGCACCGTGGTGGAGACCTCCGACCGCATCGTCGGTTTCCAGAACGTGTTCGACATTGGCGACGGGCTCTATTCCATCGGCAGTTTCACCGACCGTCGCGATCCGGTCAAAGGCGCGGGCCGGGCGTTGTTCAATGCCACACTGGCCGCCTGCCGGGCGCGGGGCGGGGTGGCGATCCTTGCGCGGATCACCTCAGACAACGACTCCGGCCTCGGGTATTACGGCCACATGGGGTTTGCGGACGACCATGTGATCCCCGGGGACGTGACCCGGAAGGACGGCAGGGTGGTCGACCGGATCGTGAAGCGATACCCGCTCTGATTGCCGCGCATTCCTAGAACGCCGTTCAATTGGGATCACTTTGTCAAAATCTGGCCCCATTTCCCTGAAATAGCGAACAAAGCGCGGCCCAGGCCCCGCATTGTTTCGATACCTCAAGGAGTGAACCCGTGTTGCCTGCCAAGATCCTCGTCCTGTCCGTCATCGTCATGAGTGTAGCCGCATGCGGTCAGATGCCGTCGGTCAGCCGCAACGCATCGGCGCTCTCCTTCACGGCGACGCAGGACGGGGCGGACGACGCGATGGTCGAACAGGCGCGGGCGCTGGACCAGATGACCAAGGACATCCTGCGCCGCACGACGATGCAGGGCGCGGCCATCGGCGCAGCCGCCGGCTGCGGCCTGGCCGTGGTGTCGGCGTCGGAAGGCGGCAAGTGCCTGGTGGGCGCGCTGGCCGGCGGTGCCGCGGGGGCCGTGGTGGGCAATGCCGTCGGGCAGAGGAAGGTGAGGGAACGGGTCGAGCTCGTGTCCCTGTCCCGCGTGACCCCGGCGATTTCCGGGGCGCAGAAGCAGATGGCCACGCTGACAGAGACGATGCCGGGCCTGCTGGAGTCGCAAGACCAGGAAATCGCCGACCTGAAGGCGGCGCACGCGGCGGGAGAGATTTCGGGCAAGGCCTACGCCGGGCGACTGGACGAGATCCGGGCAGCCCGTGCAGAGGTTGCCCAGGCGCTGTCGATGTCGGCGGAACAGGCGCGCGCGGCGAAACTGGCGCTGAAGGATGCCGGTGCCAAGGGACAGACCGGGCTCGACTGGCACATCATGTCGATCGAAACGCTGGAGGACGAGGCGGTCTCCGCCCGGTCCCGCATCAGCCTGCTGTGACCTCGGGAAGGGCGGCGCACAGCCCCGCCCTACGATCTGTCGCTCAGCGCGGCGACCGTTTCGCGAGGATCCGCTGCAGGGTGCGCCTGTGCATGTTCAACCTCCGGGCGGTCTCGGACACGTTTCGGTCGCACAGCTCGTAAACCCGCTGGATGTGCTCCCACCGCACGCGGTCGGCGCTCATCGGGTTCTCCGGCGGAGGCGGAAGTTCGTCGCCCTTCGACAGAAGCGCATTGGTGATGTCGGTCGCATCCGCCGGTTTCGACAGGTAATCCGTGGCACCGATCTTGACCGCGGCGACTGCCGTCGCAATGGCGCCATAGCCCGTCAGGACAACGATCCGCGAATCGGGCCGCTTCTCGCGCAGCACCTCCACCACGTCCAGTCCGTTGCCGTCCTCAAGCCGCAGGTCGACGACCGCGTAGGCCGGGGGCCGCGCCGTGGCGATGGCCGATCCCGCCGCGACAGAGCCTGCCATCTCGACCTCGAAACCACGTTTTTCCATGGCCTTGGCCAGGCGCCTCAGGAACGGTTCGTCGTCGTCAACGAGCAGCAGGGACTTGTCGTCGCCCAGGTCGTCTATGTCGCGTTCTGCCAAGGCCTGTCTCCCGCTGCGCTGCCGTGGGGATCACTATTAACCACGCCTACTGGTGGGGTCAAACGCTACCACTTGCCGCTGTCAAGTGGCTTCTATGAAGCAGGCGACACGGTCTGCCATCTGTTCCGGCGTGACCTCGCGGCGGAAGTAGTCGACGAACCCTGCCCCCGGCAGGACGAGGTACGTGAAGGTGGAGTGGTCCACGAGGTAGTAGTCCGGATCGCCGTCCTGCTTCTTGTAGTAAGTGCGATAGGCCTGGCTGGCGGCCTTGATCTGCTCGGCAGAGCCCGTCAGCCCGACCATCTTTGGATGCAGGTTGGAGGCGAACTCGCCGACCGCTTCGGGCGTGTCCCGCTCAGGGTCGATGGTGATGAAGACCGGCGTGACGCTCATCCCGCGGTCCGCCAGCAGGTCGACCGCATCCGCGTTGCGCGCCGTGTCGAAGGGGCAGACGTCCGGGCAGAAGGTGTAGCCGAAATAGACCAGCGCCGGCTCGGTGATGACGTCCGCGTCGGTCACCGTGTTGCCGTCCTTGTCCACCAGTTCGAAAGGCCCGCCGATGTCGCCCGCAACAACCCCCTCGCGGCAGTTGGCGTACACGTCGTCCGAACTGCCGCCGAACAAGCCGTCAAGCCAGCCGGCGGAGGCCGCGAAGGTGCCACCCAGCAAAACGACGACCGCGCCGATCGCGGCATAGGACAAGGTTCGGGTCATGGGCACTCTCCTCGGCGGAACACATATTGTTTGCGGAATGTCATCCAACACTTGCCTAACCAAGCGCGACAGACGAAACAATCCCAATGAGCACAACTGAACTCGGTCTGATCGGCGAAGAGCAGCGCAGCAACTGGATCCGTCTCCGCACGATGATCCTGTTACGCTGGGTCGCCATCCTTGGCCAGCTTGCAGCGATCACGATCGCGCAACGGCTGTACAACCTCCAGCTCGAGCTTGGGCTGGCCTACCTCGCCGTCGGCACATCGGTCGTCGGCAACCTCGTCGCCATCTTCGTCTTCCCCGAAAGCAAGCGCCTGTCGGAGACCGAGAACTTCCTGATGGTGATGTTCGACCTGCTGCAGCTGTGCTTCCTGCTGTACCTGACCGGGGGGCTGCACAACCCGTTCTCGCTCTTGGTGCTTGGGCCAGTGACGATCTCGGCCACGGTGCTGAGCCTCAGGTCGACGATCACGCTGATGCTCACCGCGATGGTGCTGGTGACGGGTATGGTGTTCTGGCACCTGCCTCTGCGGACCGAAGAGGGTTTCATCCTCCGCATACCGGACGTCTTCGTCTACGGTCAGTGGGTGGCGATCATGATCGCGCTGGTGTTCCTGTCCGCCTACACGCGCCGCATCACGCGCGAGATGAACTCCATGTCCGACGCGCTGACAGCCACGCAGATGGCCTTGGCCCGCGCGCAGAAGCTGAACGACCTCGGCGGGGTGGTGGCGGCGGCGGCGCATGAGCTGGGCACACCGCTGGCGACGATCAAGCTGACGTCCTCGGAACTGGCCGAGGAGCTGGACGATTTCCCGGACCTCAAGGAAGACGCGCTGCTGATCCGCAGCCAGGCGGACCGCTGCCGGGACATCCTGCGCGGCATGGGCCGCGCCGGGAAGGACGACCTGCACATGCGGCAGGCGCCGATTGTCGAGGTCATCCGCGAAGCCGCCGAGCCGCATCAGGACCGCGGCAAGGAGATCCTGATCGAGGACGGCCCCGGCCCGGGCGGAGAGTACAATCCGCCGCAGATCCTGCGTCGCCCCGAGATCATCCACGGCCTGCGCAACCTCGTGCAGAACGCCGTCGATTTCGCCCGGACGACCGTCTGGGTGGAGGCGATGTGGACCGACGACCTGATTTCCATCCGCATTCTCGACGACGGCCGGGGCTTCCCGCCGCAGGTGATCGGGCGCATCGGCGACCCCTTCATGCGCCGCCGCCGGTCCGACGCGGACCGCAGGGCACGGCCGGAATACGAGGGCATGGGCCTGGGACTGTTCATCGCCAAAACCCTTCTGGAACGGTCGGGGGCGGAGCTCAGCTTTGCCAATGCGTCCGATCCCTACGCGCCGATGACCGAGACCGGACAGCCAACCGGCGCCATCGTGGAGGTCATATGGCCGCGTGCCAAGATCGTCCCGGACCCGGCCAGCCGCGGCACGCCGCTGGGGGAAAACCAGCTCATCAGCGGCTAGGGTCCTCACTGCAATCGTTTAACCGGTCGTTAACTAAGCTGAAGCTAGGTTTAGCCCGGGTGTGTCATGTCTGGTTCGCAAGGCGGGGGAAGCGGTTTGGAGGACTACATGGTTCTTGCCATCGGCGCAGGAGGCGGGGCCGCTGCATTTGCAGCGCTGTTCGTATATCTCGTCTCGAAACGCCGTGAAGATGCGCGTCTGAGGTTCGGGCGGCGGCAGATCGACACCGTCATCCTGTTCCGGAACGGTGTTGTCATCGACCACACGCCGGATGCGCTCCACCTTTTCGACCGCTCCAACCTGCACGGCGTCACATGGCAGGACCTGCGCGCCCACCTGCTGCCGGGGTTCCCGCAACTGCCTGCCGATCCGCCCGACGTCGAACGGACGTGGAGCTCCGAGTTGCTGGCCGACGCACGGCTGGACGCGGTGCCTTCGGGGCGGAACCTGCGCGTCAGCCTGTCCACCCCGCACAGCGGACCCGCTCTCCTGTTCCGGGCGGCAGTGCTGGACGCGGATCACCAGATGATGCGCCAGATCTGCGACAACACCCCCTACCCGATATGGCAGACGGAGGACGGCGCGCTCACCTGGGCCAACGAGGCGTTCGAGACCCTGAAGGCGGACACCGGCGCGGTTGACGAGGACGAATGCCCCTTCGACCTGCCGCTGCCGATCAAGCGCACGGTGCAGACGGATCGCGTCAGCCTGCGGACCCGCACCGGCGAGGCGCTCTGGTACGAGGTCATCTCGCGGCCCGTGGGCACGTCCTGGCTGCATTATGCGTCGTCGATCAACAACCTCGTCGAGGCCGAGATGGCGCAGCGCAACTTCGTGCAGACCCTGACCAAGACCTTCGCGCACCTGCCCATCGGCCTTGCCGTCTTCGACCGCGACAGGCGACTTGTGCTGTTCAACCCCGCGCTGGTCGACCTGACCCACCTGCCGGTCGATTTCCTGTCCGCAAAGCCGAACCTCCTGTCGTTCTTCGACCACATGCGCGAAAACCGCATGATGCCGGAGCCGAAGAACTACAACACGTGGCGGGAGAAGATTTATGACGTGGTCTCGGCCGCGCGCGAGGACCGCTATGCGGAAACTTGGAACCTGCCGTCCGGCCTGACCTACAAGATCACCGGGCGCCCACATCCCGATGGCGCCGTCGCCTTCCTGATCGAGGACATCAGCGCCGAAATCTCCCTCACGCGCCGTTTCCGGTCGGAGCTGGAGATGACACAATCCGTTCTGGACCGGTTCGACGATGCGGTGGCGGTGTTCTCGCGGCTGGGGGTGCTGACCTTCACCAACGCCGCCTATCGGGACCGCTGGAACTGCGACCCCGACAGCGCCTTCGCCGAGATCACCATCGTCGATGCCACCAAGGACTGGAGCGCGGGATGCCTGCCCAGCCCGATCTGGTCGGAGATCCGCGATTTCGTCCTGACCCTGCGCGAAAGGGCCTGCTGGGACGCCGAACTTGTCACTACCGATGGCGAGCACCTGCATTGCGCGGTCGAGCCGGTGTCCTCCGGGGCGACGATGGTGCGGTTCTCTCATGTCGCAGGGGCACCGGCGTCCCTGAAGATCAGCGAGGCGGCCATGCGCGACTGATCGCGCTTGCAGCGACAGGCGCGAAGGCTATCCTCGCGCCATGACCGTTCAGGACACCCGAAACCGCAGGCTGACCCTGCCGACGCCCGACGCCACCGAAGCTCTGGCCCGTGTTCTCGGCGCGCGCTTGCGGCCGGGCGACGTGCTGTTGCTGTCCGGCGGGATCGGCGCGGGCAAGACCCATTTCGCACGTGCGCTCGTGCAGTCCCTGCTGGAGACGCCGGAGGACGTGCCCTCCCCCACCTTCACCCTTGTTCAGGAATACGAAACCCGCAGCGGTCCTCTCTGGCACGCCGACCTGTACCGGCTGACCGGCCCGCAGGAGATCGTGGAACTCGGCCTGCTGGATGCCTTCGAGGACGCGATCTGCCTTGTCGAATGGCCCGACCGGCTGCAGGGCCTCGCCCCGGCCTCGGCGCTGCACCTGACGTTTCGCACCGTCGGCGATGACGATACCCGCACCCTGACGATCGGCTGGAGCGACCCCGAATGGGACGAGCGGCTGAAGACAGCCTGGGCCGGCGCACAGACGGAGGCGCGCGAGAACCCGGTCGATCACTTCCTGGAAGAGGCCGGCTGGAGCGACGCCACGGTGCATCCGATGGCCGGCGATGCGTCCTCCCGCCACTATGCGCGGCTGACACGCGGTGACGAGACGGCGATCCTCATGCAGGACCCGCACGGCGATGCCGCCCTCTTTGCGCGGCTGGCCCGCCATCTCAACAGCCTCGGCCTGTCCGCGCCGAAGGTGCTGGCCGAAACCTCGGGGATGCTGCTGCTCGAGGACCTCGGCGACGGGCTGATCGCGACGCTGGCCCGCGACGCCGAAGCGGAGACGTCGCTTTACCTTGCGGCGGTGCGGGCATTGGTCCGGCTGCACGGGTACCAAGCGCCGGACTCCCTGCCCGTCGCCACCCCGGAACACCTCGCCGGTGCCATCGACCTGACGTTCACGCATTACGCGCAGATGGCGGACCTGCTCGCCGAGGCGACGGAAACGTTCCTGCCGATCCTGAGGGAATACGCCGCACCCGAGGGTGTGCTTGTCCTGCGCGACTTCCATGCAGAGAACCTGCTGATGCTGCCGGGGCGCTCCGGCGCCGCGCGGGTCGGGCTGCTCGACTTCCAGGATGCGCTGGCGGGGCATCCGGCCTATGACCTCGCCTCGCTTTGCCGGGACGTGCGGCGCGACGTTCAGCCCGCGACCGAAGCCGCCTGCCTTAACGCCTACATCGACGCCGCCGGCACAGATCCTCAAGCGTTCCGCGCGGCCTATGCGGTGCTGGGCGTTCAACGCAACCTCCGCATCCTCGGGGTCTTTGCGCGGCTTGCGGTGACGCAGGGCAAGACCCGTTACCTGGACTTCCTTCCGCGCTGCTGGTCGCATATCCAGATCCAGTCGCTTCACCCCGCTCTGGAACCGATGCGGCCGATCATCGCCAAACTGCCCGCACCGAACGCGGCCTTTCTTCAGGAACTCCTGGCACGATGCCCGACGCAGTAATGCTGTTCGCCGCCGGATTCGGCACGCGCATGGGCGCGCTGACGAAGGACCGCCCGAAACCGCTGATCGAGGTGGCAGGGCGTGCCTTGCTGGATCACGCGCTGGACCTGGCGCGCGACGTCCCGGTGCGCGTCGTCAATGCCCATTACCACGCGGACCGGATCGAGGCGCATCTTGCCGGTTCGGGCGTTCAGGTCAGCGTCGAACTGCCGGACATCCTCGACACCGGCGGCGGGTTGAAACGCGCGCTGCCGCTGCTGGGCGAGGGGCCGGTCTTCACCCTGAACACCGATGCGGTCTGGTCCGGTCCCAACCCGTTGGCGCTGCTGTCCGACGCATGGCAGCCGGAGCGCATGGATGCCCTGCTGCTCTGTGTGCCGCTGGCCCGTGCCGTTGGGCGCAAGGGCGGCGGCGACTTCGCCTTGGCCGGGGACGGAACCCTCACCCGGCCCGGCGACATGGTCTATACCGGCGCACAGATCGTGAAGACCGATGCGCTGCGGGGGATCGGGGAGGACATCTTCTCCATGCACCGCCTGTGGGAGGATGCCGCCGCACGGGGCCGCTTCCACGGCATCGCCTATCCGGGCACATGGTGCGACGTGGGTCATCCCGAGGGCATCGCGCTGGCCGAAGATATGCTGGACCGCGCCAATGCCTGACCTCTTTACCGACGCCGCCGGGGGGCCGCGCGTCTTCGCCCTGCCCCCCGGCGTGGATTTCCCTGCCGCCCTGATCGACGGCCTGCGCGCGCGGCTGGACGGCAGCCCGCCAGAGGCCATCGCCCGGGTGGAGCTTTACGTTGCCACGGACCGGATGCGCCGCCGCCTGCGGAGCCTGTTCGACGCCGGGCCCGTCTCCCTTTTGCCGCGCATCCGGCTGCTGACCGACTTGGCCGATCCGCTGACACGCGCCGCCCTGCCTGCGCCGGTGTCGCCGCTGCGCCGGAGGCTGGAACTGACGGGCCTCGTCTCTCGCCTGTTGGAAACGCAGCCCGATCTCGCCCCGCGGTCCGCGCTGTTCGACCTGTCCGACAGCCTCGCCACGCTGATGGAGGAGATGCATGTCGAGGGCGTGTCGCCGGAAACGGTTGCCAACCTCGACGTCACCGACCAGTCGGGGCACTGGCAGCGGGCGCTGACCTTTTTCAACATCGTGCAGCTGTACTTCGACAAGGACGCAACGCCCGACGCGCAGGCCTTCAACCGCAGGGCACTCGAACTGCGGCTGGAGGCGTGGGAGGCACAACCGCCCCTTCATCCGGTCATCATCGCGGGCTCCACAGGGTCGCGCGGCACGACCCATGCCCTTATGAAAGCCGTGGCCAGGCTGCCGCAGGGCGCCATCGTCCTGCCGGGCTTCGACACGGACATGCCCGACACCGTCTGGTCCAAGCTGGAAGACCCGCTGACCAGCGAGGATCATCCGCAATACAGGTTCGCGAAACTGATGCGGGAGCTGGAGATCACAGCGAGGGACGTGCGGCCCTGGACCGATGGGCAGCCGCCCAGTGCGGCGCGGAACCGGGTGATCTCCCTCGCGATGCGCCCGGCGCCGGTCACGCACCAGTGGCTCTCCGAAGGTCCGAATCTGCCAGATCTGCCGGAGGCGATGGAGGGTGTCACCCTGCTCGAGGCGAACTCGCAGCGTGAAGAGGCCCTTGCCATCGCGCTGCGGCTGCGGGAGTCGGCGGAGAAAGGGACAACCGCTGCGCTGATCACTCCGGACCGGATGCTGACGCGGCAAGTGACCTCCGCACTCGACCGCTGGAACATCCTGCCTGACGATTCCGCCGGTACGCCCGCGCAGCTGACCCCGCCCGGACGGCTTCTGCGGCTAGTGGCCGAGCTCTTCACCGCACCGTTGACGGCAGAGCTGCTGCTGAGCCTGCTGAAACACCCGCTGACCCACGCCGGACAGGACCGCGGCCCACACCTGCTGACCACGCGCGAACTGGAACTGCACATCCGCAAGACCGGCCTGCCCTATCCCGACGCCGAAACGCTGACCGCCTGGGCCACGGCCCGGGACTCGGAAAGATGGGGCGCCTGGGCCGCGACACTCTGCGGCCGCCAACAGACCGGCACCCTGCCGCTGGCAGAGTGGATCGAACGGCATCTCGCGCTGGCGGAGGCGCTGACCGCCGGGCCCGATGGCGATCCCGCACCGCTCTGGGCCGAGAACGCGGGCCGCAAGCTGCACGCGCTGACCGAGACACTGCAGGTCGAGGCGGAGCACGGCACCGACATGACCGCCCGTGACTATGCCGATCTTTTCGGGGCGTTGGTGTCCCGCGAGGAAGTGCGCGACCGCGACGCCCCGCATCCGAAGATCCTGATCTGGGGCACGCTCGAAGCACGCGTGATGGGCGCGGACCTGCTGATCCTCGCCGGGCTGAACGAGGGCGCGTGGCCGGAAAGCCCCGCCGCCGACCCGTGGCTCAACCGTTCCATGCGGGCGCAGGCGGGTCTTCTGCTGCCGGAACGCCGGATCGGCCTGTCCGCGCATGACTTCCAGCAGGCCGCCGCCGCACCGGAGATCTGGCTGACGAGGTCGCTGAAGTCCGACGAGGCAGAGACGGTTCCGTCACGCTGGATCAACCGGCTGACCAACCTCCTTAACGGCCTGCCCGATCGCAACGGCCCCAAGGCGCTGGAGGAGATGCGGCAACGTGGTGCGCACTGGACCGCACTGGCCACCGCCGCCGAAAGCCCGATCGAGGCGGAGCCAGCGCGCCGGCCCTCGCCCGCACCGCCCGCAACGACCCGTCCGCAGGAATTGTGGGTCACGTCGATCCGCCGTCTCGTGCGCGACCCCTACGCGATCTACGCCCGCTACATCCTGCGACTGAAGGCGCTCGACCCGTTGATGCAGGCGCCCGATGCCCTGATGCGTGGTGTTGTCACGCACGAGGTGATCGAGACCTTCATCCGCGAAACCGTGGCCGATCCCGACCGCCTGACGCCCGACCGGCTCATGCAGATTGCCCGGGTCCTGCTGGACGACGTGCCGTTTCCGACCGTTCGCGCACTCTGGCAGGCGCGGGTCGCGCGGTTCGCGCCGTGGTTCTGCGACAGCGAGGCGGACCGCAGGCAAAGGGCCGCCCCGCACCTCGACAACTTCGAGACCGAGGGCGCGGCCGCCATCCCGGCGCTGGGGTTCACGCTCAAGGCCCGGGCCGACCGGATCGACATCGCGCCGGACGCGGGCGCGCATGTCTACGACTACAAGACCGGCGGCGCGCCCTCCGCCAAGGAACAGCTCTATTTCGACAAGCAGCTGCTGCTGGAGTCGGCGATGCTGCAGCAGGGCGCCTTCCCGAACATCGCGCCCCGCTACATCGCCGCCGCCACTTACATCCAATTGAAACCCGGCGACCCGAAGGAGGTCCCCGCGCCGCTGGCCGACAGCCCGCCGGAAAAAACGTGGGAGGAGTTCTGCGCCCTGATCGCCGCCTACATGGATGAGGAGAAGGGCTATACCGCCCGGCGCGCGCTGATGAAGGACACCGACATAGCGGATTACGACCACCTCTCGCGCTTCGGCGAATGGGACGTGACCGATGACGCCGACCTGTTGAGGCTGACATGAGGGACGAGGCGACACAACGACAGGTGGATGCCGCGGCCCCCGATGCCTCGACCTGGCTGGCGGCAAACGCGGGGTCCGGCAAGACGCGCGTCCTGACCGACCGTGTGGCGCGGCTGTTGCTGGAAGGCGTGGACCCGTCGCACATCCTCTGCCTGACCTACACGAAGGCCGCCGCGACCGAGATGCAGAACCGCCTGTTCAAGCGGCTGGGCGCCTGGGCCATGCTGCCGGAACCCAAACTGCGCGACGAACTGGCAAGCCTCGGTGTGGAGACGACGCCCTCCCATGCCTTCCTGCAGGAGGCGCGCACCCTCTTTGCCCGCGCCATCGAGACACCGGGCGGCCTGCGCATCCAGACGATCCACAGTTTCTGCGCCTCGCTCCTGCGCCGCTTCCCGCTAGAGGCGCGGGTCTCCCCGCAGTTCCAGGAGATGGAGGACCGTGCCGCCGAACTGCTGCGTGCCGAGATCCTCGACCAGATCGCCTCCGGCCCCGACCGGGGTCTGCTGGAAGGCATCGCGCCCTGGATCTCGGGCGACGATCCCGGCAAGCTGCTGGCCTCACTCAGTGCACGGCGGGATGTCTTCGTCGATCCGCCAGCGCCCGACGCCATCCGTGCCGCCTATGGGCTGAAGCCGGACGACGGCGAAGACACCCTTCTGGCGTCGGTCTTCCTCGGCAACGAGACGGATCTCGCCGCCGCGCTGGTTCCGCATTTCAAGGCGGGCGGCAAGACCGAGCAGGGTCTGGTGCCCTTGCTGCAGTCGATCAAGGGCCACGACGCTCAGGCCCTTGCCGCGCTGAAGCAGATCTGCCTGACGCAGGGCGGCACGATCCGAAAGAGCTTTCCGACGAAGACCACCCGCAAGAACGCCCCCGAGTTGTGCGAGGCCTACGACCAGCTTGCCGCCCGCGTCGAAGGGGCGCTCGAGACGGAGAAGGCCCTGACCGCCGCCGACCGCGACATTGCCCTGACCGCCTTCGCCGCGCGCTTCGTGCCCGCCTACGAAGAGGCCAAGATGCGGCGCGGGTGGCTCGACTTCGACGACCTCATCACCCGCGCCCGCGACCTTTTGTCGGACGAACGTGTGGCGGATTGGGTGCTCTACCGGCTGGACGGCGGCATCGACCACATCCTTGTCGACGAGGCGCAGGACACCTCGCCCGTGCAGTGGGACGTGATCGAACGGCTGGCGCGCGAATTCACTTCGGGCGAGGGCGCGCGGGAGACGCGGCGCACGATCTTTGTCGTCGGTGACAAGAAGCAGTCGATCTATTCCTTCCAGGGCGCCGACCCGTCCGAGTTCGACCGGATGCGCGAGGACTTCCGCGAACGGCTGATGAACACGGATGCGCCGCTGAACGCGATGGTGCTCGAATACAGCTTCCGGTCCGCAGAACCGATCCTGCGGGTGGTGGACAGCACCTTCGACGGGGCCGATGCTTCCGGCTTCAGCCCGGATCAGAAGCACCGCGCGTTCAAGTCGGAGATGCCGGGGCGGGTCGACCTGTGGCCGGTCGTGGACAAGACCAAAGATGACGAGGACGGTCCATGGCACCAGCCGCTGGACCGCAAGGGCGCGCGGCACCACACCGTCATCCTCGCCCAGCGGATCGCCCGCTTCATCCGCCAGACCATCGACGCCGGGACGCCCCTGCCGGAAGAGAACGGCCACAGCGGCACATACCGCGCGCGGCCCGTTCATGCCGGGGATTTCCTGATCCTTGTCCGCCGCCGGTCGCAGCTTTTCAAGGAGATCATCCGCGCCTGCAAGCAGGAGGCCCTGCCAATCGCGGGCGCCGACCGGCTGAAGGTCATGGCCGAACTCGCGGTGCGGGACATCATCGCGCTTCTGTCCTTCCTCGAAACGCCCGAGGATTCGCTGTCCCTTGCCACCGCGCTCCGCTCGCCGCTGTTCGGTCTGTCGGAGCAGGATCTCTTCACCTTCGCCCACCGGCGCACGACGAAATACCTCTGGCCGACGCTTCGGGACAGCGACGCGCATCCAGGTGTTCTGGCCGTCCTGAACGACCTGCGCGGCCAGACCGACTTCCTGCGCCCCTATGACCTGATCGAGCGTATCCTGACCCGCCACAAGGGCCGCCGCCTGCTGATCGGACGGCTGGGCCAAGAGGCGGAGGACGGGATCAACGCGCTCCTCCAGCAGGCACTGGCCTACGAGCAGACCGCCGTACCGACGCTGACCGGCTTTCTGCAATGGGCACAGTCGGACGATCTGCAGATCAAGCGGGCGCCGGACAGCGCGGGCGAGACCCTGCGGGTCATGACGGTGCACGGGGCGAAGGGCCTCGAAGCGCCCATCGTCATCCTGCCCGACTGCGCGGCGCCCGACGCCTCTATCAAGGCAGAGCTCCTGTCGGACCCGGACGGTGTGATCTGGAAGCAGACCTCCAACGCGCAGCCGCCGCGCCAGCAGGCCGCCGTCGAGGCCGCGAAGGTGAAGGAAGCACAGGAACGCGACCGCCTGCTCTACGTCGCCCTGACCCGTGCCGAGAAGTGGCTGATCGTGGCTGCCGCGGGCGATGGCACCGACAAGCCGGAGGCGTGGTACGACAAGGTGCGGCGCGGAATGACGGAGTCGGGCGCCGTGCAAAAAGCCTTCGATTTCGGCGGTCTCGGGTCCGGCGAGGGCCTGACACTCGGAACCGACTGGTCACATCTTGAGATGACGGCCCCGGAACCCCGGTCGGTCGACGCGGTCGTGATGCCCGATCATCTCCTTCGGCCCATCGCACCGCCGGAGGAGCTGCCGAAGACCCGGTCCCCGTCCGACCTTGGCGGCGCAAAGGCATTGGGCGGCGCGGAGGGCGACACCGAAGAGGTGGCGACCGCCCGGGGCACCGCGCTGCACGCGTTCCTCGAAGTTCTCGCCCCCTTGCTGCCGGAAGATCGCCGCTCGGCTGGCGAAAGCCTTGTCGGGCAATATGCCGGCGACCCGGAGACCATCCTGATCCGCGAGCAGCTTCCGCAGATCATGGACGAGGCGCTGAGGGTTCTGGAGAACCCCGCCTTCGCCGGTTTCTTCGGATCCGACTCGCTGGCGGAGGTGCCGATCACTGCCGACCTCGGACCGCTGGGCCGTATTCACGGCATCATCGACCGGTTGATCTTGGCGCATGACCGGGTTGTCGCCATCGACTACAAGACCAACCGCACGACCCCCGCGACGCCCGAGGAAACGCCAGACGGCCTGCTACGGCAGGTGGCGGTCTATCACGCCGCGCTCGCTCAACTTTATCCGGATCGGGAGATCGAAACCGGGCTGTTGTGGACGGCAACCAACCACTACATGCCGATCCCGCACGAACTTGTGACACAAGCCCTCGCCCGCGCGACAGCATCTTGACGCTGCCTGAGTCGCTGCCTACCTTCCTGCACCTGACCGGGCTGCCCTGCCCGCCTCCCAACCCACAGGAGATTCCCATGGCCACCGTCGCCGTATCCGACACCACCTTCGATGCCGAAGTGAAGAATTCCGACATCCCCGTTGTCGTCGATTTCTGGGCCGAATGGTGCGGTCCCTGCAAGCAGATCGGCCCGGCCCTGGAAGAGCTTTCCGAAGAGTTCGACGGCAAGGTGAAGGTCGTGAAGGTCGACGTGGACCAGAACCCGAACACCGCCGCCGCCATGGGCGTGCGCGGCATTCCGGCGCTCTTCATCTTCAAGGACGGCGCGCCGATTTCGAACCGCGCCGGCGCAGCGCCGAAGGCCGCGCTGAAGTCCTGGATCGAAGATTCCATCTGATCCGAACCGGTTCTATCTGGTTTGAAAGGCCCCCTCGCGGGGCCTTTTTCCGTTCATGGACTTGGCGCAACAATCATTTCTGGTCAGACTTCGGGAAAAACCGGAGGGACAAGATGATCTGGCTCGCCATCAAGCGCGGCGTCGGGCTGGCGGTATTCCTTGCGCTGGCGGGGCTCGCCGCGCTGTTCGCGGGAACGGCGCAGTCGGATGATGCCGCACGGTTCGCCGACGCCCGCATCATCGACGCCAACGTGACTCGGCTGGACAAGTCGCAGCGCCAGCAGGGCGGGTCCACCAGCACCACCTTCCGCGTCTTCGTCTCCACCCCGACCGGCCCGCACCTCGAGGACGTCTCGGGGCGGTTCTTCAATACGCTGAGCGAAGGGCAGACCGTGGCGCTGCACGTGGTCGATGGCAGCGACGGGCCGGAATACCTGCTTGACCCCGGCCGCCTTCGGTCATCCGCAATATGGGCGCTGATCCTCGGGCCGCTGCTCCTGCTGGCCGCCCTTGCGCTGAGTGCCTATGCCATACGCACCGCGCGGGCCGAACGACGCGGGGCCGTCGGGGCATGAACCAGGCAAAGAAGCCGTGGGAGCTGCTGTTCGCGGTGCCGGTTCTTGCGCTGGTTCTGGGTGCGATCCTTTGGAACTTCGTCGACCGCAGATCCGCCTTCGCCACCGACGGGATCGAGGCTGAGGCGACGCTTGCGGGCCGCTTCACCCGCAGCCTCTCCCAAAGCCATCCGAAGCCGCCCGTGACACACTATTATGCCATTGTCCGTTTCCAACATGACGGGGCAGAGATCGAGGCGGACGCCGAGGTGTCCCATGGTTTCTACCGCAACATCGAGGCGGGGCGGGTCGTGCCCGTCACATACCTGCGCGACGACCCGAAGACCGTGCGGATCGACGAACGGTTCGAGACGTCAGAGCTGATCCAGTTCGCCCTGATCGCGCTGTTCCTTGCCGGCTGTGCCGTTGTCCCGTTCGTCTTTGGCTGGTGGAAACGGCGGCGAACGCCGGTCTGACGGTCAGGCGTCGCCGGTGCCCGTGCGCAGGCGCTGCGTCAGGTCCCGGATCTCTCCCTGGAGGCGGCGGAGCGTCTCGACGTCCATCCCGGTCTTTTCGAGGATACACGCTGGGATATGCGCGGCGCGCGCCTGAAGTGAGCGACCTGCGTCGGTCAGGTCCACCTGAAGCTGCCGTTCGTCTTCCGGGTTGCGGCGGCGGACGATCAGGCCGGCCGTTTCGAGACGCTTCAGCAAGGGCGTCAGCGTACTCGACTCCAGCTGCACCTCGCGCCCGATGCCGCTGACACTCAACGGTTTGTCCGCGGTCCAGAGCGCGCTCATCACGAGGTACTGGGGATAGGTCAGGCCGATCTCCTCCAGCAGCGGGCGATAGGCCTGCTGCATGGCGTGCGTCGCGGAATAGAGCGAGAAACAGAACATGTCGTGGGGGGCGAGTGTCATCCCCTGAAATTAAGTCGTGCGCGATACATTGGCAAGCGATTGACAGGGGGTTGTCTCAGGTATATATATCGTGCACGATTTAATCGCACGCGACTGAAAGGAATCACAGATGACCGTCGATACGAAGTACTGGACCGAAGCCCATGCCACAGGCGGCGGCCGCAACGGTGTCGCCTCTCTCAAGTCGGGGATGCTGACCGTCACCATGACCAGCCCGAAAGAGCTTGGCGGCTCCGGCGCGGGTCACAACCCCGAAGAGCTTTTCGCCCTTGGCTACGCGGCCTGCTACCTCGGCGCGATGCGGTTCGCGGCACAAAGCGAGAAGCTGGGCACCGTGCCCGACGACGCCACGGTGAACGCGCATGTGGGCATTGGCCCGCGCTCTGACGGCGGGTTCGGCCTGAAGGTGAAACTGGTCGTGTCGATGCCGGGCGTGGAAAAGGACGTGGCCGAGAAAATCGCCGAGCGCGGCCACTTCATCTGCCCGTATTCCAACGCGACGAAGGGCAACATCGAGGTCGAGACCGAGGTCGCCTGACCGGCCTTCCGACATGGCGGGGTGCCGCACCGGCGCCCCGCCCCCCTTGCCGGGGCCGTCGATGGGGACCATATGGAGGCCAATCAAAGGAGGCCTTCATGAGCAACGATTTTCCCGGCTGGCACGGCACCACCATCATCGGCGTCCGCAAGGGCGGCAAGGTCGTCGTGGCCGGTGACGGGCAGGTTTCGCTGGGCCAGACCGTGATCAAGGGCACGGCCCGGAAGGTGCGTCGCCTTGCACCTGGCGGCAGGGAAGTGGTGGCCGGATTCGCGGGATCGACGGCGGACGCCTTCACCCTGCTCGAACGGCTGGAAAAGAAGCTGGAGGCAACGCCCGGTCAGCTTCAGCGCGCCTCTGTCGAACTGGCAAAGGACTGGCGCACGGACAAGTATCTGTCGAAGCTGGAAGCCATGCTGATCGTCACCGACGGCACCGACCTTTTCGTGATCACCGGCGCAGGCGACGTTCTGGAACCCGAACATGACGTGGCCGCCATCGGGTCGGGCGGCAACTACGCCCTCGCCGCGGCGCGGGCCATGATGGATACCGACAAGGACGCCGAGACCGTCGCGCGCGAGGCCATGTCCATTGCCGCGGACATCTGTGTCTACACGAACGGGAACCTGACGGTCGAAACCATCGAGTGATCCGTTGCCGCGCGGTCAGCGGATGACGATTTCGACGTTGTTCTCGACGGTGAAGATGACGTCGCAATAGCCGTAGCTGTTCTCGGCAATCCAAACATGCCGCCGGAAGGTCTGCTGCACGTGGCGGCCGTTCGGCGGGATCTCGGCGTAGAAGACCGGGGTGCCGTTGAAATCGATCCAGTAGAGACGCGCGCTGCGGTCGCCGACCGCATTCGTCACGACCAGCTCGCGGTTCTCTTCGCTGGCTTCCGACCGCAGGTTGCCCCAGTCGCAGGCGTTCTGTGCCTCGGCCGTTCCGCAAAGCGCCACCAAGGCCAACGCCATACATATAGCTTTCATGTGTCGATTCCCCCGTTCCCTCACGGCTCAGCTTACGCCGGTCCGGGGAACGGGCCACGGGAAAAGCGTGTTACCGGACCGACCGCGCGCGGCGGATGTGGTGCGCAGGCGCAATCGATGGGGCGTTGTCGCGGCGCTCCCACTCCCCGTTGTTGCGGAAGAAATGGGCGCGCGACACGGGGGCAAAGGTCAGGTCCTCGGCGCCCCAGCTTTCGACGGTCACGCTGCGGTGGTCGATTTCCAGCAGGTTGAAGGTGTTCACCTCGCCGCGCATGCGGCTGGAGAGGCTGGTGCCTGCCTGGACGAAAAGCAGTTGCGGCCAGGCCCGAAACGGCGCGATGACCGTGTTGTGCAGGTGCCCGGACAGCACCACCTGCGCCCCGCTTTCGGCAAACGCCTTGAGCGCCCGCCCGGCCCCGCGCATCAGCCGCTTGTCGACTTCCGGCCCGTGCTGAAGAGGGTGGTGCAGCATGACGATACGCGCGCGGTCGGGCGCGTCGGAGAACTGCTGGCAGGCGCGCTTGATCCGCTTTTCCGACAACCGCCCCCTCTGCCACGAGAACCGGTTGACGGTGTTCACGCCGACAAGGGTCATCGCGTCGTCCTGATAGACAGGTTCCAGATCACGCGACACAGCGGCCCGGTAACGCTTCCACGGGGTCAGCAGCCGGATCCAGAATTCGTCGAGCGGTGTGTCGTGGTTGCCGGGCACGGCGATCCACGGGACGGACAGCTTGTCGAGGAAGGCCTGCGCGCGGTCGAACTGGGACACGCGGGCGCGCTGGGTGAAATCGCCGGAAATGGCCACCAGGTCGGGCGCCAGCCGATCCACCGTTTCCAAGAGCGGCTCTTCGAGGTCCGCCCGGTCCTTGCCGTAGTGCAGGTCGGACAGGTGCAGCACACGCCTCATGCGGGCTTCTCCGGGATGAGCAGGCGCAGCGGGCGCTCGGACATGCCGAATTCCAGCGGCGCGCTCATGCGCTTCTTCTCTCCGTCGTAGGCCAGCAGCACGCGGCGCTTGCCTTCCACATCCAGCTTCAACCGTTCTCCGGCAAAGAGGTCATAGTCGACGCCCTCCTCCACCGTGCCGAGCGCGAGGCGCGTGATGCGCCGGAAAAGCTCCAGCCGGGTGCGGGCATTGACGAGCAGGACGGCAAACCCGCCCTCGCGGATGATGTCGGTGCCCTCCAGCCCGAACCGTTCGAGCTGGAACGAGGACCGCGCGACGAAGACAAGGGCGGTGCGGTAGCGGCCGCCGTCCCCGTCGACTTCCAGCCTCACGCGCATGGGTTTGCGGAAGCGGATGAAGGTCTTGATGACGGACCAATGCGCCATGATCCTGCGGCGTCCCCAGCGGCGATAGACGCTTTCGCGGACCTTCAGGATCGAGGGATAGATCCCGACGCTGGCGTTGTTCAGGAAGACCTGGCCGTTCACGGTACCGATGTGACGCTCGACCACCTGACCGGCGGCAAGCTGTCTGCTCGCCTCGACCGGATCGGTGCTGAGCCCCAGCCCGCGGGCGAAATAGTTGAACGTGCCAAGCGGCAGGACCCCGAAGGCGACATCAGTGCCGACGAAGGCCCCGGCCACGGCCATGGCGGTGCCATCGCCCCCGGCAGCGACCACGAGGGAGGGCTTGCGCGCCTTCACCTTCTCGATCGCCTCCATCAAGCCCTTGCCGCCGCTGAAGGAGACGATTTCGCCCCCCAGCGCCTCGGCCGCGGCCTCGACTGCGTTTCGGTCCCGCGAGTTGCGGCCCGACTTGCGGTTCGTGATGACACAGACCGGGCCGTCGCCGAACGCTGGCGCGCCCAGATCGCCTGGAACGGCGTCGGTATCTTCTATGGGCATGAAACCTTGATCCGGCATGGCTGGGGTGTCTCCGATCCTTAGATCCAACACGTCGGATCACACGGCGGTTCCTTCAAGGGTTGGATTTTCCGCCCCAGAGGTTATCTCAGCCGCAACGTATCGGAAGGACACTCATGACCGACCTCACACCCCGTGAAATCGTTTCCGAACTGGACCGGTTCATCATCGGCCAGCAGGAAGCCAAGCGCGCCGTCGCGGTGGCGCTGCGCAATCGCTGGCGGCGCAAGCAACTGAGCGACGATCTGCGCGACGAAGTCTATCCGAAGAACATCCTGATGATCGGCCCCACCGGCGTCGGCAAGACGGAGATCTCGCGCAGGCTGGCCAAGCTGGCACGCGCGCCCTTCATCAAGGTCGAGGCGACCAAGTTCACCGAGGTGGGCTATGTCGGCCGCGACGTTGAACAGATCATCCGTGACCTCGTCGACACCGCGATCATCGACACCCGCGACCACATGCGGGAGGACGTGAAGGCCCGCGCCCATGCCGCCGCCGAGGAACGCGTGATCGAGGCAATTGCCGGGAAGGATGCGCGTTCGGCCACGCGCGAGATGTTCCGCAAGAAGCTGAAGAGCGGCGAGCTGGACGAGACGGTGATCGAACTGGACGTGGCCGACACGTCCTCGCCCTTCCCGATGATGGACATCCCCGGCCAGCCGGGAGCGGGCCAGATGGGGATGATGAACCTTGGCGACATCTTCGGGAAAGCCTTTGCCGGACGGACCACGCGCAAGAGCATGACGGTCGCCGAAAGCTACGACCTGCTGATCACCGAGGAAGCGGACAAGCTGCTGGACGACGAGACGGTGAAGGCCGCCGCGCTGGAATCGGTGGAGCAGAACGGGATCGTCTTCCTCGACGAGATCGACAAGGTCTGCGCCCGCCAGGAGGCGCGCGGCGGCGACGTGTCCCGCGAAGGCGTGCAGCGCGACCTGCTGCCGCTGATCGAGGGCACGACGGTGTCGACCAAGCATGGGCCGGTGAAGACCGACCACATCCTCTTCATCGCCTCCGGTGCGTTCCACATCGCAAAGCCGTCGGACCTCTTGCCGGAACTGCAGGGCCGCCTGCCGATCCGCGTGAACCTGAAGGCGCTGACCGAGGGCGATTTCGTGCGCATCCTGACGGAGACCGACAACGCGCTGACCCGCCAGTACACCGCGCTGATGGCGACCGAAGAGGTTGCCGTCTCCTTCACGCAGGAAGGGATCGAGGCGCTCGCGCGCATCGCGGCAGAGGTCAACGGGTCGGTCGAGAACATCGGCGCCCGGCGGCTTTACACCGTGATGGAGCGGGTGTTCGAGGAACTGAGTTTTGCCGCGCCGGACAAGGCGGGCGAGGCGGTGACCGTCGATGCCGATTTCGTGGAGGCACAGCTGGGCGACCTGACCCGGTCGACGGACCTGAGCCGCTACGTGCTGTAGCATGTGTCGCCCCGGCTGGCGCCGGGCCGATCCGCGGGGGCATTGCCCCCGCACCCCCAAGGTATTTGGACCAAGATGAAGGGGCGGGTCAGACGACCTCCCCTTCGTCGAGTTTCTTCAACGTGCGTTCGGCGGCGCGCAGGATGGCTTGACGCTTGTCCTCGTCCATCCTGTCCCAGCTTCGGTACATGTTGGCCATGCGTCCGTTTTCCCCGAACCGCTTGCGATGGCGGTCGAGGAAGTGCCAGTAGAGCGTGTTGAAGGGGCAGGCATCGTCCTCTCCGGACTTGGCGTTCACGTCGTAGGCGCAGTGCCTGCAGTGGTCGGACATCCTGTTGATGTAGTTGCCCGACGACACGTAGGGTTTCGAGGCGATGATGCCGTCGTCGGCAAACTGGCTCATGCCGACGGTGTTCGGGGCTTCGACCCATTCGAAGGCATCGATGTAGACGCTCAGATACCATTCGTGCACCTGGTGCGGGTCGATCCCGGCGAGAAGGGCGAAGTTGCCGGTCACCATCAGGCGCTGGATGTGGTGGGCGTAGGCGTCGTCCCGGGTCTGCGCGACCGCCGCTTCGACGCAGCGCATCTTCGTTTCGCCGCCCCAGTAGAACCATGGCAGGTCGCGCTTGTGGCCCAGTCCGTTGCGGGAGGGGTAGTCCGGCCCTTCGTGGAAATAGATACCGCGAACGTATTCGCGCCAGCCAATGATCTGGCGGATGAACCCCTCGGCGGCATTGATCGGCACGTCCCCGGCTCGCCATGCGTCTTCCGCGGCCTTGCAGACCTCCAGCGGATCGAGCAGGCCGATGTTGATGTAGGCGGAGAGGTGAGAGTGCCACAGGTAGCGCTCCCCCTCCATCATCGCATCCTGATAATCGCCGAACTTCGGCAGGGCGTGTTTGACGAAATGAGCCAGTGCCCGGCGGGCCTGTCCGGTGTCGGTGGCGAAGATGAAGGGTCGGAGCGTGCCGAAGTTGTCTGCGAAGCGGGCCTCGACCAGGTCGAGCACCTCTTCGACTGTCTCGTCGGGCGTGAACTGCATGGGCGCGGTGTCGACCTCGCCGGTGGCGGGTTTGCGGTTGTCGTGGTCGTAGTTCCACTTGTCGCCGGCGGGTCGATCGCCATCCATCATCAGGCCGGTCTTGCGCCGCATCTCGCGATAGAAATACTCCATCCGCAGCGCCTTGCGCCCCTTGGCCCAGTCCTCGAAGTCCTTGTGGGAGGCGGCGAAGCGGTCGTCCTCAAGCTGCGCGACCTTGAGTGGCGTGTCGTCCAGCACGGCGATCAGCCGCCATTCGCCGGGTTCTGTCGCCAGCACCTCCCGCGCGCCGTACTGGTCGGCGCGGCGCAAGAGCTCACCGGGGATGCTGCCGGTGTTGTCGGTGTCGTCGAACTCGGAATAGGCGACGTCCCAGCCGTCGTCCCTGAGGCGGGCGGCGAACTTGCGCATGGCGGCGAAAATCAGGGCGATCTTCTTGGGATGGTGGCCGACATAGGCCGTCTCGTCCGCGACCTCGGCCATGACGACCACGTCCCTGTCCTTGTCGGCCTTGCGGAGCGCGGCGACGGTTTCGGTCAGCTGGTCGCCCAGGACCAGGACGAGGCGGGTCACCAGGGGATCTCCTTCCCGGCATAGTCGAGGAACCGCCCGCTGTCGGCAGGCGTCAGGCCGTCGATCACCGTCAGCAGGTTGCGGGCGGCCTCGTCTGGCGGCACGGTCGGGTGGCGGTCCTGGTAATCGGCGGTGAAGCGGGTGGCGACGGTGCCGGGGTGCAGGCAGACGACGCAGAGCTTGCGGTGCCTGCGGCCAAGCTCGATCGCCGCGCCGTGGACAAGCTGGTTGAGCCCGGCCTTGGCCGCGCGATAGGCGTACCACCCGCCAAGACCGTTGTCGCCGATGGAGCCGACGCGCGCCGACAGAACCGCCACGGTCGCGGGACGGTCGCGGGGGATCAGGCGGCGGGCGTGTTTCAGCACCAGCGCGGGGCCGATGGCGTTCAGCGCGAACTGGTCGGCAAGGCCGCGGGCGGTCAGGGCATCCAGCGACTTTTCCGGTGCGTGGCCGTCGATCTCCAGCGCGCCGGTGGCGACGAAGATCAGATCGAAGGGCGTGTCGAACCGGTTCAGCGCCTCCGCGACGGAGGTTTCGTCGGTGATGTCCAGACCGTCACCCGAGCGCGAGAGCCCGGTGACGGAGACGCCGCGCGAGTCGAGCGCCGCGCAGATCGCGCTGCCGATGCCGCCGCTTGCGCCGATGACCAATGCGTTTTCCATGCGGTCCGAGCTAGCGGGCCGTGGTGCCGCTTCAACCCTGCCCGATGTCCTGCCGTGCGATGGCGACCGTCTTCACGACGGCATGGCAGGCGACGCCGGGCGCCAGTTGCAGAGCCTCGGCAGAGCGGCGCGTGACCCGTGCCAGCAGACGGCCGGCGGGGGTGTCGACGACGACGAGGGTGCCCGGACCGTCCCCGGCACGCAGGCTGACCACGGTGCCGGGCAGGATGTTGAGCGCCGAAAGGCCCTCCGGGCGCCCGCGCGACAGGATGACCTCCTGCGCGGCGATACGGATGCGGGTCCGGGTGCCGGGCGCTGCATCCGTGCGGGGCAGGAACAGCGCCACCCCGCCAGCGTCGAGTTCGGTCAGCCCGTCCTCGTGGTGCCGGGCGACCGTCGCTTCGAGCACTGCGCCGACGCCACGGATGCCCGCGGGCACCACGTCCGGGTCGCCCAGCACGTCGGCGGGCGTGCCCTGCCGTGTCACCTTGCCCTCGTCGAGGACGACAACCGTGGTTGCCAGGCGGGCGACCTCGGCGGGGGAATGCGTCACGTAGAGGATCGGGCAGCGGGCCTCGTCCCGCAGGCGTTCGAAGTAGGGCAGGATCTCGGCCTTGCGCGGCTCGTCTAGGGCAGCCAGCGGTTCGTCGGCGAGGATCAGTTGCGGATCGCTCAGAAGCGCGCGGCCGATGGCGACCCTTTGCTGCTCTCCCCCCGACAAGGCGCGGGGGCGGCGGTCGAGCAGGTCGCCGATCCCCAGCATCTCGACCACCCGCGACAGGTTCGGCGCCTTCCGCCGGGAATACAGAAGGTTCTGGCGGACGGTGAGGTGGGGGAACAGGCGGCCTTCCTGGAAGATCACGCCGAGGCCGCGCTTGTGCGGCGGCAGCCAGATGCCCTTCGCCGTGTCGCAGAGCGTCCGGTCGTGCAGGGTCACGCGCCCCTCGTCCGGGCGCAATAGACCGGCGGTGGCCTTGAGGACCGTGCTCTTGCCTGAGCCGGATCGCCCGAACAGGACCGTCACCCCGGCGGGCGCGGTGAACTGCGCGTCCAGTTGGAACCGGTCGAAGGCATGTTTCAGGTGCAGGTCCAGCATCACGCCCCCACCCGCGCCGCAACCCGGCGCGACGCCCATTCCGACACAAGAAGCGCGCCCATCGCCACGATGATCGACACCACCACGAGCCGCAGGGCAGAGGCTTCGCCGCCCGGGATCTGCAGGAAGGCGTAGATGGCGGAGGGCAGGGTCTGGGTCTGTCCGGGGATGTTCGAGACAAAGGTGATCGTCGCGCCGAATTCACCCATCGCCTTGGCGAAGGCGAGAATTGCCCCGGTCAGCAGGCCCGGCAGCATGAGGGGCACCGTCACCGTTACGAAGACCCGCACCCCCGAGGCGCCAAGCGTTGCCGCCGCCTCTTCCAGCCGGGGGTCGATGGCCTCGATCGACAAGCGCATCGCGCGGACCATCAGCGGAAATCCCATGATCGCCGCTGCCAGCGCCGCGCCGGTCCAGCGGAAGGCGATGCCGAGTCCGATGGCTTCGAGGAACCCACCGACCGGGGCCCTTGGCCCGAAGGTCAGAAGCAGGAGGTAGCCCGTCACGACCGGCGGGAGGATCAGCGGCAGGTGCACCAGCCCGTTGAGGATCTGCTTGCCGGGGAACGTCCAGCGCGCCAGGGCGTAGGCGGTCAGCAACCCGAACGGCAGGGAGGCAACGACCGCCCAGAAGGAGACCTTGACCGACAGGGCCACGGCGCTCCATTCCTCCGGTCCGAGCCAGTCCATCCGTTACTCCGCGATGATCGTGAAGCCGTGCCGCAGGAAGATGTCCTGCGCCGGTCCCGTTTCGAGGAAGGACAGGAACGGCAGGGCGTCCTGCTGTTTTTCCACCATCGACGCGGCGGGGTAGAGGATCGGCGGATGGCTGTCCCGCGGGAACGCCGCCTTCACGTAGACGCGCGGTTCGGCCTGCGCGTCGGTGCGGTAGACGACGCCGAGCGGCGCCGCCCCCACCGCGACGAGGGCCAAAGCGGCGCGAACGTTGTCGGCCTGCGCGACCTGCCCTGCGACGCTGTCCCAAAGTCCCAGATGTTCCAGCGCCGCCTTGCCGTAGATGCCCGCGGGCACCGCATCGACAAGCGCCATGGCCAGTTTGCCGCCGTCCAGCCAGCCGGCCAGATCGCTGTCGGGCGTGAGCTCTGCGACCGGCCCTTCGACCCCGGCCACAAGCACCAGCGAGTTGCCCAGCAGGTCGCGGCGGGTGCCGGGCGCCAGCAACCCGTCCTCTTCCAGCACGTCCATCCAGGCGGTGTTGGCTGAGATGAAGACGTCCGCGGGCGCGCCTTGCTGGATCTGGCGCGCAAGGGCGGACGATCCGGCGTAGGAGATCACCGGGTCGTCCCCTGTTTCGTCACGGTACAGCTCCGCCACCTCGTCGAGCGCGTCACGCAGACTTGCCGCGGCGAATACGGTGATCTCGCGCGCTGCGGCGGGCGCGGCGAGCGACAGGAATATCAGAAGGGGCAAAAGCAAACGTGTCATCCCGCGTTTCTCGCACGCGACCGGCACCGTAGCCAGTTGAAAAGCCGTGAAGGCAGACGCGACCATTGGGCAATGCGCGGCGGCCTGTGGCGGTCAAGCCGAAGTGACTTTACCTTCCACAAGCTGGAGGGTTTAATGACGCAAAGGAGACCCGCCATGAACATCGGACAGGCAGCGAAGGCCACGGGGCTTACCGTCAAGACCGTGCGCTACTACGAGGATCTCGGTCTGGTGAAGGCGGATCGGGCCGAAAACGGCTATCGCGATTTCTCCGATACCGCGGTGGATCGGCTGCGGATCCTGGCGCAGGCCCGGCATCTGGGGTTTGGCCTGGAAGAATGCCGCCGCCTGCTGGACCTGAACGCCGACCCGACCCGCGCCAGCCGTGACGTGCGCGCCCTGGCGATGCAGAACCTCGACACGGTCCGCGACAAGATCAGGCAGTTGAAGACGCTCGAGGCGGAGCTTCAGACCCTCATCAGCCAATGCCATGGCGACGATGACCCGGATTGCGCCATTCTGGACGGGTTGTCGGCCCGCGCCACGGCCTGATCCGGCTGCCGTCTGCGGGATGTCCTGATCATCACGACCCTGCCCCGGCAAGGTGCAGCACGGCATGGCCGTTCCACACAGGCTCAGCCTGTTTACCACCACACTCACATCAGCTCTGCCAGCCACAGGTAGAGCGGCAGGCCGAGGATGATGTTGAACGGGAAGGTCACGCCCAGCGAAAGCGTCAGGTAGATGCCCGCTTCGGCCTGCGGCAGGGCGATCTTCATCGCCGCGGGGACCGCGATGTAGGAAGCCGAGGCAGACAGGACCATCAGCAGGAAGAGGCTGCCGGTCTGCAATCCGATCACCGTTCCCACCCCCATGGCCAAAACCGCGCCGATCACCGGCATCAGAAGTCCGAAGGCGAAGAGCCCCGCGCTCAGCAGATGCCGGTTCCGCAACAGGCTGCGTCCCGCCGTCAGGCCCATGTCCAGAAGGAAGAGGCAGAGGATGCCGGTGAAGGGGGTGACGACGAAGGGGGCGATCATCTCCATCCCCCGGTCCTGTGTCAGCGCGCCGATCAGGAACGCCCCGGCAAGCAACACGATGGACCCGTTGGCGAAAAGGTCGCGCATGGGCACCCTGCCGGTGGACCCCTGTTGCCCGAAACGGTGCGCGATCCAGAGCGCCGAGAGGATCGCGGGCACTTCCATCGTGGCGGCGACAGCGACCATGTAGCCATCGGCCGCGACGCCGGTGAGTTGCAGCAGGCTGGAGGCCGCGACAAAGGTCACGATCGAGATCGACCCGTAGTGCCCGGCCACGGCGGCGGCGTTAAGCGCATTCAGCCGAGTCATGCTGCGCAGCAGGCCGTAGGCGATGAAGGGGATCGCGAAGGACAGCAGCAGCCCTGCGCAAAGTGCCGCGAAGACCTCGGTGTTCAGACCGTTGTCCGCGAGGCTGTGACCGCCTTTGAACCCGATGGCCAGCAGGAGGTAGATGGACATGAACTTGGCCGCGCCTTCGGGGATGGACAGGTCGCTGCGGACCACGGCGGCCACGAGCCCAAGAACGAAGAAGAGGATTGTCGGCACCATCAGGTTGCCGACGAGGCTGTCGAATATCTGCATCGGTCGGAACTCCGGGAAGGGTTTCGGCCCTGTTGCCCGGCTTTCTGGCATAGCTTAAATACAAATGTATGAGCAGTTGAATAGTTTGGAGCTATGAATGCGGCCGACCCTGCGCCAGATGGAATACATCGTCGCCGTGCACCAGCTTGGCAGTTTCGGGCTGGCCGCCGAAAAGCTGCATGTCAGCCAGCCAAGCCTGTCCAACCAGGTCGCGGCGGTCGAAACCGACATGGGCGTCCGGCTGTTCGACCGCGGCCGCACCGGGGCGCGGACAACGGCACGGGGGCTGGAGTTCGTGACCCGTGCCCGCCGCATCCTGTCGGAGGTCGAGGCACTGCGCAGCACGATGCTGTCGGACCTGCCCTTCGGCGGGCGGCTCCGGCTTGGTGTGCTGCCCTCCATCGGACCCTACCTTTTGCCTCAGGCGATGAAGGCACTGCACGAGGACGAACCCGAGCTGCGCGTGATCGTGCGCGAGGAAAACACCCTCAGTCTTGATGAGGGGCTGCGGAATGGCCGGTTCGATGCGGTCATTTCGACGCCCGAGGATCACCCCAACACCTTCCAGCGCCCGCTTTTCGTCGAACCTCTGTGGGTCGCTGTCGCGCAGGATCATCCGCTGGCCGGCCGCAGCCGGATCGGGGCGGCAGACCTTGCCGGCCAGCGGCTTCTGACGCTGGACACCGGCCACAGGCTGGCGCGGATCGTCTATGGCATCGCGGGCGCCAGCGGGGCGACGGTCTCGGACGACTACGAGGGGACGAGCCTCGATTCCATCGTGCTGATGGCTGCCACCGGCGCAGGCATCGGCATCCTTCCGGACCTCTTCGCCCGGCGGCAGGGCATCCACCGGAGCGAGGTCCGGGTCATGCCACTGGAGATGGCGGATGCGGACCGCACGATCAGCCTTATGGTGCCGGTGGATCGGTCCGAGGGCCTGGCCGACCACATGGCGGGTATCCTGCGCGGCGCGGCCGAGACGCTTGACCTGGCGGTGGTGCGCGGCTGAGCCGAGGCGGGTGTCGGTCGAGGCCATCTTCGCAATGAGCCTCCTATTTACGCACATCGCATCGGCGCCGGTTCTCCGACCCGAGGACTTACCGCCACGAACAGGCAAAAACCTGATTGAACCCTAAAAATTGGGTTTGCGGCGCGCGAGTTCCTCTCAAATGCGCTGGCCCGTGCTTGGCGGCACCCAAAAGGCGCGCCCCATCTCCTCACGCATAATCTCCGGTTTCTGCGCGCGTGCGCACAGACGGTACGGGTTCTTCACCAATTCCAATTCATCGCGAAGGCCCCACATTGAGGACAATGACAAACGGAGCGTCCCATGACCTTTAGACCTGTCTCGGCCACCACCAAAGCGCAGCCCGCCATCGAAGGCGCCGGCGTCCATCTGCATCGTGTCTTCGGCTTCGGTGATCCGTCGCTGACAGACCCGTTCCTGATGATGGACGACTTCCGTAACGACGATCCGCGGCTCTATTCGAAGGGTTTTCCCTGGCATCCGCATCGCGGCATCGAAACCATCACTTACGTGCTCGACGGCGAGGTCGAGCATTCGGATTCGCTTGGCAACAAGGGCCGCCTCAGCGCCGGCAGCGTCCAGTGGATGACCGCCGGGTCCGGCATCGTGCATCAGGAAATGCCTTTCGGCAATGCCAAGGGCCAGATGCACGGGTTCCAGCTTTGGGCAAACCTGCCGTCTTCGCTGAAGATGACTGCGCCGCGCTATCAGGACATCACCGGCAGAGACATCCCCATTGAAGGCGATGACGACGGCACGACGGTCAAGGTCATCATCGGCTCGTTCTGGGGCAAGACCGGCCCGGTCGACGGGATCGCGGCCAACCCCATGCTGCTCGACGTGTCGATCCCCGCAGGCCGCCGCAAGGTTCTGCCGGTCGATACCCGGTCAAACGCGCTGGCTTATGTGTTCGCCGGCTCCGGGACCTTCCGCGACGCCAGCGATCCGGTGGGCATCAAGGTCGAGAAGGAGTACCGCGGGCAGGAACTCAACATCCGCGACATGACCGGCAACCGCACGCTGGTCCGGTTCGGCTCGGGCGACGAGATCATCGTTCAGGCGGGCGACGAAGGCATCCGCTTCCTGCTGATGACCGGGCGCCCGATCCAGGAGCCCGTCGCCTGGCACGGCCCCATCGTCATGAACACGCAGGATGAATTGCGGCAGGCTTTCAAGGAACTGAACAACGGCACGTTCATCAGGAACGCTTGACCGCGCCGGCAACCGCCTAAGTCCAACTCAAAGGAAGGAGATCAACATGGCACAACCCAAGATCGCAATCGTTTTCTATTCGACCTACGGCACCAACCATTCCGTTGCACTCGCGGCAGCAGAGGCAGCCGAGGCAGCCGGTGCCGAAGTGCGCCTGCGCCGCATCCCGGAAACCGCCCCCAAAGAGGTCGTCGAGGGGCAGGACGCCTGGAAGGCGCAACTCGAAAAGATGAAGGACATCCCCGAGGTCACGGCGGATGACATGGAGTGGGCGGACGGCTACTTCTTCTCGGCCCCGACGCGCTTCGGCGTGGTCGCAAGCCAGATGCGCGCGTTCATCGACACGCTCGGCGGGCTGTGGGGATCGGGCAAGCTGGCCAACAAGACCTTCACCGCGACGACAAGCGCCCAGAACCCGCATGGCGGGCAGGAGACGACCCTCCTGAGCCTCTACACCACCGCGATGCACTGGGGCGCGATCATCGTTGCACCGGGCTACACCGACGAGTCGATCTTTGGCGCCGGCGGCAACCCCTACGGCTTCTCCACCAAGCCGGACGGTTTCGACGACGCTGGCAAGGCTGCCCTTGCCCATCAGGCAAAACGGCTTGTGGAGATGACGGCCAAGCTGGTCGGCTGACGGGAAAGACAAAGGTCGCGCAAACCCTTGCGCGACCTCCACATCTTGTGAGGGGTGCGCAATACCATGCGCGCCCCTTTTCTTTTTCAGAAGTCCAGATTCTCTACCGACAGGGCGTTCTGCTGGATGAAGTCGCGGCGCGGTTCCACCACGTCGCCCATCAGCTTGGTGAACAGATCGTCGGCTTCGGTCATGTCGTCGATGGTCACCTTCAGCAGCGTCCGGGCGTTCGGGTCCAGCGTGGTTTCCCAAAGCTGGTCCGGGTTCATTTCACCCAGACCCTTGTACCGCTGCAGCGACAGGCCCTTCTCGCCTTCTTCCAGGATCGCCTTGAGAAGTTCGAGCGGACCGTGGATCAGCTGTCTGCGGTCCTTGCGCTCGAGCGTCGCGGGGCTGCCGTAGACTGCCTGAAGACTCTCGGTCAGCGTCCCGGTCCGGCGCGCCTCTCCAGAGCGGAGCATCGGGCCGTCCAGCGTCCGCACCTCTTCGACACCGCGCAGGATACGGGCAAGGCGGACGCCCTTGTCCTGCGTGATGCGACCGATCCAGCCACGCTCGTATTCCAGGGCCACGAGGTCGAGACGCGCGGCGACCTTGTCGGCGACGCCCTGCAGGTCCGAATCCACGGCACCGGGCACAAAGGCCCCGGCAATGGCGGCCTGTTCAAGGATGTGGCGCGGGTAATGCGTCGGGAAGGCGTCGAGGACACGCTTGAGCTGACGCGCCTCCTCGACCACGCGCACGAGATCCTGGCCGCCGATCACCTCGCCATTGCCCTGCAAGAGCTGCGCGTTCTCGATGCCCTGCTGGATCAGGTAGTCCTCAAGCGCGGTCTGGTCCTTCAGGTAGACCTCCGACTTGCCGCGCGCGACTTTGTAGAGCGGCGGCTGCGCGATGTAGAGGTAGCCGCCCTCGATCAGTTCCGGCATCTGGCGGTAGAAGAACGTCAGCAGAAGCGTCCGGATGTGCGCACCGTCCACGTCCGCGTCGGTCATGATGATGATCTTGTGGTAACGCAGTTTCGAGATGTTGAACTCGTCCCGGCCGATGCCGGTCCCGAGCGCCATCACGAGGTTGCCGATTTCCTGGCTGCCCAGCATCCGGTCGAAGCGCGCCCGCTCCACGTTCAGGATCTTGCCGCGCAGAGGAAGGATGGCCTGCGTCCGACGGTCACGCCCCGTCTGGGCAGAGCCGCCGGCGGAGTCACCCTCGACCAGGAACAGTTCGGTCTTCGAGGCGTCCTTTTCGGAACAGTCCTTCAGCTTGGCGGCGTTGAACGACACGTCCATCGCGGTCTTGCGGCGGGTCAGTTCGCGCGCCTTGCGGGCGGCTTCTCGGGCCATGGCGGCCTCGATGATCTTGCCGGTGATCTGCTTGGCCTCGGTTGGGTTTTCCTCGAACCATTCGCCCAGCTTCTCGTTCATCAGAGATTCCACCGCCGGGCGGACCTCCGACGAGACCAGCTTGTCCTTGGTCTGGCTGGAGAATTTCGGATCGGGCACTTTCACGGACAGAACCGCGGTCAGACCCTCACGGGCGTCGTCGCCGGTGAAGTTGATCTTCTCCCGCTTCGCGATCCCGCTTTCCTGCGCGTATTTCTGCAACTGGCGGGTCAGCGCACCACGGAAACCCGCAAGGTGGGTGCCGCCGTCGCGCTGCGGGATGTTGTTGGTGAAGGGCAGGACGTTCTCGTGGTAGCTGTCGTTCCACCACATCGCGACCTCGACACCGATGCCGTCCCTTTCGCCTTCCATGTAGATCGGCTCCGGCATGACGGCCTGCTTCGAGCGGTCGAGGTATTTGACGAATTCACGTACCCCGCCCTCGTAGTGCAGTTCGATATGCAGCGGTTCGGCCGGGCGGTCGTCTTCGAGGATGATCCGCACGCCGGAGTTCAGGAAGGCCAGTTCGCGCAGGCGCTTTTCCAGCGTGTGGAAATCGTAGTCGAGGTTGGAGAAGGTGCCCGTGGACGCGAGGAAGCGCACCTCTGTGCCCTGCTCGCCCTCGGCATCGCCGACGACGCGCAGGTGTTCCGTGGTCTCGCCGTGTTCGAACTTGGCGTAGTGCTCCTTGCCGTTGCGCCAGATGCGCAGCTCGAGCCAGACGGAGAGCGCATTCACCACCGACACGCCCACGCCGTGCAGACCGCCGGAGACCTTGTAGGAATTCTGGTCGAACTTACCGCCGGCGTGCAGCTGGGTCATGATGACCTCTGCGGCCGAGACCCCCTCTTCGGTGTGGATGTCGGTGGGAATACCACGTCCGTTGTCACGCACTGATACGCTGGAATCCGCGTGGATCTTCACGTGAACGTAGTCGGCGTGTTTGGCCAGAGCCTCGTCGATGCCGTTGTCCACGACCTCGTAGACCATGTGGTGCAGACCCGAACCGTCGTCCGTGTCGCCGATGTACATGCCGGGACGCTTGCGGACCGCTTCCAAGCCCTTGAGAACCTTGATGGAATCGGCGCCGTATTCGTATGCTTCGCTCGGCTGGTCGGACATGCCCATTTCCCTTGTTATTTTGCCCCGATTTATAGACTCCGGGCCGGGGAATGTCACGTCTCAGACACAAGATTTGGTATAAAGTTCAGGGTTTTGAAACTACGGATCCGGAGGGCCCTTCGGAGACCTCCAGCGCCTGCGCCCGGTCGCCCAGTTCGGCGAAAAGTTCCGGGCCGGTCCCGGTCATCCAGGCCTGTGCGCCCAAAGCGCTTATCTCGTCGAAAAGGGCGGCGCGGCGTCCGGCGTCGAGGTGCGCGGCGACCTCGTCCAGCAGCAGGATCGGCGGATGCCCTTCGTCCGCCGCAAGCCCCCGGGCGTTCGACAGGATCAGCGAGATCAGCAACGCTTTCTGCTCCCCGGTCGAGCAGTCGGCGGCGGGCACGCCCTTCGCCGCGAAGGTGCCGATCAGGTCGGCGCGGTGGGGACCCACAAGCGTCCGCCCTGCCGCCAGATCCCGCCTGCGGCTTTCCTCCAGCGCGACGCGCAGATCTGCGGCAGAGCCGGGCATCTCGCCGTCGCCATGCACGAGGTCCAGCGTCGCGGCCGGGAAGCGCGTCTCGGCGCCGTCCTGCGCCTCTGCGATCCGGTCGAGGGCAGCCAGCCGGTTGACGTGCAGTGCGGCCCCTGCCTCCGCCATCTGGCGTTCAAGGGCCGTGTACCAGTGCGGGTCTCGAACCATGTCTTTCAGGAGCCTGTTACGTTCCCGCATCGCCTTGTCGTAGTCGAGCGCCGCCTGCGCGTGATCAGGGAAAAACGACAGGGCGATCCGGTCGAGGAACCGCCGCCGCCCCTCCGCCCCTTCGATCCACAGCCGGTCCATGGCGGGGATGAGCCAGACCGCGCGGGCGATCCGTCCCAGTGCAACCTGGCTGGCCTGCTTGTCGTCGATACGCACATTGCGCGCGGCACCACCTTCGGAGGTAAACGCGATTTCGTGCGTACCTTGCGGATTTTCCAGCGTCCCGGTGATCTTCCAGCCAAGCGATTCCGGTCGCCGGGCCATGTCCTGCGCCGACGCCCGCCGCAGACCCCGCCCGGGAGAGAACAGGGACACGGCTTCGATCAGGTTGGTTTTACCCGATCCGTTCGGACCCCAGATCGCCACCGGACGGTGATCGACGTCGATGACCACCCGCTTGTGCGAGCGGAAATGCGAAAGGCTCAAGTGCGACAGGTGCACAGTTGCGCCCCTGGCTGGTGGTTCGAAGGGAAGTGTCCGCCCGAGGCCGCGATTTTTCGCTGAAAAATCGGCGCTCTCCGGGTCACACGCGCATCGGCATGACCACGTAGACCGCGCTGGTGTCGTTGCCTTCCCGCATCAGGGTCGGATCGCCGGACGAGTTGAACATGAACACCGCGTTCTCGCGATCCACCTGGCTGGCTATTTCCAGCAGGTATTTCGCGTTGAAGCCGATCTCCAGCCGCTCGTCGCCGTAGGCAACCGCCAGTTCTTCCTCTGCCGCGCCGCTGTCGGGGGCGTTGACCGACAGGATCAGCCGGTCCTCGTCAAGCTGCAGTTTCACCGCGCGCGACCGTTCCGACGAGACGGTGGCCACACGGTCGACTGCCTTCGCGAACTCGGAGGCGTCGACCTCCAGCTTGCGGGTGTTGCCCTGCGGGATGACGCGCGTGTAGTCGGGGAAGGTGCCGTCGATGACCTTTGAGGTCAGCGTGATGTCGGGTGTCGCGAACCGGACCTTGGTTTCGGAGACGGAAACGGCGATATCCATGCCGTCCTCGTCGAGAAGCTTGCGCATTTCACCCACGGTCTTGCGGGGGACGATCACGCCGGGCATGTCCGCGGCCCCGTCGGGCAGCGGCGCGTCGATGCGGGCCAGCCGGTGGCCGTCGGTCGCGACGCAGCGCAGGGCCGGACCGCCATCGCCGTCGGCCACGTGCATGTAGACACCGTTCAGGTAGTACCGCGTTTCCTCTGTCGAGATCGCGAACTTGGACTTGTCGAACAGGCGGCGGAGGACTTCGGCCTTGGCGGTGAAGTTCGAGCCGTATTCGGACGATGCCATGACCGGGAAGTCTTCTTTCGGCAGCGTCGCGAGGCTGAAGTTCGAACGGCCCGCAGACACCGTCAGCCGCCCGGTCCCCGGTTCCTCGGCAAGGGCCACGAGCGATCCGTCCGGCAACTTGCGAACGATCTCGTGCAGGGTGACGGCGGACACCGTGGTGCCGCCCGGCTTCTCGACCTGGGCCACGGCCTTGTCGAGAACCTCGATATCGAGGTCGGTGGCGCGGAACGTGACCGTCTCGCCTTCCGCCTCGATCAGGACGTTGGCCAATATCGGAATGGTGTTGCGCCGCTCCACGACCGATTGCGCCTGCGCGACCGCGCGCAGAAGCGCCGCCCGTTCCATGCTGATCTTCATCGCACTACACCCTCTCCGCCAGTCCGGACGCGCACGTTAGCGCGGAGCGGACCCCGCTCCAAGCCGGTTTTCGCCATTTGTCTGTTGGATTTCCGGAAGCGTCAAGGCGCGCCGCCCCGAAACGGCGTGCCACGGCTCCAAGTGTTGTGAGGCAGACTCAGGATGCGCCTTTTCAGGCCTCCAGAGCGCGGCGCAGCATCTCCACATCTTCGTCGATCTGGCCGTCCTGCTGGCGCAGCTCTTCGATGCGCCGCACGCCGTGCATGACGGTGGTGTGGTCGCGCCCGCCAAAGCGGCGGCCGATCTCCGGAAGGGACCGCGATGTGAGCTGCTTGCACAGGTACATGGCCACCTGCCGCGGACGGGCAAAGTTGCGGACCCGCTTCGGCCCGATCATGTCCGACAGGCGGATGTTGTAGTGCTCGGCCACCTTGCGCTGGATCTCGTCGATGGAGATCTTGCGCTCCGACGCGCGCAGCACGTCGGCAAGGCTGTCCTGCACGAGATCCATGTTGATCGGCTTGCCGACCAGCGAGGCGAAGGCGAACAGACGGGTCAGCGCCCCTTCGAGCACACGCACGTTGGTCGAGATGCGGTGCGCGAGGAATTCCAGAACGCCATCGTCGATCTGCAGGCCCGGGTGCATGCCGCGATAGACCTCGACCTTCGACTGCAGGATTCCGAGGCGGAGCTCATAATCGGTCGGGTGCAGGTCGACCACCAGGCCGGACTGAAGCCGCGAACGGATGCGGTTTTCCAGGTCCTTGATCTCGTCCGGGGCCCGGTCGGCGGAAATGATGATCTGCTTGTTCTGGTCCACGAGCGCGTTGAACGTGTGGAAGAACTCTTCCTGCGTGGAATCCTTGCCGGCGATGAACTGGACGTCGTCGACCATCAGCACGTCGACGGAGCGGAACATCTCCTTGAAGTCCATCATCTTGCGCTCGCGCAGGGCCTGCACGAAGCGGTACATGAACTGTTCCGCCGACAGGTACAGCACGGTCAGACCGGGATTGCGCTGCGACAGCTCCCACGCGATGGCGTGCATCAGGTGCGTCTTACCAAGGCCAACACCACCATACAGGAACAGCGGGTTGAACGTCACCGGACCGCCCTCGGCCACGCGGCGCGCGGCGGCGTGCGCCAGTTCGTTCGGTTTGCCGACCACGAAGGTGTCGAAGGTAAATCGCATGTCCAGCGGCGCACCCGGCAGCTGCTGGTCGCGGGAAGACGTGACCGGCGCCTGCTCCGTTTCCGGAAGGTTCAGCGGTTTGGCCTTTTCCTCGGCCTTGTCGCTGGGGTCGTCCACGATCCCGGCCTGGAATGCCAGACGGCGCGCCGACGGTTCCACCGTGGAAATCTGTGCCAGAAGCATGTCGCCGAAGTTCTGCGAGACGTACGTCCCGAAGAAGTTCGTCGGTGCCTGCAGCGTTACGATGCCCTCAGGCGTAACTCCGCGGAAGCGCAACGGCTCGATCCAGGTCTTGTAGTTGTTCTGACCGATCGTCTTGCAAATCTGCTCTTGGAGGGCGCCCCATTGTTCTTTTGTCATCCGCCAACTGTGTCCTCAGTTCCGTTCCTGCTCTCCGCCTGCCGACGGACGCGTTCACGCACAGCGAGGAACAGAACAGCCCGCTCGTAACCCGTAAGGTTCGAGGCGTGGAGCGACTGCTCCAACGATCCACCGATTCCCGCGCCCGATGTCCCCTCGGTGCGCAGGTCCGAAGACCCGGTCTGTATCCTGGACATGGCCAGGGTTACCCCTGAACATCATCAAAAGCACTTCAAGTGCCCTGACAAGTTTGCCCCCGCTTTCCCCAATGAACGCGTGGGCTGGCAGCCTTGTCCCCCCAGTGCGACGTGACTCGCTCGGTGAAATTACCAACCTTCGTCAGTTTCCGGCAACCGATCTTGTAGCTTGACTCGGTGAATCCGGAAAAAGAATCTGGCGTTCCTGCAACACCTTGAAAACGCAAAAAAGCGCCCTTGTGAGGGCGCTTTTTCAACACATGGTATTGGTATTGCTGGCGCTTCAGGCGCCGATCGACTTCACGCGTGACGCGAGGCGCGACATCTTGCGGGAAGCGGTGTTCTTGTGGAACACGCCCTTGGTCACGCCGCGCATCAGTTCGGGCTGGGCCGCCTTCAGCGCTTCCTGTGCCGCGGACTGATCGCCGGATGCGATCGCCTCTTCGACCTTGCGGAGGTAGGTGCGGATGCGCGAGCGACGTGCCTTGTTGACGGCGTAACGCTTTTCCGACTGACGTGCGCGCTTCTTGGACTGGGGTGTGTTTGCCATGATGATCGGTCCTGTTCGTGGTATCGGTTCAAGTTCTCTGTGACGACGCAATGCCTCTCAGGACCCGAACGGACTGCGGGACCGATTCTTGCCTGAGCGGGCATCACGCGCATGTATGACGGGCGCCTATATAGCAGACACCCGGTTTCGGCAAGCATCACGTTCGGATGCTTGCCGGAATCTGTACTTTCCGGCCTGATCCGCGGTCAGCGGTCCCGGAACTGGGCCGAGCGCTTTTCCATGAATGCGCCCATGCCCTCCTTCTGGTCCTCGGTGTTGAACAGCGCGTGGAAGGCACGGCGCTCGAACAGCAGACCCTGGGACAGCGTCGTCTCGTAAGAGATGTTCACCGCTTCCTTGCAGGCGATGGTCGAGATCATCGACTTCTCTGCGATCTTCTCGGCCGCGGCGCGGGTCTCTTCCATCAGTTGCTTTGCCGGCACGACGCGGCTGACGAGGCCGGAACGCTCCGCCTCTTCCGCGTCCATGAACCGGCCGGTCAGCGTCATGTCCATCGCCTTGGACTTGCCGACAAAGCGGGTCAGGCGCTGCGTGCCACCAAGACCGGGAATCACCCCGAGGTTGATCTCAGGCTGGCCGAACTTCGCGTTGTCAGCGGCGATGATGAAGTCGCACATCATCGCCAGCTCGCAACCGCCACCCAGCGCGTATCCAGCAACGGCGGCGATGATCGGTTTGCGGGTGCGGCCGATGGTGCCGCCTTCCGCCCCGAAGAAATCCGACAGGAACATGTCGACGTAGCTCTTGTCGGACATTTCCTTGATGTCGGCACCGGCGGCGAACGCTTTCTGCGAACCGGTGATGATGATGCAGCGCACCTTGTCGTTGCCGTCAGCTTCCTTCAGCGCCTGGCACAGCTCTCCCAACATCTCGGAGTTGAGAGCGTTCAGGGCGTCGGGGCGATTGAGTCTGATGGTGGCGACGTGGTCTTCTACTTCGACGATGATCGTCTCATAGGCCATGAGAATAGGGCTCCGTCCGGTTCCGTCAGAGGCCAAGCCTTAACACTTCGGTGAAGACGATCAAGCTTATCTTTGGCAGGTCGGGCAGAAGAAGGACGACCGCCCCGACTGCACGATACGCTGGATCGTACTGGTGCAACCGGGCGCCCTGCATGGCTCACCCTCACGTCCGTAGACGTCAAAGCTGTGCTGAAAATATCCAAGTTCTCCATCGGCTTGGCGGAAATCCCGGAGAGATGATCCGCCCGCCGCGATGGCGTCGTCCAGCACGTCGCGGACGATGGGAACCAGCGCCGAAATCCGCGCCGCGGAGATGCGGACACAACGTCGCGCCGGATGGATGCCGCCACGGAACAGCGCTTCACAAACGTATATGTTGCCCAGTCCGGCGACGATCTTCTGGTCCAGAAGCGCCGATTTGACCGGCATGTTCCGCCCCTTGAGTCGGTCGACGAGGTGGGATTCGGTGAAGGCATTGCCCAGCGGTTCCGGACCGATCCGGGCGAGCAGCGGGTGGGCCTCGGCCGCCTGCGTGGGCATCAGGTCCATGGCGCCGAAGCGACGCGGATCGTTGAACGTGACGCGGGTGCCGTTCTCCATGTCGAAGACGACGTGATCGTGTTTCTCCGGCATGGGATGCGCGTGCACGAACTGGCCGAGGGGATCGCCCGACACCAGCATCCGCCCGGACATACCGAGGTGGATCAGCAGGGTTTCGTCCGTGGACAGGTCGGCGAGGATGTATTTCGACCGCCGGCGAAGCTGCAAGACACGCGCCCCGGTCAGCCGTTCGGCCATCCGTTCTGGAAAAGGCCAGCGGAGGTCGGGCCGGTTGACCTGTGCGCGCGCGATGACCTGGCCTTCCATGACGGGGGCCAGACCGCGGCGCACGGTTTCGACTTCGGGCAGTTCGGGCATTGCGCATCTCCGGGGAGGTGAAGCCGACATGTAGTCAGCGACCGGCGCCCCGTAAAGCGCGCGGCATCGCCATAGCTGTCCGCACGACCTCCCGGCGTCTTGATCGGCCCCGACCGGGCGCATACGTCCCTCGCGCTGCCGGCGTCCGCATTCCTGCGACCCTACGCAACGCGCCGCATTGCAGAGCGATGCCTACGCCCTATAAGTCTCTGCGACACGAAAGGACGCCTCGCATGAACGACACCAGCGGAAAAACCACCCATTTCGGCTTCTCCGAAGTGCCGGAGGGCGAAAAGGCGGGGCGTGTTCAGGGGGTCTTCCGATCCGTGGCGTCCAAGTACGATGTCATGAACGACGCCATGTCATTCGGCATTCACCGCGTCTGGAAGGACGCAATGATGGACTGGCTCGCGCCACGCCGCGGCACGAAGCTACTGGATGTGGCGGGCGGCACCGGCGACATTTCCTTCCGCTACCTGAAACGTGCGGGCGACGGGCATGCGACCGTGCTCGACCTGACGGAGCCGATGCTGGTCGAGGGTCGGAAACGGGCCGAAGCGTCTTCCCTTGGCGATCAGCTCGACTGGGTCGTGGGCGACGCGATGAAGCTGCCTTTCCCGGACAACAGCTTCGACGTCTACACGATCTCCTTCGGCATCCGGAACGTCACCCGCCCGCAGGAAGCCCTGAACGAGGCATACCGCGTGCTGCGTCCGGGCGGACGGCTGATGGTGCTAGAATTCTCGCAGATTCCCAACGACCTGATGCAGTGGGCCTATGACCTCTACTCCTTCCACATCATCCCGCGCATGGGACAAGTGATCGCCGGGGACCGCGATTCCTATCAGTATCTCGTTGAATCCATACGCAAGTTTCCAGACCAGGAAACCTTCCTGGGAATGGTGCGCGCGGCGGGCTTCGGCAATGCGAAGTACCGGAACCTGTCGATGGGCGTGGCCTGCCTGCATTCGGGCTGGAAGCTTTGAGGGGTCCGCACAACATCTGGCGCCTGATCCAGACGGGCGCGACGCTTGAACGGACCGGCGCGATGCGCGTGGTTCTGGATGCCTTCGACGCGCCCGCACCGCTGCGGGTGGCCGCCCGGGTGCTCGGCTGGCCCTTCAAGTGGCTGGGCGACGAAGGCGATCCGTCCACACCGCCCGCGGTGCGCGCCCTGACGGCGCTTGGCCCGGCCTACATCAAGTTCGGCCAGATCCTGTCGACCCGGCCAGACGTGGTCGGCGCCGAGATGGCGACCCAGTTGCGCGTCCTTCAGGACAAATTGCCCCCCTTCTCGATCGAAGAGGCCAAGGAGCAGGTTCTGGCCGAGATCGGCCTGCCCGTGGACGAGATCTTTGCCGAGTTCAGCGAACCCGTCGCCGCGGCCTCCATCGCGCAGGTGCACAAGGCCACGCTACGCGAGACCGGCCAAAGCGTCGCCGTGAAGGTTCTGCGTCCCGGAATCGAGCGGGCCTTCCGCCGCGACATCGACGCTTTCTATTTTGCAGCCTGGGTGATCGAGACGCTGTCGCCCTCGTCCCGCCGCCTGCGGCCCCGCGAAGTCATCGCGCATTTCGAAGGCGTGGTGATGGGCGAACTCGATCTTCGCCTCGAATCCGCCGCCGCGAGCGAATTTGCGGCGAACACGGAAAACGACGAGGGCTTCCAGCTTCCGCAGGTCAACTGGATGCTGTCGGGCCGTCGCGTCATGACCATGAGCTGGGCCGAAGGCGTTCCGCTTGGCGACAACGCCGCCATCGACGCCATGGGCCACGACCGCGTCGCCCTTTCCCAGCGTGTCCTGCAACTGTTTCTCAACCACGCGCTGCGCGACGGCTTCTTTCATGCCGACATGCACCAGGGCAATCTGAAGGTCGCGCCGAATGGCGATATCATCGCCTATGATTTCGGCATCATGGGGCACATCGACGAATACACGCGCCGGGTCTACGCCGAGATCCTCTTCGGTTTCATCCGGCGCGACTACAAGCGCGTCGCCGAGGTGCACTTCGAAGCGGGCTACGTGCCCGCGGACCGCGACATCGACGAATTCGCCCGCGCGCTCCGCGCCGTCGGAGAGCCCATCTTTGGCATGGACGCGACCCGCATCTCGATGGGCAAGCTGCTGGCCTACCTGTTCGAGGTGACGGAACGGTTCGGCATGGAAACACGGACGGAGCTGATCCTCCTGCAACGCACCATGGTGGTTGTGGAAGGCGTCGCCCGGTCCCTTGATCCGCACATGAACATCTGGCGCGTCGCCCAGCCCGTGGTCGAAGACTACATCAAGAAGTCCATCGGCCCGCGCGCGGCTGCGTCGGACCTGATGAAGACGGCGGCGGTGATGGCCCGGTTCGGTCCGCGCCTGCCCAAGCTGGTGGAGGCCGCCCTGATCCGACAGTCCCAGCCCGAACCGGAGCAGCGCCGCAATCCCTGGCCCGCACGGCTGTTCTGGGCTTCGGGCGGTGCCGCAGCCTCTGCCGCGGTCATCCTGCTTGCTCCGTTCTTCGGGTAGGTCGAGCTGCCTGATCTACAAATGAAAAACGGCGGCAATATTGCCGCCGCTCTCTATGCTTTGTTTGTCGACCTTAATGTCGACGCGGCCTCACTTGGTGCCGGTCGAGGAGTCGTTGTTGGTGCCCGCAGTGATCGCGATGACAGCGGCGATACCACCGATGACGACCAACGCCGGCACCGCGGAAACCTGCGAGGATGCAAACGGGTCAGCCTGCTGGGCAGAAGCCGGCGCGCTGAAGGAAGCTGCGAGGGCCACGACCGCCGCGATGGTAGAGATCTTTTTCATGACTATGCTCCAGTCTCAGAATGATGGACGCGGTACGCCCTACTTCAGGCAACGTAGCGTTTTCAGTGCTGCCTATCAAATGGCAAATTCTGCAGGTGCGCGGAACGGCACCTTGTCGCCTGCAAAATTCACCGGTTTGCGCCACCAGTGTGGCACGTTTGCATGTTTTTTCCGCGCATGCGAAATACGGATCCCCACGAGAAGCCCATACACGTTGAAGATGCATCGATCTTTTCGCTTCTTAACCAAGATTTTCCTTCCTTCGCGTCCAAGTTTTTCGAATCGGCAACCGCCATCGTGCGTCATTGCCGTGCCTGTCGCAGGCCTCCAATCTCTTCCGAGGTCGCCTCGGTCCCGTCGGCGAAGCGCAAGAGGACCGTCCCGTCGTCATTGCGCACCTCGTCTATGCGGCTGTAGACACGCGCCATGGTAGAGCCATCGAACCGCTGGTCGATGTAGCTTTCCACGTCGAAACGGTAGATGCCGGGGGGCAGAGGGTTGCCTTCGCTGTCGCCTCCGCCCCAGAACACCACCTCCTCGCCGACATCGATGTCGAAGCGCTGCACCTCTTCTCCGCCCGCGTCGCGCACCACCAGCACGGCGCGGTCTGCGTCCTCGGAATAATCGGGGCGGATCGTCACGGGGGCACCGTCGAACATGGCGGGTGCGCGGACCAGCCCTTCCATCCCGATCCAGCGACCGAATTCATTCAGCGAATTGCCGCCCAGGGTTGCACTGATGTTGCGGAGCAGTTCGTTGGTCTGCACCTGCTGTTCTACAGAGGAGAACGTCGCTAGCTGCGTCGCATACTCCGTCGAGTCGACGGGGTTCAGCGGATCCTGGTTCTGCACCTGCACGGTGAGCATCTTGAGGAACGTCTCAAAGTCGGAACTCAGAACGGCCCGCGTGTTCTGCTCGACCGACGGCTTCTGGGCCGTCTGGCCGGACTGGTTGCCATACAGTGGCGCTGGATCAGAGACAGTGACCATGTTTCCTCACATCCTGATATCGAGGCCATCGGCCCCATCGGTTTCGATGCCCGGCAGAGGCGCGAGGTCGTCATCCACAGCTGGAACCAAATCGAGCGCATCGCCAAGAGATGTTTCGCGTTGGCGTCGTTCCTCGCCAAAGGTGAACCCGGCATTTTCATAGCCGGCGTCTGCCAGATTCCGCGCCAGCTCGTCTACATGGCGGCGCATCAGGTCCAGCGTCTCGGTCCGGTCCGCCTGGATATTCACGACAAGACCGTGTTCGCCGGAATGCATGTACATCCGGACCCGACCGAGTTCCTCCGGTGACAGACGAAGCTCAACCGTATGGTCGCTCAGGCGTGCGAATGCGTCGGCGACCTGCCGGATCACAGCATTGGGGTCGGCCCTGTTAAGCGGTTGATGCTGTGTTGCACCGGCTTGGTTTGCCTGCGACGCGCCGCTTGAGGACGTCCCGCTCACGGGAAGATCGGCGCCGCCGACATCCTCTTCGGTAACATCCTCAAACGCCTGCAGTGCGACCGCAAAAGAGGTCCCAGCCGGGTCAGGCCATCGCGCAGGGGTGGACGGGTCGGTTGGCTGAGGCGTGGTCGCAAGCGCAGCGCCGCTCACCACAGTTTTATTGTCGGTTCCAGCATCGCTTGTCTGCCGATTGGCGACATTCTCGCGCTCTTTGTTCTTCAATAACTGACGGATAATAACCGAGTCCGACGAACCAGAATACTGCGCTACGCTTATTTCGTCCCCTGTTGCGTGCATGGCGGCCGTCGACGGGTTTGCGGCTTCTCTATGCAGAGTGGCATACAGTTTGGAATCAAAGGGAGTCATCTCTCTCGCTCGGTCTTGCGGTTGATTTACCGCAGTCGACATGCCTTCGGACGTCACACGAACAGCGGCGATATTGAGTGCTTTGTCTGCGCCCGGAAGATTGGCTTCCGAGTTCTTAACGCCCCAAGCAGGTTCCTGATGGCGCCGGTCAGAACCAAGAAACGTGCCGCTGGCATGCCGCAAAAATCCAAGCTTTGGTTCAGGATCACCGATTTCGGGTGATGCGATTTCATTATTCTGGTTATTGACGGCTTTCGGTACATCCTTGGAGGTTTCGGCCACACCGGAAAGCTGCATAATCTTGGCTGTCAGGTCCGTCGTATTGACCTTCTCCATGTCATGTTGCGACGGTTGGGCGCGGCCTGAGGCCCGCAATAGATCCCCGCGAAAACCCGCTTCCTTTGAAGCTTCCCCTAAAAGTGTCGTTTCGCTTTTATTGATATCAAACCTGAGGGAATCTCGATCTCGGACAACCGCATCACCGTCACCACGTCGACTCGCTTCGGTCGTTGAGACGACAGCAGACTTGGTTTCATCTGGGGTTTTCTTGCTCGCGTTTGAACCCTCAGAAATTAGCGTCTCTGGAGCCCCTCCCGCTGTGAGTTCTTTTTGAGAAGTTTCAGAGAATGAGATTACCTGGCTTGCGGCCCCAGTTCGAGGCTCATCAAACCTCGTTTTAATTGTACTTTCCTTGCTCTCCTCCGCCGCCGAAAGGCCTTGGGCAGAAGAATTCTCTAGAAGTCCAAGGTCTTTTTCTGACTGGTTCTTTGACGACTGAACGTGTGAACCGCCAGATAGTGATGCACCAATAGCTATGCTGCGTCGCCCATTATTAACACCATCAACACTGACAGGGTTTCGATCTGGTCCACTGTCCGCTCTGGTGAACCCCAGTGAGGCCGGATTCCTCTCGATATCACTTTCTGTTACCCTATTAGTAAGACTTGGGACACCGTTGCTATAATCGGAGTCGCTTGCCTCCAAACTCATACTTTGAGGCTCTGTATTGAAACGGCTAGAGTTTAATTTAAGGCCATTCTTGATGTATTGAGGCTGATTCGAATGCGCGACTCTATCCTTTCCGAATTCTCCATTTTGACTTTCTACAGGAAGTACTGAGGCGGGAGATGCCTGATCTCGGCTTTCGGAGCATGAGTGTTTTCCTAAACCAATATTTTCTGTGGACAAGCTACTCGGCGGCCAATCTAAGGCTGGTTCAGGGCGAATGAGTACATTACTTGGGCCGTGTAGCCCCCCCAGAGAATGTCCAACTGATCTTTGGTTTGCTGATTCTCTTCGAGTCCTCGGGTGTCCGAAGCCGGCATCTTCCAAAGACTCGCCTTTCTGAAGCTCTGAAGAAGTATCGGAATCGAAAAAGGCGCTTTCTTCAAAGCTCGTCGATTTTTCATCAGAATTTCCAATGTCAACGGAATCAGTTTCGACAGTATCAGCTTCTTGTACATCGGCCTCCTTTGCGGCTGATTTCACAAGGCGTGCACCATCTCCATCCTTTGCAGCGGACCGTTTCTCGCTGTTCATACCATCCGGACGCGCCTGAGACCCACTTTCAAAGATATGATCGAAATCGTCACCGTTGTTACGGTTCTGACTCTGCCCTTTGGAACCGGCCGCTCCGGCAAGGCTAATCGGGTTTGTCGTTTGAATAAACATGGCAGCTCCGGGAGTTCTTCCGCACCTGGAACGTAAGGCCAACATCCTTACCAGTTCTTTACTGAACTCGCGGCAAAAGGTTCCAACTGAGTCGAATTGGAGAGAATGACCATGGAGCTGACACCAGATCTGCCTCTTGTTGCCCGAAGCAATGAGCGAAAATTGCGGGACGCGGCGCTTGAGCTGGAGGCGAACTTCCTCGCTGAAATGTTGAAGGCGGCCGGCGTGGGCGAAACCCCGGAAGCGTTCGGTGGCGGCGCCGGGGAGGACCAGTTCTCGTCCATGCTGCGTCTCGAACAGGCACGCCAGATGGCAGCAAATGGCGGCGTAGGACTCACGGAAATGATCTTCGAGGCACTGAAGGAGAGAGCCCATGGATGAGCGCACATTGACCCAACGACTGGAAGAGTTGATCGACGCCGAGCGGGCGGCGCTCATCAGCGGCGATTTCGACCGGATTTCGGAACTGTTGGACGAAAAGGAACGCCTCGTCGGATCCCTGCATGATCTGACGCTCGACCGAGACGTGCTGACACCGCTCAGCGACGGACTGCGGCGGAATCAGGAACTTTTTGACGCCGCCCTGGCAGGTATCCGCAACGTCGCAGCGCGTCTGGGCGACCTCAACCGCGTCAGAAAATCCGTCGAAACCTACGATTCCACAGGGAAAAAGCACAGCCTGTCCGCCCCGGAGGTGCAGCGCCTCGAACGGCGCGCGTGAGTTTCGTCAAATTATCGAGATAGCAGGTGGAGGTCTTAGCGCTCCCTTAGGACTCAACGGCGAAGTTGGCAGCGCACCTGAAAAGGGTGGCGCAGGCCGAGGAAGGTTCGGGCTGTACGCGTCAGAAAGACGTCAGAGATGCCGTTCGCGGCAAAAGCAACCGGCGCAAAGCGCCTTTTGAACAGCAAGGACAAAACATGTCTAGCATCCTGACGAACAATGGCGCGATGGTCGCGCTGCAGACCCTGAAGACGATCAATTCCAGACTGTCCCAGACCCAGGAACAGATCTCTACAGGCAAGCGCGTATCCAGCGCAAAGGACAACTCGGCGGTCTGGGCGATTTCCAAGGTGATGGAAGCCGACGTCAAAGGTTTCAAAGGCATTTCGGACAGCCTGAACCTGGGCCAATCGACCGTCTCCGTGGCACGTCAAGCGGCCGAAACCGTCTCTGAACTGCTCACCGACATCAAAGGAAAGATCGTCGCCGCCCAGGAAGAGAACGTCGACCGCGACAAGATCCAGGACGATATCAGTGCGTTGCGCGACCAGATCGCAGCGGTCGTCGGTGCAGCCCAGTTCAACGGTCTCAACCTGCTGTCGAACACCAGTCTCACGGCCGGGTCAGGTATCATCAACATCCTTTCGTCGCTCGATCGTTCCGGTGACGGTGTGACCGCGTCCGACATTTCCGTACGCAAGCAGGATCTCGGCACAGGGTCGTCCAGCATCGGCGCGTCCCTGACAGCCCTGACTGGCGCCAACAACGACGTAACGGGGGATGGTGACGGCGCGGCCTTTGTGATGACCGGCAACAACACCACGGCGCCGGCAGGCACGACGACCTTCGGAACGGCCTCGACCGACACGGTGGTAGCAGGGACCGGTTTCTCCATCGCGATCACCGGCACGGCGGGCAACGGCTTGGCCGCAACGACAGATCGCAACGACATTTCCTACGTCGCCCGCGATGGCGACACGATGGCGGAAGTCGTTGCCGGTCTTGCCGCGGCGTTCAACAGCTATGCGGCGGCCGACCTTGGCACCGACATCGGAACCGTCGGGGCTGTTGTCCAGAACGGCAACGAGATCGTGTTCACTGGCCACCAGGTGACCGGCGACAACTTCTCGTACACGCTCAACCAGTACAACACCGATGCCTCCACGGTCATCGGCGGCAAGCTCGAAGCGCTCGGCGATATCGACGTCACGACACAGACCGGCGCAGACACCGCTTTGGCGGACATCGAGGGGTTGATCCAGATCGCAATCGACTCGGCCTCTGCCTTCGGTTCTGCGCAGGGCCGTATCGAAACGCAGACGGACTTCATCTCCGGTCTGACCGATGCGCTCAAGTCCGGTATCGGCACGCTGATCGACGCGGACATGGAAGAAGCCTCGGCGCGTCTGCAGGCGCTTCAGGTCCAGCAACAGCTGGGCGTACAGGCGCTGTCGATCGCGAACCAGGCGCCGCAGTCGCTGCTGTCGCTGTTCCAGTAAGATCACGTTTTGGAGGCTGGAGAAATCCAGCCTCCGATATTCGAAAATCATGATCCTCTAGATCAGAAGGTTCTCCTGTGAACGTCCAGACTGAACCGCGCCGGGTTTGCCGGAGGCTGATTTGTCTTAGTTACGCGGCCATGCCTGATGTTTCCCGAGCAGCGTAGAAGTTTGCCTCGGCCTCTGCGGGCGGAATGTTCCCGATGGGTTCGAGAAGGCGGCGATTGTTGA